>NZTV01000091.1 GCA_002703245.1 Microbacterium sp.
CCCCGGTCTCCCGGGGGCTTTCTGTGTGGACCTGAGGGGACTCGAACCCCTGACCCCCTGCATGCCATGCAGGTGCGCTACCAGCTGCGCCACAGGCCCAGATCGTCTTCCGCTCTCGCGGGCAACTCGACAAGCTTACAACACGATCTGCCCGAGTCCGAATTCGGACGCACACCCGGGCGTGGCGTCCGACGGCGTCGAATCAGTCCGCCGAGCGCGCACCGGCGAGCTCGATCGGAACGACCGGGCAGTCCTTCCACAGACGTTCGAGCCCGTAGTAAGACCGTTCCTCCTCGTGGAAGATGTGGGCGACGAGATCACCGAAGTCGAGCAGAATCCACCGCGACTCCTGGCGCCCCTCGCGCCGCAGCCGCTTGTGCCCGACCTCGAGCAGCTTCTCTTCGATCTCGTCGGCGATCGCCGCCACGTTGCGCTCGCTGCGTCCCGTGACGACGAGGAAGACGTCGACCAGCGGAAGCGGTTCCGAGACGTCGAGTGCGACGAGGTCTTCGCCGCCGGTCGCATCCGCCGCGGCTGCCGCGACCTGGAGCATCTCGCGCGACTGCTCGGTGGCCGGCATCAGATGGTCCCCGTCGCGAAGGCGATGATCAGCACGCCGACCAGCGCGAGCGCCAGGACCCCCGCCGTGATGGCCAGGGTCAGCATCAGCCGACCGCCCTTCTCCGGAGCCGGGGGCTTGATCACGTCGCCCGGGGTCTTGTGGGTGCTGATCGCCGCACTCGCCGCGATCGGGGTCGGCGACGAGTGGGCGGGGAGCTCACCGTCGACGAGGACGGCGTCGACCTCTTTGCCGTCGGCGGTGCCCTTCGCATGCCCGGTCGATCCGTACCCCTCGGGCAGGTCGTACGAGCCGGTCAGGATGACCTCGCCCGTGGAGGCGACCGGCGACGCGAGCGTCGACGGGGTCTGGGACATGATCAGCGCGTTCGGAGTGCTGATCGATCCGCTCGAGGAGCGGGTGAGGAGCTGGTCAAACGAAGCCGGCTCCCCTGCCGCCTCCGCGGTCCCACCGGCCAGCAGTCCTGCGCCGAGTGCGGGGTTGACCACGGGGCGCTCTTCGGTCTCCGCGTCGCGCTCCGCCTCGTCGGCCGCCGCCGCGAGGGCTTCGGCGCCGTCGATGGTCTGCTCGCCGGCGCCGTCCGAGGTCGGCGCGGGATCCGTCTCGGCGTGTTCCTCGGGCGGTGCGGCCACGGGGGCGTCGCCTTCACCGGTCGACGCGGGTCCGGCCGCAGCCGGGGCCTCGGCGGCGTGCTTCGCGGCCACCTCCGGGGTGATCACCGGCACCGACGCGGTGCGGATCTTCTCCTGCTGACGGGCCTGCCGTCGCGTCAGGGGCGCCTCGCCGAGGTTGACGCTGGCGTCGGGCGCGGGGGCGGGTGCGACCTGCGCGGGCGGCGCCGGTCTCGGCGTGCGCGGTGCGGGCGGCGTGGCGGGGGCTACCTGCTCGGAGGCGACCTCCTGTGACTCAGGGTCGGCATCGGTGTCGGCGTCCGGGGGTGTCACGACGGGCGTCGAGCCGGTGTTGCGGATCTCACGCAGCTGACGGCGTGTCAGCGGCTTGTCCGCGGGGTGCTCGGGTGTGCTCATTCCATGCTCCGGTAGAGGTGATGCTTCGCAATGTATTGGACAACCCCGTCAGGCACGAGGTACCACACCGGGTGACCCCGATGAACGCGGTCTCGACAGTCCGTCGAGGAGATCGACAGGGCGGGGATCTCCAGTTGGCTGACGTTCTCGGTCGGCAATCCCTCCGTGCTCAGCACGTGGCCGGGACGCGACACCGCGACGAAGTGGGCAAGTTGCCACAGTTCATCATGATCGCGCCAACTGAGAATCTGCGCCACCGCATCGGCACCGCTGATGAAGAACAGCTCCGCGTCGGGGCGGTCCCGCCGGAGATCCTTCAGCGTGTCGATCGTGTACGTCGGGCCGGCGCGGTCGATGTCGACGCGGCTGACGGTGAAACGGGGGTTGGATGCCGTGGCGATGACCGTCATCAGGTAACGGTGCTCGCTGGGGGTGACGCTCTGTTTCTGCCAGGGGCGTCCGGTGGGGACGAAGACGACCTCATCCAGGTCGAAGGACTGCGCCACTTCACTCGCCGCCACGAGGTGACCGTGGTGGATGGGATCGAAGGTCCCACCCATCACCCCGATCCGGGGGGCTCGCGCCGTGGACATGCAGCGGGCCTAGTGCCCGTGTCCCGCCTTCTGCACGTCGTTCGCGTGGGCCTTCGCGTAGGCCTCCGCCTTGTGGGAGTGGCGGTTGGCCACGTTGCGGTACGACGCCGTCACGAGCGCCAGCAGACCGAAGACGGCCAGGGCCACCGCGCCGTACCAGAAGGTCTCGAGCGCCACGTTCCCGTGATGCTCGGTCTCTTCCGCCGCGAGGACGAGGATCTCAGCCAGTGTCATTCGTGCTCCGTTCCGGGTCGGACCGGACAGCCCGGTCGCGGTCCAGTCTATTTGGGATCAGCTGCGGACGTGGCCCGCGCCTCGCCCGATCCACTTGATGCTCGTCAGTTCCGGCAGCCCCATCGGCCCGCGTGCGTGGAGCTTCTGCGTCGAGATACCGACCTCGGCACCGAAGCCGAACTCACCCCCGTCGGTGAAACGCGTCGAGGCGTTGTGCAGCACCGCCGCCGAGTCCACCTCCGCGAGGAAGCGCTCCGCGTTCGCGTTGTCTTCGGTGATGATCGACTCGGTGTGGTGCGTGGAGTAGGTGCGGATGTGCGCCAGGGCCGCGTCGAGATCGTCGACGACGCGCATCGACAGGTCGAGGCTGAGGTGTTCGGTCGCCCAGTCCTCGTCGGTCGCAGGTACCACACGCGGGGAAAGCCCGCGGATCGTCTCGTCGCCGTGCACGGTCACGCCGGCCTCCTCGAGCGCGTCGAGCAGGTCGGGAACCAGCCCCAGCGCGTCCCGATGGACCAGCACCGTCTCGACGGCGTTGCACACACTCGGACGCTGCGCCTTCGCGTTGACGACGATCTCCCGCGCCCAATCCGGGCGCGCGGAGGCGTCGATGACGATGTGGACGACCCCGGCCCCGGTCTCGATGACCGGCACGGTCGATTCGGTCACGACCGTCTCGATCAGCTGCGCGCTCCCCCGTGGGACCAAGAGGTCGATCAGGCCCCGCGCGGTCATCAGCTCTCGGGCGCCCTCCCGTCCGAACGCGTCGATGGTCTGGATCGCTTCCGGGTCGATGCCCACCTCGTCGAGGGCGCCCCGCATGGCCGCGACCAGCGCGGCGTTGGTAGCCTCGGCGGCCGTCCCGCCACGCAAGACCACCGCGTTGCCGGAGCGCAACGCGAGGGCGGCGATGTCGACCGTCACATTCGGGCGGGCCTCGTAGATGGCCCCGATGACGCCGAACGGCACCGAGACCTTGGTCAGTTCGATCCCTCCGCCGATCGTGCGGGTCTCGAGCACTCGACCGACCGGGTCCGGGAGGGCGGCGACGTCGCGCACCGCCGAGGCGAGCGCGGCGACCCGCGGTGCGTCCAGGCGGAGACGGTCGCGCAGTCCCTCGGCCAGTCCGTTGCGGACGCCACGGTCGAGGTCTTCGGCATTGGCGGCGACGATCTCATCCGTGGCGGCGTCGATCGCGTCGGCGATGGCGTACAGGGCGCGGGCCTTGGTCGCATCGTCGAGAAGGCCGACGCCACGGCCGGCTTCCTTCGCCAGCCGCATGCGCCCGCGCGCGGAGGTCTCCGTCACGATCGTCATCATCCCAGCCTACTGACTCGACGCCGCACGCACCGTCCCGGTGGCGATCGTCGCCTCCGCGGACGGGTCGGGCTCGAACCAGGTTCCAACCGTTCGCCCTTCGAGGGCCTCGGAGACGAGGTCCGCACTGGTGACGAGTACGCCGATTCCCGCCGCCGAGGCGAGCTTCGCGGCGGAGGCCTTGGTCGCCGCGCCGCCCGTTCCGACACTGTTGACCACTGTGGCGCCGAACTCGAACTCGTCGAGGTCGTCGTCCCATGCGACCCGATCGATCGGCTGCGCGCCCGGTTCACTCGGGGGTCGGGTGTAGAGACACTCGATGTCGCTGAGCAGCACGAGCGCATCGGCACCGAGCAGCCGTGCCACGAGTGCGGCGAGCCGGTCGTTGTCGCCGAAGCGGATCTCGTGTGTGGCGACGGTGTCGTTCTCGTTCACGATCGGGAGGATGCGCAGCCCCAGGAGACGTTCCATGGCGCGCCGTGCGTTGGAGCGCGGTGTCGCGTGCTCCAGGTCGCCCGCCGTCAGAAGCACCTGACCGGCCACGACGCCGAAGGGACGCAGCGCGTCCTGATACCGGTAGATGAGCACGTTCTGCCCCACCGCAGCCGCGGCTTGTTGGGTGGCGAGGTCGGAGGGACGCTCGTCCAGCGCGAGGTACGGCATGCCGGTGGCGATCGCCCCCGACGAGACCAGCACGACTTCCGTGCCCCGGGCGTGGGCCTGTGCCAGCGCGTGGACGATCGGCGCGATCTTGTCGCGGTTCTCACCGCTGATCGACGAGGACCCGACCTTCACCACGACACGGCGGGCACCGGCCAGGTCGCCGCGATCGACGATGCTCACGCCTCGTCCTCCTCGTCCCACCCCGCGGTGGCGAGGCGCTCGGCCTCCAGATCGGCGCGGGCTTCGGCTTTGGCGTCCATCCGTTCGCGATACCGTTCGCGGCGCTCGGAGGTCGTCCGCCGCGAACTCGGATCGACACGCGGGTCGGTCCCGCGGGGCGCCGTCATCAGTTCGGCGGCCGAGCTGAGGGAGGGCTGCCAGTCGAAGACGACGCCGTCGCCGCCGCCGATGACCACCGTCGCCCCCGGTGTCGCGCCGGCGCGGAACAACTCATCCTCGACGCCGAGCTTGTCGAGTCGGTCCGCGAGGAATCCGACCGCCTCCTCGTTGCGGAAGTCGGTCTGCTGAACCCAGCGTTCCGGTTTGGCACCGAGGATGCGATACAGGTTGCCGTAGGTACCGCCCTCGACACGCACGGTGAACTCCTTCTCGGAACCGCGCGGGCGGATGACCACCCGCTCCTGCGGTCCGTCGTCGACCTGGGCGGCACGATGCTCCGCGATGATCTCCCCCAGTGCGAAGGTCAGTTCACGCAGTCCCGCACGCGCAACGGTCGAGATGTCGAACACCGTGAATCCGCGGGCCTCGAGCTCCGGGCGCACCAGATCCGCAAGGTCTTTCGCCTCGGGCACATCGAGCTTGTTCAGCGCGACCAGCTGCGGGCGCTCGATCAGCGGCACCTGCCCTTCGGCGACCGGGTACGCGGCGAGTTCGGCGAGGATCACGTCGAGGTCACTCAGGGGGTCTCGGCCCGGATCCAGGGTCGCGCAGTCCAAGACGTGGACCAGCGCGGTGCACCGCTCGACGTGGCGAAGGAACTCCAACCCCAGTCCACGGCCTTCACTGGCACCCTCGATGAGGCCGGGCACGTCGGCGACCGTGAAGCGGATGTCCCCCGCCTGCACGACGCCGAGGTTCGGATGGAGGGTGGTGAAGGGGTAGTCGGCGATCTTGGGACGCGCGGCCGAGACGGCCGCGATCAGGCTCGACTTCCCGGCCGACGGGAAGCCGACCAACGCGACGTCGGCGACGGTCTTCAGCTCGAGGACGACGTCGCCCTCCCAGCCGAGCGTGCCCAGCAGCGCGAAACCCGGCGCCTTGCGCTTCGGGGACGCCAGCGCGGCGTTGCCCAGTCCGCCGAGTCCGCCCGGGGCGACGACGAAGCGCATGCCCGGATGGATCATGTCGACGAGGGTCTCACCGTCCGGTGACTTCACGACCGTCCCCACGGGGACGGGCAGCTCGCGATGCTCTCCCGCCGCGCCGGAACGGTTGTCGCCCATCCCGAAGCCGCCGTTGTCGGCGGTGCGGTGCGGTGAGTGGTGGTACGACAGCAACGTCGTCTCCTGCGGATCGGCGACGAGGACGATGTCGCCCCCGTTCCCGCCGTTGCCGCCATCGGGGCCCGCGAGCGGCTTGAACTTCTCGCGACGGACCGAGACGCAGCCGTTGCCGCCCTTTCCTGCGCGCAGGTGAAGGGTCACCCGATCGACGAAGGTGACCATGTTTCTCCCCTTAAGGATCTGGATACAGATGAGGGGCGAGCCGAAGCCCGCCCCTCATCGAAGACTTCTCGCGAGCCTCGGATCACTCCGCCGCTGCGACGATGTTGACGACCTTGCGGCCGCCCTTGTTGCCGAACTCCACCGAGCCGCCGGCCAGGGCGAACAGCGTGTCGTCGCCACCGCGGCCCACGTTGGCGCCGGGGTGGAAGTGGGTGCCGCGCTGGCGGACGATGATCTCGCCGGCGTTGACGACCTGGCCACCGAAGCGCTTCACGCCGAGGCGCTGTGCGTTGGAGTCACGACCGTTTCGGGTGGAGCTTGCGCCCTTCTTGTGTGCCATCTCAGCTTCTCTTCCTGGAGTTACTTGATGCCGGTGATCTTGAGGCGCGTGAGGTCCTGACGGTGCCCCTGACGCTTCTTGTAGCCGGTCTTGTTCTTGAACTTCTGGATCACGATCTTCGGACCGCGCTCCTCGCCGACGACCTCGGCGGTCACGGAGACCTTCGCCAGCTTGTCGGCGTCGGTCGTGACGGCGTCGCCGTCGACGAACAGGACGGCCGGGAGGGTGACCTCGTCGCCGATCTCCGCGGCGAGACGATCGAGAACGACGATCGAGCCGACCTCGACCTTCTCCTGCCGACCACCGGCGCGCACAACTGCGTAAACCACTTCACACCTTGTTTCGTCTTGGGGAGCGTTCGGCTCCAGTTGTCTTGAAAGACGGGTAACGGTGCGGAAGCCATGCTCTCGGCGTGTCGCCATGAGGCTGCGGCACGCAACGCACCAAAGGGAAACTTTACCGTATGCCCGACCCCCGCGCAAAGCGACACCGCCGCGGCGCGTCGTAGGATCGTGGTCATGGCCATCCTGATCGACGACCCGCGATGGCCCGCCCACGGTCGCCTGTGGTCACACCTGGTCAGCGACACGAGCCTCGACGAGTTGCACCGGTTCGCCGCCGAGCAGGGGATTCCCCGCCGCGGCTTCGACCGCGACCACTACGACGTCCCCGATGTGTCCTACGACGACCTCGTTGCCGCGGGGGCCGTGCCCGTCGACGGGCACGAACTCGTACGGCGGCTCATCGCATCGGGGCTGCGGGTGACCGCCCGCGAACGCCGGGGCGGATAGCCCCCGCACACGGGCGGTCGCGCGCAGTCAGTCGTCGGTGGGCGTCTCCGGCGTGACGGTACTCACCGGGGTCCCCGTGAGGGCTGCCGTGGTCACCCGTCGACGGCTCCGCCCCTGGCCGGGTGCCTTGGGTTCGGGAAGCGCCTCGAGGACGGAATCCAGCAGGACGTCCTTGTCGGTACGGGGGCCCCGTGCACCCTCGGACTTCTTGCGCCGCGACTTCTTGGGCCGCTCGGACGGTTCGGCCCGCCCAGCGCCCTCGGCGCCCTCGGCGTTCTTCGGGGCGGGCTGACCGTCCTTGGGCTCAGGCAGCACGACGTCGACCTGCACGTCGCCGGACGCCGCCTCCTCGGCTTGGGAGGGATGGATCGTCGACGCGGCGATCTGTGCAAGCGCCGACTTGACCCCTTCGGTGATCGTGTGGGTGCCGCCGGCCGGGGCGCTGTTCGATGCGCCGCCGCCGTTGGAGGACCCCCCGTTGTTGTTGTTCTGGCGCTGGCGCCGACCACCGGAGGAGGATCCCGCCGACCGGTGCTTGACGACGGGGTCGTGGTGCACGATCACGCCGCGTCCGGCACAGACCTCGCACGCCTCGCTGAAGGTCTCGAGCAACCCGAGCCCCAGCTTCTTGCGTGTCATCTGCACGAGGCCGAGCGAGGTCACCTCGGCGACCTGATGCTTGGTGCGGTCACGGCTCAGACATTCCACGAGCCGACGCAGCACGAGATCCCGATTGGACTCGAGGACCATGTCGATGAAGTCCACCACGATGATCCCGCCGATGTCGCGCAGCCGCAGTTGGCGCACGATCTCTTCGGCCGCCTCGAGGTTGTTCTTGGTGACGGTCTCTTCGAGGTTCCCACCGGAACCGACGAACTTGCCGGTGTTGACGTCGACGACGGTCATCGCTTCGGTGCGGTCGATCACGAGGGAACCACCCGAGGGCAACCACACCTTGCGGTCCAGCGCCTTCTCGATCTGTTCGGTGATCCGGAACTTGTCGAACGGGTCACGTTCGCCGTCGTACGCCTCGACACGTTCGAGCAGATCGGGCGCGACACCCTCGAGGTACGCGGTGATCGTCTGGTGCGCGTCCTCGCCCTGGATGAGCATCTTCGAGAAATCCTCGTTGAAGACGTCGCGGACGATCTTCACGAGCAGGTCGGGCTCGGAGTGCAGCAGCGCCGGGGCCTGCTGCGACTGGACCTGGCGACCGATGTGCTCCCACTGCGTGGTGAGACGGTTGACGTCGCGGGTGAGCTGCTCCTCGGTCGCCCCTTCCGCAGCCGTGCGGACGATGACGCCGGAGGATTCGGGGAGGACCTCTTTGAGGATCTTCTTCAGGCGGGCGCGCTCGGTGTCTGGGAGCTTGCGCGAGATGCCGTTCATCGCGCCGCCCGGCACGTAGACCAGATAGCGGCCCGGCAACGAGATCTGGCTCGTCAGACGCGCGCCCTTGTGGCCCACCGGGTCCTTCGTGACCTGCACGAGCACTTTGTCACCCGACTTGAGCGCCAGCTCGATGCGGCGGGGCTGATTGCCCGTCTCGACCGCGTCCCAGTCGACTTCTCCGGAGTACAGCACCGCGTTGCGTCCGCGACCGATGTCGACGAACGCCGCCTCCATGCTGGGGAGCACGTTCTGCACGCGCCCGAGGTAGACGTTGCCGATGAGCGAGGAGTCCTGGTTGCGGGCGACATAGTGCTCGACGAGGACGTCGTCCTCGAGCACCGCGATCTGCACGCGCCCGTTCTTCGAACGCACGACCATCACACGGTCCACCGCTTCGCGGCGCGCGAGGAATTCGGCCTCGGTGACCACCGCGCGTCGTCGTCCCGCCTCGCGGCCGTCGCGACGACGTTGTTTCTTCGCTTCGAGCCGCGTGGACCCCTTGATCCGCTGGGGTTCGTTGACCACTTCGACGGCTCGCTTGCGACCGGACGATCGCGGCGCCTCGTCGTTCGGGGCGTCGTTCTTCTCGCCCTGACCTCCCGAAGCCCCGCGTCGGCGTCCCCGGCGACGCGAACCGCCCGAGGACTGCTCGCGATCCGGCTCCGGCTCACTCTCTTCCCGCGCCGGAAGCACCGTGATCTCGGGCGCATAGAAGTGGAGCTGGGTGGACACCGCGGAAACAAACCGCTCCGGCAGAAGGCCGAGACTGACTGCCGTCGGCTTCTCCGGCTCAGCGGGCTTCTCCGGCTCGGCCGTCTCCTCCGGCTCAGCAGGCTTCTCCTCCTCGGCGGGCTTCTCCACCTCGGCGGCGTCCTTCGGCTCAGCGGGCTTCTCCACCTCGGCGGCGTCCTCCGGCTCAGCGGGCTTCTCCGACTCCGGCGTCGCGTCGGGCTGCGCAGCCTCCGCCGGCTCGGTCGATCCGCCGGCCACCGAAAGGTTCTCGGCCTCGTCAGGACGCACCGGTTCCGCGGCTGCGCCGGCCTGCTCGTCGTCGGACGGTCGCTCCGAGGCGTCGGGAACCGACGCTGCGGCCATATCCGCGGCGGGCTCGTCCTTCGACGGCACGGGGCCCTCCGCCTCCGTTTCCGCCGTGGTGGTGGGCATCGCCTCGTCCGTCGGGGATGTCACCCCCGCCTCGGCGGTCTCTACGAGCCGGTCGGCAACGACCCCCGGCTCGGATTGGGCTTCGACGTGTACATCATTTCCATCGGCCATCTCTGGCGTACTCCCCGCGGGTGACACCGCGCGTCACCCGTCGAAATCTCTGGCGTCCCGCTCGTCCTCCGAGGACGAGGCGTTCCGCGAACTCACTCGGTCTGCCGTCGTTCCCGCTCCGGCGGGGCCTGCGACGGCGATAGGGCGTTCATCGCCCGAAGTCTTCTGTCGATGCCCGTGGCGGCGCGGCCGCCGTGCATCGCCGTTCATTATCGCACTTTCGCCCGGATAATGTGCGAACCGCCCTGCCGGAGTGGCCGGCGCGGCCCCACAGCGGACCCATAGCGGACGGTGAGAAGGTTCAGATCATGGCAACGCCCTCGTCGCACACGCGTCCCACCGGTCTGGCCGTCTGGCTCGTGATCGCCGGAGTCGTCGGCTGGTTCGCCGCCTTCAGCCTCACGCTTGAAAAGCTCGAACGCCTCGCAGACCCCACCTCGTCCGCGTCGTGCGACTTCAGCGTCCTGGTCCAGTGCAGCGCGAACCTCGACTCCTGGCAGGGAAGCGTCTTCGGGTTCTCCAACCCGATCCTCGGGCTGACCGGCTGGGTCGCTCCGATCGTGGTCGGTATGGCGATCCTCGCCGGCGCCCGCTTCGCCCGCTGGTTCTGGTGGTGCTTCTGGGCGGGGATGGGGTTCGCGTTCGGATTCGTCGTGTGGCTCATCACCCAGAGCATCTTCGAGCTCGGCACCCTGTGCCCCTGGTGCATGGTGACATGGGCGGTGACGATCCCCTCGTTCTACGCCGTGACGATCCACCTCCTGCGGTCGGGCCTGGTCCCGGCGCCGGCCCGGATCCGCCGCGCGGCCGCGGGACTCATGGCCTGGGTCCCCCTGATGGCGATCCTCAGCTACGCGGTGGTCGTGCTGCTCGCCCAGCTCGAGCTGAACGCCCTGCCGAACATCTTCCAGACGCTCTTCGGCTGAGCGCCCGTACACAACGAGGCGCCGGCCCCGGGGCCAGCGCCTCGTTGTGATCTCGAGGGCTCAGAACCAGATGGCGAGCTCGCGCGCCGCCGACTCGGGGCTGTCCGATCCGTGCACGAGGTTCTGTTGCACCTTCAGACCCCAGTCGCGACCCAGGTCGCCACGGATGGTCCCCGGAGCGGCCGTCGTCGGGTCGGTCGTGCCGGCCAAGGACCGGAAGCCCTCGATGACACGATTCCCCGCCACGCGGATGGCCACCGAGGGGCCCGACATCATGAATTCCAGCAGGGGCTCGTAGAAGGGCTTGCCGGCGTGCTCGGCGTAGTGACGCTCGAGACGCTCGCGGTCGGGTTCGACCAGGCGCAGATCCACGAGCGCGTAGCCCTTGGACTCGATGCGGGCCAGGATGGCGCCGGTCAGGCCGCGGGCGACGCCGTCGGGCTTGACGAGGACGAGGGTTTCTTCGGTGGCCATTCAGTCTCCGTTCGTGGGTTCCGCGTCAGCGGCGCGCGCGGCGTTCTGGCGGTCCAACGCCGCCCCCTTGATCGTCGCATACGCCCACATCGCACCGAAAACGAGCCCCACCACGAACAGCGCCGGGACGAGGAATCCGCCGAGCAGGACGACGACCTGAAGCGCCCATCCCACGACGATCCCCGCCCGGTGACCCAGCAGTCCGGCGGTCACGACCATCGCGAGCGCGACGATGCTGCCCGCCACGATGCCCCACCACGACGGGATGGGCTCGGGCAGCACCCGCAACCCGAAGACCGCCAACCCCCCGAGGAACACGATGATCGACTCGAAGCCGAGCACCACCGCCCCGAGGGACTCCGCAGCCCCTCGGGCCCGGCGACGTCGCGGTTCAGTCATCGACGGCTCCGCTCTTCCAGCCTTCTTCGACCGACAGCGCGATGGCCTCACCGGCGAGCACGACCGATCCCGCGATCACCACGGCACGCTGAGACGACTCGCCGGCCCAGGCGCGCGCCTCCCCGGAGGCCGCAGCGACGTCGCCGTGGACGGTGACATCGAGCCCGACGGCCTCGACGAGGTCCGCCAGCGCATCCGGGTCCCCCGCGCGCTCCGAATCAGGGGCCGTGACGAACACGCGCGTGGCGACGGGCGCGAGCGCGGCGACGATCCCGGCCGCATCCTTGTCGCCGAGGACCCCGAGCACGAGCCCCCACTCCTCGAACGCGAAAGATTCACGCAACGCCGTGGCCAGTGCTGCAGCGCCGTGCGGGTTGTGGGCGGCGTCGACGAGGACGGTGGGATCGGTTCCGAGGAGCTGGAGTCGGCCGGGCGTGCTGACCACCGTCAACGCCTCCGTGAGGACCTCCGGCGCGATCGCCCGCTCCCCCGCCCCGAGAAGCATCTCGACCGCGGCGATCGCCAGGGTGGCGTTCCGTCCCTGATGCGAGCCGTACACGGGCAGGTAGGCCTCGTCGTACCGCCCGGCGAGACCTTGGACGGTCAGTTGTTGTCCTCCCACGGCCAGACGCGCGTCGGTGAGCCCGAAGTCACGCCCCTCGAAGGCGATCGTGGCCCCGCGCTCGTTGGCCGTGGCCCGCAGGACCGCTTCGACCTCCGGCTCCTGACGCGCGGAGACGACCAGCGCCCCGTCCTTGATGATCCCCGCCTTGACGGTCGCGATCTCCGCCGGGGTCCGGCCGAGCCGGTCCGCATGGTCGATCCCCACGGGGGCGACCACCGCGACGTCACCGTCCGCGGTGTTCGTGGAATCCCAGGAGCCTCCCATGCCGACCTCGACCACCGCCACATCGACGGGCGCATCGGCGAAAGCGACGAAGGCGAGCACGGTGAGCAGCTCGAAGAACGTCAAAGGATCCTGTCCGTCCGCCTCCAACTCGGCGTCGATCATCCCGACGAACGGCGTGATCTCCTCCCACGCCGACACGACCGCCGCGTCGTCGATCGGCTCACCGTCGATGAGGATGCGTTCGGTGAAGCGCTCCAGGTGCGGACTCGTGAACACCCCGGTGCGCAGGCCGTGCGCGCGCACGAGCGCGTCGACCACCCGCGCGGTCGACGTCTTGCCGTTGGTGCCGGTGATGTGGACGACCCGGTAGGTCCGCTGGGGGTCGTCCAACAGATCCAACACGCGCTGGGTGCGGTCGATACGTGGCTGGACCCAGCGTTCGCCGGCACGCTCCAGCAGCGCCGCGTAGACGGCGTCGGCCTTCTCGCGATCGCTCATGCGTCGACCCCTTCGCGCGACACACGCACGGTGACCGCACCGGCGTTGGCGTAGGTGGACGCGGCGACGGTGTTCTCGAACTCCGCCCCCACCTCCGTCGGGGCATCCCCCAGGACGTAGGCGACGGCGAGGGTCTCCCCTGCGACGTCGGCGGCGTCGAACGCCGACTCGACCGCGGCGCGATCGGCGGGATCCGAGAAGACGAGTTCGAGTCGGATGCGGTCGCTGACGTCGAACCCGGCGGCCTTGCGCGTGTCCTGCACCGCGCGGATCATGTCGCGTGCGAGGCCCTCGGCCTCGAGCTCGGGGGTGGTCACCGTGTCCAGCAGAACGAACCCGCCGTCGGGGAGCAGCGCGATCGCGACGCCGTCGGCGACACCACCCGCCTCGAGGGTGAGGTCGTACTCGCCCTGCTCGAGGGCGATCCCATCGACGACGACCGCGCCGTCGCGCTCCTCCCAGATGCCCGCCTTCGCGCCCTTGATGACGTGCTGGACACGCTTGCCGAGGCGAGGCCCGGCGGCGCGGGCGTTGACGGACAGTCGACGGCTGATGCCGTAGCGCGCGGCGACGGCCTCGTCGAGCTCGACGAGCTCCACCGCTTTGACGTTCAGTTCCTCACGCAGGATCGCTTCGAACGGCGCGAGCGCCTGCGCGTCGCGCACGACCACGGTGAGCGACGCCAGCGGCAGACGCACCCGGCGGCCCTCGCGCTTGCGCAGGGCGTTGGCCACACTCGACACCTCACGCACCGCATCCATCGCGGAGCGGATGTCGGTGGCCGGGGCGAACGCGTCCGCGTCCGGCCAGTCCTGGAGATGGACACTGCGCCCCCCGGTCAAGCCCTTCCACACCTGTTCCGCCACCAGCGGCAACAGGGGGGCGGCGACGCGGGTGAGCGTCTCGAGCACGGTGTAGAGCGTGTCGAACGCGTCGCGACTGTTCGGGTCGTCGGTCACGCCCACCCAGAAGCGGTCGCGGGAGCGCCGGATGTACCAGTTGGTCAGAACCTCGACGAAGTCGCGCAGACGCGCGGCCGCCGTCGTCGAATCGAGCCCCTCCAGGTCGGCGGCCACGCCGCGCACGAGGTCACCGGTCACCGCGAGGATGTAGCGGTCGAGTACGTCCTCGCTGTCGGTCCGCCACGTTGCTTCGTACCCGTCGGAGCCGCTCGCGTTGGCGTAGGTGGCGAAGAAGTACCACGAGTTCCACAGCGGGAGCAGGAACTCCCGTACACCCGAACGGATGCCCTCCTCGGTCACGACGAGGTTCCCACCCCGCAGCACGGGGCTCGACATGAGGAACCACCGCATCGCATCCGAGCCGTCGCGATCGAAGACCTCGCTGACGTCGGGGTAGTTGCGCAACGACTTCGACATCTTCTGCCCGTCGTTGCCGAGGACGATGCCGTGGCAGGACACCCCCGTGAACGCGGGACGGTCGAACAGCGCGGTCGAGAGCACGTGCATGACGTAGAACCACCCACGGGTCTGACCGATGTACTCGACGATGAAATCGGCCGGCGAATGCTCGTCGAACCATCCCTGGTTCTCGAACGGGTAGTGCACCTGGGCGAAGGGCATCGATCCACTGTCGAACCACACATCCAGCACGTCCTCGATGCGGCGCATGATCGACCGCCCGGTCGGGTCGTCGGGATTGGGCCGGGTCAGCTCGTCGATGTAGGGGCGGTGAAGATCGACCTCCCCCTTCTCATTGCGCGGGAGTGCCCCGAAGTCGCGCTCCATCTCCTCGAGCGATCCGTATACGTCGACACGGGGGTGCTCGGGGTCGTCGCTCTTCCAGACCGGGATGGGCGAACCCCAATACCGGTTGCGGCTGATCGACCAATCGCGCGCACCCTCGAGCCACTTGCCGAACTGACCGTGCTGGACGTTCTCCGGCACCCACGAGATCTGCTCATTGCCCGCAAGCAGACGGTCCTTGATGTCGGTCACACGGACGAACCAGCTCGAGACGGCCTTGTAGATGAGCGGGTTCCGGCAGCGCCAGCAGTGCGGATACGAGTGTTCATAGCTGGCCTCGCGCAGGATGCGGCCGTCGCGCTTGAGAAGTCGGATGAGCGGTCGGTTCGCGTCCATCCAGAGTTCGCCGGCGACATCCGTCACCTGCGGCAGGAAGCGGCCACCGTCATCGAGGCTCATGATGAGCGGGATCCCCGCGGCCGCCGTCACCCGCTGGTCGTCTTCACCGTACGCCGGCGCCTGGTGCACGATCCCGGTGCCGTCCCCCGTGGAGACGTAGTCGTCGACGAGGATCCGCCAGGCGTTGTGCGTCCCCCACGTCTCATCGTCGGCGTAGTAGTCGAACAGTCGGTCGTAGGAGACGTCGGCGAGCGCCGATCCCAGGAGCGTTTCCGTGACGGCCTCTCGCGCGGCCTCCGCCGACTCATAGCCGAGGTCCTTGGCATACCCGGCGAGGAGGTCCTCGGCCAGGAGGTACCGGTGCGCGGCGGCTTCGACGGGGTCGTCGCCGCGGTGGACGTCCACGGCACCGGCCGGGCCGGCCGGAAGCACGGCGTAGCGGATCTCCGGGCCCACGGCGAGCGCGAGGTTGGTCGGCAACGTCCACGGCGTGGTGGTCCACGCGAGCGCGCGGACGCCGGTCAGTCCCAGGGACTCCGCCTTGGCGCCCACCAGCGGGAAGGTGACCGTCACGGACGGGTCCTGCCTCATCTTGTAGACGTCGTCGTCCATCCGCAGTTCGTGGGCCGACAGCGGCGTCTCATCGCGCCAGCAGTAGGGCAGGACGCGGTGGCCCTCGTAGGCCAGACCGCGGTCGTGGAGGGTCTTGAACGCCCACAGCACCGACTCCATGTATCCGGTGTCCAGCGTCTTGTAGCCGCGCTCGAAGTCCACCCAGCGGGCCTGCCGGGTGACGTAGTCCTCCCACTCGCGGGTGTACTCCAGTACCGACGACCGGGCTTTGCCGTTGAATGTGGCGACCCCCATCGCCTCGATCTCGCTCTTCTCGGTGATGCCGAGCTGTTTCATGGCCTCCAACTCGGCGGGCAGGCCATGGGTGTCCCATCCGAAGACGCGGTCGACCTTCTTGCCGCGCATCGTCTGGAAGCGCGGGAACAGGTCCTTGGCGTACCCGGTGAGCAGGTGGCCGTAGTGGGGCAGCCCGTTGGCGAACGGCGGCCCGTCGTAGAACACCCACTCCGGCGCGCCCTCGCGCTGGTCGATGGAAGCGCGGAAGGTATCGTCGTCCGCCCAGAACGCGAGGGTCTGCTGTTCGAGCTCGGGGAATCGCGGGCTGGGCTGCACGTCGGCGGCGGGGCCGAAGGAGGATCGGGGGTAGGTCATCGCACTCTCGCAGGTTCTTCGTCCTGCGGGGACGACCCTCCCGTCGGGAAGACCGCGGTACCACCCCGCGTGCCTCGCGCATCGCCGGTCGGCGGCGCGGGCCTCTCTCACTGCGGCTGTGACGGGCCTGCCCCGCTCGGCTCTACTGATCCCCGCGCACCCGTCGGCGTGCGTGGACGTTCTTCCGAGGACTCCCCGGTGATGGCCGGATCGATGTCGATGCCCCCAGTCTACGCGCCCTGCACGGGGTCGGTCACGCCGGTAGAATGGGGCCACCCCGCACATTCAGGCACGCTCACACAGTGCCGCCCATACCGCGCAAGGAGCACCATGGCCGAGATCCCCGACAAGCCCGTCCTCGAAGGCCTCGAACAGAAGTGGGACCAGGCGTGGAACGACGCGGGAACCTACCGGTTCGATCGCACCGCGGCCGAGGCCGCCGGACGCGCCGGGGTCTACTCGATCGACACTCCCCCGCCCACGGCGTCCGGGAGCCTGCACATCGGCCACGTCTTCAGCTTCACCCACACCGACATCAAGGCGCGCTTCGAGCGCATGCGCGGCAAGTCCGTGTTCTACCCGATGGGCTGGGACGACAACGGTCTGCCGACCGAACGACGCGTGCAGAACTACTACGGAGTGCGGTGCGACCCGTCGCTGGCGTACGACGGGGAATTCACCCCGCCGTTCGAAGGAACCACCAAGACGATCAAGCCCGCCGACCAGGTTCCGATCAGCCGCCGCAACTTCATCGAGCTGTGCGAGCGATTGACGGTGGAGGACGAGAAGCAGTTCGAGGCCGTCTTCCGCCAACTGGGTCTGAGCGTCGACTGGGACCAGACCTACCGGACCATCAGCGACGACACGATCCGCACGAGCCAGCTCGCCTTCCTGCGCAACATCGAACGCGGCGAGGCCTACCAGGCCCTCGCCCCGACGCTGTGGGACATCGACTTCCGGTCGGCGATCGCCCAGGCCGAGCTCGAGGACCGCGACCAGCAGGCGGCCTATCACCGCCTGGCGTTCCACGCCTCCGACGGCTCGGGCGACGTGCACATCGAGACGACCCGCCCCGAGCTGTTGCCGGCGTGTGTGGCCCTGGTCGCGCATCCGGATGACCAGCGGTACCAGCCGTTGTTCGGCTCGACGGTGCGCACGCCGCTCTTCGACGTCGAGGTCCCCGTCCTGGCCCACCCGCTCGCCCAGCCCGACAAGGGCTCGGGCATCGCGATGATCTGCACGTTCGGCGACATGACCGACATCATCTGGTGGCGCGAGTTGGATCTGCCCAATCGGACCATCCTCGGCAAGGACGGTCGCGTCGTCGCGGACGCGCCCGAAGTGATCGTTTCGGAGAGCGGACGTGCCGCCTACGCGCAGCTGGCCGGCAAGACCGTGTTCAGCGCCAAGAAGGCCGTCGTGGAGTTGCTGGAGGCCAGCGGCGAGCTGATCGAGGTGTCCAAGCCCTTCAGCCACCCCGTGAAGTTCTTCGAGAAGGGCGACCGCCCGCTCGAGATCGTCTCGACCCGACAGTGGTACATCCGCAACGGCGCCCGCGACGAGAAGCTGCGTGAGCGCCTGATCGCGTTCGGGCGGGAGATGTCGTGGCATCCCGATTTCATGCGCGTCCGATACGAGAACTGGACGGAGGGGCTCACGGGTGACTGGCTCGTCTCCCGCCAGCGGTTCTTCGGGGTGCCGATCCCGGTCTGGTACGGGCTGGATGCACAGGGTGAGCGCGACTACGCGAAGGTCATCGTCCCGGACCTCGCCGACCTTCCCGTCGACCCCACCGTCGACGTCCCCGCCGGGTACACCGAGGATCAGCGGGGCGTGCCGGGCGGGTTCGACGCCGAGCGCGACATCTTCGACACGTGGGCCACCTCCTCCCTCACCCCGCAGCTTGTGGGCGGATGGGAGCGCGACGAAGATCTGTGGAATCTCGTATCGCCCTTCGACCTGCGCCCTCAGGGACAGGACATCATCCGTACCTGGTTGTTCTCGACCATGCTGCGCAGCGTGCTGGAGGACGACCGGGCACCGTGGACCGATGCCGCCGTGTCGGGGTTCATCGTGGACCCCGATCGCAAGAAGATGTCCAAGTCCAAGGGCAACGTCGTCACCCCGGCCGACATCCTCTCCACGCACGGATCCGACGCCGTACGGTACTGGGCCGCCTCGAGCCGGCTCGGAGCGGATGCGGCGTTCGACCCGCAGAACCCGACGCAGGTGAAGATCGGCCGACGCCTGGCGATCAAGATCCTCAATGCCGCGAAATTCGTGCTGTCCTTCCCCGTCCCCGACGACGCGACGATCACCCATGCGCTCGACGCGTCGATGCTCGCGACGCTCGACCGCGTGGTCCTGGACGCGACGAAGGCCCTCGAGGCCTACGACCACGCTCGCGCGCTCGAGGTGACCGAGTCGTTCTTCTGGACGTTCTGCGACGACTACCTCGAGCTCGTCAAAGAGCGCGCGTACGATCGCACCGACGTGGGACAGGCTTCGGCCGCCCTCGCATTGCGAACTGCACTGTCGACGCTTCTGCGTCTCCTGGCCCCGGTGATCTCTTTCGCCACCGAGGAGGCGTGGTCGTGGTTCGAGGAGGGTTCGATCCACACCGCACCGTGGCCCGAACCGCTCGGCGATGCCGGCGAGCCCGCGGTACTCACCGCCGTGGGCGAGGCCCTGATCGGCATCCGACGCGCCAAGACGGAGGCGAAAGCCTCGCAGAAGACGCCGGTGTCGCGCGTCGTGCTGGGCGCTCCCGCGGACCGTTTGGCGGCACTCCGACTCGCTGAGGGCGATCTGAAGGCCGTGGGCAGGATCATGGATCTGACGTATGTGGAGGCGGCCGACACCGCGGTCGTCGAAATCGAGCTCGGGGAGGCCTGATGAGACTCGGAACACGATGGACCTCTGGTGAGGAACCGCCCCAGGCGGTCCCGGAGGCACTGCGGGAGGGCATCGCCGGCGTTGACGCGACCATCCCGGTCGACATGCTCGGCGCGCCGCGTCCGCGGTGGACGCTGACCTGGCTCGAGGGGAAACCGATCGCAGAGCTGGCGACAGGCGTGCAGGTGGAGCTGGACGACGACGGCAACGCGGTCGTGCGTCACGCGCCCGACGACGACTTCGCCTGAGCGGTTTCGACCGGCGTCGCCTCCATCACGGCAGGATGCCGACGGCGCCGGTCGCCTGCGCGGTCCCGCGTCGTCGGGCGTACGCGGAACGAGCCCGCTCCGCTTCGCACGCCGAGCGTCCGGCACGTCGGGCCGTCCGCACCGCGACGTGGGCTGCGAGCATACGGGCGGCGGCGAGCAGGACGCGGTCGAGCACCGTCGGACGGACGACGGGTGCCTCCTGGACGAACGTGCTCATGACCTTTCCTTCAGTTCGGTCAGCGGGAACAGATCGGCACGGATGGACACCGGGCGCACCCCGTCGCCGTCCTGGTCGCGATAGCGGTCGACGGCCTCGTCGATGAGCGCCATGATCCGCAGGGACAGCTCTTTCAGTTGCTCCGGCGTCATCCGCGCCATCGCGGTGGAGACCATGGCACCGTCCGACCAGGCGTCTTCGAGGCCGTCGTTGGTGTGCATCACGAACTCCAGCAGTCGATCCTGACGGTGACGGAAGAACTCGCTCATGACGAGTTGGGTCGCCGACCGCTCCGACGGTGTCTTCGCACCGGCGGGATTGGTGAACGAGACACCGCCGACCGGACGCTCCCACCACCGCTCCCGCGCGGTGCCCCGGTCGGCGCATTCCCGGATCAGCTGATGCTTCGCCAGAGCCCGGAGGTGATAGCTGGTCGAACCGCTCGACTCCCCCAGCTGCTGCGCGAGGGTGCTGGCCGTCTGCGGCCCGTACTGACTGAGGATGTCGTAGATCCGGACCCGCAGAGGATGCGCGAGCGCACGGAGCGCGCCGGCATCCAACACGCGGTCTTCCGCGTGACGGGCGGCGGCGCGCGCGGTGGGGTCGTCCTGTCGCTCATCCATGCCGCCAGGGTAGCGCAAGCAAAGTTTTCTTTGCAAGCAGGTCTTTGCAAATGTCTCTTTGGCTTTTCGGAGCTCCGCCGTAGGGTGGTGAGCATGGTCGATGAGAACCCCCTGCTGTCCCCCTCTCCGCTGCCGTATCGACTTCCGGACTACGCGCGGATCCGACCCGAGCACTACCTCCCGGCCTTCGAAACCGCCTTCGCTCGTCACCGCGAAGATATCGAGGCGATCGCGACCGCCGCAGACCCGCCCACGTTCGAGAACACCGTCCTTCCGCTCGAGGAATCCGGCCGCATGCTCGAAGACGTCGCCCACGCCTTCTACACGGTCTCGTCCGCCGATGCGACCGCGGCGATCCAGCACATCGACGAGCAACTCGCGCCCTTGATGGCCGCCCACGACGATGCGGTCCGTCTCGACGCGCGCCTGTACGCCCGTGTGAAGGACCTCTACGACCGCCTGGACGAGCTCGACCTCGACGACGAACAGCGCTATCTGATCGCACGTCACCACCGTGAGATGGCGCACGCGGGCGCAGCACTGGACCAGGCGGAGAAGGAACACCTGTCCGAGCTCAACCGACGCCTCTCGGTGCTGACGACCACGTTCGAGAAGAACCTCCTGGCCGACACCAACGAGCTGGCGGTCGTCTTCGACGACGTCACAGAACTCGACGGCCTCACCGAGGGCGAGATCTCCGCCGCCGCAGAAGCCGCGAAGCAGCGCGGCCTCGACAGCGCCTATGTGATCACGCTTCCGCTGTTCACCGGGCATCCATCCCTGTCCTCGCTCACCGACAGGAACAGCCGCGAGCGCATCATGCACGCCTCGCGGGCGCGCGGCGGTCGCGGCGGCCCGCACGACAACCGCCCGGTCCTGCGGGAGATCGTGCGCCTACGCGCCGAGCGCGCCGCACTTCTGGGCTACCCGTCGCACGCCGCCTATATCACCGCCGATCAAACCGCCGGCACGCCGGAGGCCGTCGAGCGGATGTTGCGCCGCCTCGCGGGGCCGGCGTCACGCAATGCCGCCGCCGAATACGACGCGCTGCAGAAGACCGCTTCGACATCGCACGACGCGGAGACGGTCGCGGCGCATGACTGGGCGTTCTACACCGAGAAGGTGCGCGCCGAACGCTACGCCCTGGACCGTGCCGCACTCCGGCCGTGGTTCGAGGCGGAGCGCGTGCTGATCGACGGCGTGTTCCGCGCGGCCGGCGACCTCTACGGGCTGTCCTTCCGTGAACGGACCGATCTTGTCGCGTATCACCCCGACGCCCGCGTGTTCGAGGTGTTCGACGACGACCACTCCCCTGTCGGCCTGTACGTCCTCGACCTCTACACGCGCGACACCAAGCGCGGCGGGGCCTGGATGAACCCGATCGTCTCCCAGTCGACACTTCGCGGCACGGCCCCGGTCGTGGTCAACAACCTGAATGTTCCCAAGCCGCCCCCGGGCACGCCCACCCTCCTCACCCTCGATGAAGTGACGACGCTCTTCCACGAGTTCGGGCACGCCCTTCACGGTCTGCTCGCCAGGGTGACGTATCCGCACTTCGCCGGCACGAACGTCTTCCGGGACTTCGTGGAATTCCCCAGTCAGGTCAACGAGATGTGGATCTTCTGGCCGGAGGTGCTGGCCTCGTACGCACGCCACATCGACACGGACGAGCCACTCCCGACGGATGTCGTCGAACAGCTGCACGCGTCCGAGGCGTTCAACCAGGGCTTCGCGACCAGCGAGTACCTCGCCGCGGCATGGCTCGATCACGCCTGGCACCGTCTCAGTGTCGACGAGGCGAGCGCGGACATCGACGTGGCGGAGTTCGAAGCCGCAGCACTCGCCGATATCGGGTTGGACCACCCGGCCGTTCCCCCGCGGTACTCCTCGACCTTCTTCGCGCATGTCTTCTCCGGTGGCTACAGTGCGGGCTACTACTCCTACATCTGGAGCGAGGTGCTCGACGCGGACACGGTCGAGTGGTTCCGCGAGAACGGTGGCCTGACCCGGGCGAACGGCGACCGCTTCCGAGCAAGACTGCTCGGAGTGGGCGGATCGAAGGATCCGCTCGAGGCCTACCGGGACTTCCGCGGTCGTGACGCGCAGATCGGCCCGCTCCTCGAACGACGAGGACTCACCGCCTGACCGCACGCGCGAAGGCCCCGCCCGATGAACGGACGGGGCCTTCGTCGCAGAACGGCCTCAGGCGCTCTTTCGCTTCTCGCGCATGACCAGCGTGGGTGCCGCACCCTTCTCGACGGACTCACGGGTGACGATGACCTTCTCGACGTTGTCGGCGGAGGGGATCTCGAACATGATCGGACCGAGCACGTCCTCCAGGATCGCACGCAGACCGCGCGCACCGGTCTTGCGCTCCACGGCGAGATCGGCGATCGCCTCGAGCGAAGCGCGATCGAACTCCAGGTCCACCCCGTCGAGTTCGAACATGCGCTCGTACTGTTTGACGAGGGCGTTCTTCGGGGCGGTGAGGATCTCCATGAGTGCCTCGCGGTCCAGCGGCGAGACCGCGGCGACGACCGGGAGGCGGCCGATGAACTCCGGGATCAGACCGAACTTGTGGAGGTCCTCCGGGCGCACCTCGGAGAAGAGGTTGAGGTCGTCGCCCTTGGTGTGCAGCGGGGCACCGAACCCGACACCGTGCTTGCCCACACGCGACGAGATGATGTCCTCCAGCCCGGCGAACGCACCGGCGACGATGAACAGGACATTCGTCGTGTCGATCTGGATGAACTCCTGGTGCGGGTGCTTCCGTCCCCCCTGCGGCGGCACGGAGGCCACCGTGCCCTCGAGGATCTTCAGCAGGGCCTGCTGCACGCCCTCACCCGAGACGTCGCGGGTGATCGAGGGGTTCTCGGCCTTGCGGGCGACCTTGTCCACCTCGTCGATGTAGATGATGCCGGTCTCGGCGCGCTTGGTGTCGAAGTCCGCAGCCTGGAGCAGCTTGAGGAGGATGTTCTCCACGTCCTCCCCGACATATCCCGCTTCGGTCAGGGCGGTCGCGTCGGCGACGGCGAACGGCACGTTCAGACGTTTCGCAAGGGTCTGGGCGAGGTAGGTCTTGCCACACCCGGTGGGGCCGAGTAGCAGGATATTGCTCTTGGCGATCTCGACTTCTTCGGCCCGCTGCTCCGCCGACTGGATCGTGCCGTGGGCGCGGACCCGCTTGTAGTGGTTGTAGACGGCGACCGACAGAGCACGCTTCGCGTCTTCCTGCCCGACCACGTACTCCTCGAGGAAGGCGAAGATCTCCCGCGGCTTCGGCAGATCGAAGTCCGCCACCTCGTCCGACGACGACTCGGCCATACGCTCTTCGATGATCTCGTTGCACAGCTCGACGCACTCGTCACAGATGTACACGCCGGGACCGGCGATCAGCTGCTGCACCTGCTTCTGGCTCTTGCCACAGAAGGAGCACTTGAACAGGTCGGCGCTCTCTCCGATGCGTGCCATCCGGCTCCTCCTCAAACAGCGGGCGTCTGCCCCGGGTGTCCTTCGAGCCTAACCGGTGCCTGTGACATCGGTGGGAATTGGGACGACCGAATGTCCCGACCGGCCGGTGACACGACGACGCCCCGCCTCGCGGAGGAGACGGGGCGTCGTGCGACGATCTTGCGTCAGGACGTGATCGCGGCCGGCGTGCGCTTGCGCGTGCTCAGCACCTGGTCGACGACCCCGTACTCGAGCGCCTCCGAGGCGGAGAGGATCTTGTCGCGGTCGATGTCCTTGTTCACCTGCTCGGCGGTGCGGTTGGTGTGCGTGGCCATCGTCTCTTCGAGCCACGTGCGCATGCGGAGGATCTCCGCCGCCTGGATCTCGATGTCGGAGGCCTGCCCGTGCCCGGCCTCGCCGACGGCGGGCTGATGCATGAGGATGCGTGCGTTGGGAAGCGCGAGGCGCTTGCCCGGCGCACCCGCGGCCAGGAGCACCGACGCGGCGGATGCCGCCTGACCCAACACGACCGTCTGGATCTCCGGCGAGACGTACTGCATCGTGTCGTAGATCGCCGTCATGGCGGTGAACGAGCCGCCGGGCGAGTTGATGTACATGATGATGTCGCGGTCGGGGTCCTGGCTCTCGAGCACGAGCAGCTGAGCCATGACATCGTCCGCCGATGCGTCGTCGACCTGCACGCCGAGGAAGATCACGCGGTCTTCGAACAGCTTGTTGTAGGGGTCCTGACGCTTGTAGCCGTAGGCGGTACGTTCCTCGAACTGCGGGAGCACGTAGCGGCTGCCGGGCATCTGCACGCCGGCGGGGGCGGGAACACCGTGGGTGGGGGTGTACATGTGCGCTTCTCTCTCTTTCGCCTACGGGATCAGCTGGCGGTACCGCCGCCGCCCGAGACGTCGGCGGCGTGCTCGCGGATGTGGTCGACGAAGCCGTATTCGAGCGCTTCGGTGGCGGTGAACCAACGGTCGCGGTCTCCGTCCGCGTTGACCTGCTCGACGCTCTTTCCGGTCTGGGACGCGGTGATCTCGGCGAGACGCTTCTTCATGTCGAGGATGAGCTGCGCCTGCGTCTGGATGTCGCTGGCCGTGCCTCCGAATCCTCCGTGCGGCTGGTGCAGCAGCACTCGCGCGTTCGGGGTGATGTAACGCTTGCCCTTGGTGCCGCTGGTCAGCAGAAGCTGCCCCATCGACGCGGCCATGCCGATGCCGACGGTGACGATGTCGTTCGGCACGAACTGCATGGTGTCGTAGATCGCCATGCCCGCGGTGATCGAACCGCCGGGCGAGTTGATGTAGAGGTAGATGTCCTTCTCGGGGTCTTCGGCGGCGAGGAGGAGGATCTTCGCGCAGATCTCGTTCGCGTTCTCGTCGCGCACCTCCGACCCGAGCCAGATGATGCGGTCTCTCAGCAGCTTGTCGAAGACGCTCGTCGCGACAAGGGGTTCAGCGGCCATGTGTGCTCCTGATTCC
>NZTV01000092.1 GCA_002703245.1 Microbacterium sp.
CGGTGTCGTGG
Organism: Microbacterium sp.; assembly: GCA_002703245.1. Taxonomy (GTDB): domain Bacteria; phylum Actinomycetota; class Actinomycetes; order Actinomycetales; family Microbacteriaceae; genus Microbacterium; species Microbacterium aquimaris. Next base: position 12 of record NZTV01000092.1, read on the forward strand.
TCGTCAAGGCCCAGGTCAAGACCGGAGGCCGCGGCAAGGCCGGCGGTGTGAAGGTCGCCAAGACCCCCGACGAGGCCTACGAGGCCGCCCAGGCCATCCTCGGCCTCGACATCAAGGGACACGTCGTCGAGCGCGTCATGGTCGCCGCCGGGGCCCGCATCGCCGAGGAGTACTACTTCTCGGTCCTGCTCGACCGTGCCAACCGGTCCTACCTGAGCCTGTGCTCGGTCGAAGGCGGCATGGAGATCGAGCAGCTCGCGGTCGAGAAGCCCGAAGCGCTCGCCCGCGTCGAGGTCGACCCGCTCACGGGCGTCGACAAGGCCAAGGCGGTCGAGATCGCCCAGGCCGCCAACTTCCCCGCCGACCTCGTCGAGTCCGTCTCCGACGTGTTCGTCAAGCTGTACGACGTCTACAAGGGCGAGGGTGCCACCCTCGTCGAGGTGAACCCCCTCGTGCGCACCGAAGAGGGCGACGTCATCGCGCTCGACGGCAAGGTCAGCCTCGACGACAACGCCAGCGAGGTGCGCCACCCCGAGCACGAGGAGCTCGAGGACAAGGGCGCCGCGGACCCGCTCGAAGCCAAGGCCAAGGAGTCCGGCCTCAACTACGTCAAGCTCGACGGTGAGGTGGGCGTCATCGGAAACGGCGCGGGCCTGGTCATGTCGACCCTGGACGTCGTCGCGTACGCCGGCGAGAACCACGGCGGCGTGAAGCCGGCGAACTTCCTGGACATCGGCGGCGGCGCCTCCGCGACGGTGATGGCCTCGGGACTGGACGTCATCCTCGGCGACGAGCAGGTCAAGAGCGTCTTCGTCAACGTCTTCGGCGGGATCACCTCCTGCGTGGCCGTGGCCGAAGGCATCGTCAAGGCCCTCGAGATCCTCGGTGACGCCGCCACCAAGCCGCTGGTCGTGCGCCTGGACGGCAACCAGGTCGAGGAAGGCCGGGCCATCCTCGCCGCCGCGAACCACCCCCTCGTCACGCTCGCCGCGGGCATGGACGAGGGCGCCGACAAGGCCGCCGAACTGGCCGCCGCCTGAACCGCATCCGGATAAGGACCAGAAAATGTCGATCTACCTCAACAAGGATTCCAAGGTCATCGTCCAGGGCATCACCGGCGGCGAGGGCACCAAGCACACCGCACTGATGCTGAAGGCCGGCACGAACATCGTCGGCGGCGTCAACGCCCGCAAGGCCGGAACGACGGTCTCGCACACCGACAAGGACGGCGCGTCGATCGAGCTTCCCGTGTTCGGCTCCGTCGCCGAGGCGATGGAGAAGACCGGCGCGGACGTGTCGATCGCGTTCGTGCCCCCGGCGTTCACCAAGAACGCGATGATCGAAGCCATCGACGCCCAGATCGGCCTGCTCGTGGTGATCACCGAGGGCGTGCCCGTCGGCGACACCGCCGAGGCGTGGGCGTACGCCAAGAGCAAGGGCAACACGACCCGCATCATCGGACCCAACTGCCCCGGCATCATCACCCCCGGCGAGTCGCTCGTGGGCATCACCCCGGCCAACATCACCGGCAAGGGGCCGATCGGCCTGGTGTCGAAGTCGGGCACGCTGACCTACCAGATGATGTTCGAGCTGCGCGACCTCGGCTTCTCGACCGCCATCGGCATCGGTGGCGACCCGGTCATCGGCACGACGCACATCGACGCCCTCGAGGCGTTCGAGGCCGACCCCGAGACCAAGGCGATCGTCATGATCGGCGAGATCGGCGGCGACGCCGAGGAGCGTGCGGCCGAGTTCATCAAGGCGAACGTGACCAAGCCGGTCGTCGGCTACGTCGCGGGCTTCACCGCCCCCGAGGGCAAGACGATGGGTCACGCCGGCGCGATCGTCTCGGGCTCCGCGGGCACCGCGCAGGCCAAGAAGGAGGCCCTCGAGGCCGCCGGCGTGAAGGTCGGCAAGACGCCGTCCGAGACCGCGGCCCTCATGCGCGAGATCATCGAATCGCTCTGATCCGCGCGCGTCTGTTGCGACAGCTGCACCGAACCGCCCCTTTGCACGCGAGCCGCCCCTTTCGGGGCGGTGTGCAAAGGGGCGATTCGTGTGTACGGGGGTGGCTCGGCGCGGAGGGCCGGGGAGGCGGGCGCGTAGGGTGGCGGTATGCCGTTGAGTGGTGAGTACATCCCGTCCACGTCCGAATGGGCCCGCGAGCAGGCCGAGCGATTCGAGGCCTCGGGTGGCACCGAGGCCAACACGATGCGCGGGGTGCCCATCATCGTGCTGACCACCGTCGGTGCCAAGAGCAGGGGGCTGCGCAAGACCGCGCTCATGCGCGTCGAGCACGACGGTCGGTACGCCGTCGTCGCCTCCAAGGGGGGCGCGCCCGACGAGCCGCGCTGGGCGGCGAACATGCGCGCCCACCCGCACGTCGAGCTGCAGGACGGTGCCGACAAGCGCGACTACGACGCCCGTGAGCTCTCCGGCGACGAGCGTGCCCGGTGGTGGACGCGTGCCGCCGAGGTGTGGCCGGACTACGACGAGTACCAGACGAAGACCGACCGGCAGATCGCGGTGTTCGTGCTCGAGCCCCGCGAAGCCTGACGCCGCGCGCCGGACGCGCCCCGCACGATGACCGAGATCGAGACGGTCCGCCTCCCCGCCGGGCACGTCGTGCTCCACGACGCGCGGCGCCGTATCCGGCGCGCCGTCGACCTGGAGCCGTTCGAGATCGCGCGGTTCGCCCTCACCCAGGCCGAGCTCGGCGAGCTGCTCGGGGAGACGGCGCATCACCCGCGGCGCCCGGCGACCGACATCTCCTGGCTGCGGGCGGTGCGCGTGTGCAACGCCGCCTCCGAGTGGGAGGGCCTCGAACCGGCCTACACGGTCGACGGTGACGACGTCACGTGGCACGTCGAATCCGACGGCTTCCGGCTGCCCACCGAGGCTGAGTGGGAGTACGCGTGCCGGGCGGGCTCGGCCGGCGCGCACTACGGGCCGTTGTCGGAGGTGGCGTGGACCGCCGCGGACGGGTTGTCCGCCCCGCAGGACGTCGGCGGTCGGCATCCGAATCTCTTCGGCCTGTTCGACACGCTCGGAAACGTGTGGGAGTGGTGCTGGGACTTCCTGGACCCCGCCCGCTACGGGGACTACCGGGTCTTCCGCGGCGGTGGCTTCGCCGACGACGCGCACAGCGTGCGGGCCGGCGCGCGCCGCGGAGGCGGACCACGGATGCACCACGACGACGTCGGTGTCCGCCTCGCCCGCGGCGGGTTCGACGCCCTCGATGCCGCGCAGGGGTGGTCGGCACGCGCGGACGCCGAACGCGGAGACCCCGACGGGCCGTTGCCGTCGGGTTGGACCCCGCGCGGCTGACCGGGAGCGTCCGGGGAAATCGATATCCTGACCGCATGGGGCAGACCGCGCGGACCGCGCACCGGTGGCGGACCCGTGAAGCGGTGATCGTCATCGCGGGCGTCGCGGCCGTGATCGCCGTCGTCCTCGGGGTCCTCGCGGTGACGGTCGTGCCGCCTGTGCTGGCGAACCTCTCTGCGGAGGCGGTCGAGACCGACACCGCCGTGCAGATCGCGGAGGGCGGCGCCGCCACCGTGACGGTGCCGGCGGGATGGGTCGTGCGCCGCGCCGACTTCGGCGACGACACCCTGCGGCTGAGCTCCCCCGACGCCGAGATGACGATTTCGCTGGTGGAGTCGGAGGCGGGGCTCGAGGAGGCGTTCGCCGCCGCCACCGACGCATCCGGAGCGGTCACCGAACGGCTCGCTTCGGGTCTCGACGCGCGCCACGTCTTCGCCGACGACCACTTCACCGCCGCGGTCGGATCCGGCTCCGGCTCCGTCGTGGTCCGCGCCGAGGCCGCCCCCGGCGCCGAGCTCGGCCGATACCACGCGGCGCTCGCGCTGATCCTCGACGGTGTGCGGGTGGACGGCTCCGACCTTCCCGCACCCGCTCCCGGATCGGGAGCGCACGGATGAGGCGCCTCGCGGCCGCGGGCCTGATCGCGGTGCTCACCGTCACGGCGTGCGCCGTGCCGACCGACCCCGGCTGGACGCCGCCGTCGTGGCCGGCCCCCCACGTGACGGTCGTCGATCCGCCCGAACCGGTCGATGCCGCCTCGCTCCCGGGCGTGGTTGGTCAGCGCCTGCGCAACGACGACGTGCGCGTGCAATCACGCTGGATGCGCCTGCCCGGGACCCCGGCGGTGGAAGAGGGCGCCCTGCCCTCGGTCCGTACCGCGATCGAGCGGCAGGAGACGGCCACCGGGGCGGGCTACGCGCCGCAGGTCTTCGACGTCGATGCGGGGCTGGGGGAACGTGCGTGCGTTACGGGATCGACGCGTGCGTCGGCCGCGGACGTCCTCGCCGACCCCGCGCTGGGTCCTCCCGGAGGGACCGGCACCGCTGTCGTGTGCGACATCGTGGTGGCGGCCGGCACGATGATCGGCCAGCGTATGCGCACCGTCACCGGCGTCGACGGCCAGGCCTCCTCCGACACCTCCGTACTCCACTACGTCGACGCCGCGGACGGCCGTTCGGTCGACGCCGCCGGGCTGTGGCGCGACGACGCCGCCGACCGCCTCTGGGAGGACATCGTCGATGCGATCCGGCGGGAGGCGGGGGCCCTGTCACTCGCGCCCGTCGCGCCGCCCGAAGGGGACGCGGCGGAGCTGATCGCCGCCGCCCTGGCCACGACGGTTCCGGCGGCCGACGGTTCGCTGGTGGTCACGGTCCCGGCGGGGTTCACCGCGCCCGAGCTGGAGGCGCTGGGGATCGCCGCCACGACCGAGCCGAGTCCGGTCGCGGTCGCGCCACCCCGCTCCGCCGAGCTGGTCAGCGATTTCGGAGCCGATCTCGTCGCCACCGTCGTCGGGGGTGCGCCCTTCACGCCTCCGGTGGGTCCCCCGGCGGGAGCGCGCGAGGTGGACTGCACGCTGTTCCCCTGCGTCTCGCTCACCTACGACGACGGTCCGTCCGAGTGGACCTCGGTGATCCTCGACGCCGCGAGGGAGTACGACGCCGGGCTGACCTTCTTCGCCCTCGGACAGAAAGCGGCAGGTTGGGCCGACGCCCTCGCGCGTGCCGTCTCCGAGGGGCACCTCGTCGAGAACCACACCTGGAACCATCCCGATCTGACCACTCTCGAACCCGACCGCGTACGCGCCGAGATCGACGACACCTCGGCGGCGCTGCAGGCCGCGTCCGGCGAGCCGGTACGGGCGTTCCGCCCGCCCTACGGAGCCTGGGATCGTGAGGTGTTGCAGATCGCGGGCCTCCCGGCGATCCTGTGGGACGTCGACACCGAAGACTGGAAGCAGCCCGGCGACGATGAGCTCGTGCGTCGCGCGGTCGACCAGCCACGGCCGGGGTCGATCGTGCTTCAGCACGACATCCACGCCAACACCGGTCGCACCGTCGAGCGGGTGATGTCCGGCCTGCGTGACCGGGGTTTCGTGCTCGTGACCGTCGCGCAGCTGTTCGGTGGATCGCTCCCGCCCCGCGGGGCCTGGCAGTCGGGTCGCTGACCCGTGGGTAGGGTCGATGGCGCATGCATCGCCTCACCGTCGCCCTCCTCGCCGCCGTCGACTCCGCCGTCGCGGCGGCCGTCGGCGTCGCCGTCGTCCTCGCGCCACTGACCCTGCTGTGGGTCATCGGGCTCGCCACGCCGGACTGGGGCGCACTGTGGCCGGCGTCGGCGACGATCTGGCAGTTCGGTCACCTCGTCCCGGTCGACATCTCCTTCACCGACGACTATCTGGTCGCAGCCGGCATCAGCGACGAGGCGGCCACCTTCACCCTCTCCCTAGCCCCGTCGGCGTTCGCGGTCTTCACCGCGTTCGCCGCCGTCCGCTCGGGCATCCGCGCCTCCCGCGCCGAAGCATGGGTCACCGGCGCGGCCTCCGGGATCGTCGTGTTCACCGCCGCAGCCACGGCGATCGCCCTGACATCGATGAATCCGATCGCGGCGACCGGAACCGTCACGGCGATCGCCGCACCCGCGCTGGTGTACGCCGTACCCCTGGTGACCGCCGCGGTCGTGGCCGAGTGGCGGGAATCGTCCGAGGGCCCGATCGCCGACCTCCGCGATCGCATCGAGGGGGCATCCGAGCGGTGGCGGGAGATCCCGGGTGAGATCGCACGGGGGATCGGCATCTGCATGGCCGCGCTGGTCGGCGCAGGCGCCCTCGCGCTGACGTCCGCGATCGCGTTGCGCATCGGCGAGATCCTCGCGCTCTACCAGTCCGCCCACGTCGACGCACTGGGTGCCGTGATGCTCACGCTCGGCCAGTTCGCCTACCTGCCCACCCTCGTGGTGTGGGGGCTCTCGTTCGTCGCCGGACCGGGCGTGGGCCTCGGCACCGGCGCCACCGTGGCGCCCGGCGGGACCACCGTCGGTGTGCTGCCCGGGATCCCCGTTCTGGGCGCCGTCCCGGAATCGACCGACAGCTGGCTGCTGATGCTCGTGCTCGTACCGATCGCCGCCGGAGCCTTCGCCGGATGGGTCGCGCGTTCCCGGCTGGCCTCCTCCGGCTCCGAGGGGTGGGCGCCGCGCATCGCCGCCGTCGCCGGCATCGCCGCCGGCAGCGCGGGCGTCACCGCGCTGCTGGCGTGGGTGGCGTCCGGGTCGCTGGGGCCCGGCCGACTCGCCGACGTGGGTCCGGACCCCGGCGCCGTGGCGCTCGCCGTGGGAGGCGAGGTCCTCGTCGGAGTGGGCATCCTCCTGCTGTCCCCGCGCGGTGCGCTCTCGTGGATGGTCGGGGAGGAGTCCTCCGAGCGCGCGGACCCCGCGCCGGCCGCCGAGGGCGCCGAGACGGTCGACCTCCGCCCCCGTGGGGTGCGCGCGGCACCGCCGGTAGACTGACCGCGTGCTCTCGGTCGTCGTCCTCATCTCCGGCACCGGGTCGAACCTTCGGGCTCTTCTCGACGCGGCGGCCGAACCCGGTTTCCCGGCGCGCGTGATCGCCGTCGGCGCCGACCGGGAGGCCGACGGTTTCGCCCATGCCGAGGCCTACGGCATCCCGACCTTCCTGGTGCCGTGGCGTGAGTTCGACTCCCGCGAGCAGTGGGGTGCACAGCTGGACGCCCAGCTGTCGGTGTGGAACCCCGACCTGGTCGTGCTCAGCGGGCTCATGCGGCTCCTGCCGGTCTCGCTGGTGGACCGATGGTCGCCGCGCATCGTCAACACCCACCCCGCGTACCTGCCCGAATTCCCCGGCGCCCACGGCGTCCGCGACGCGCTCGCCGCCGGCGTCGACCGCACCGGCGCCAGCGTCATCGTCGTCGACAACGGCGTGGACACCGGGCCCATCCTCGCCCAGGAGCGCATCCCGGTCCTGCCCGAAGACGACGAGCACACCCTGCACGACCGCATCAAGCCGGTCGAGCGCCGCCTTCTCATCGACGTGGTGCAGCGCATCGCGACGGGAGACCTCGACCTGGCCGCGGCAGCACCCGCGACCTGACACCCGAACGAAGGAGTCCCATGGCCGGTCCCAGCCACGACCCGTCCCTCTACCGCGCCCGTGACATCGTCGCGATCCGCCGAGCACTCATCTCGGTCAGCGACAAGACCGGACTGCTCGAGCTGGCGGGGGCGCTCGCCGGCGCCGGTGTCGAAATCGTCTCGACCGGCTCCACCGCGGCGACCATCCGCGAAGCCGGGCACGAGGTCACCGACGTCGCGGCCGTGACCGGATTCCCGGAGTCGCTGGACGGACGCGTCAAGACCCTGCACCCCGGCGTGCACGCCGGCCTGCTCGCAGACCTCCGTCTGGAGCACCACGAGGCGCAGCTGTCCGAGTTGAGCATCCAGCCCTTCGACCTCGTCGTGGTCAACCTCTACCCGTTCGTGCAGACCGTCGCCTCGGGCGCCGAGGGCGACGCGGTCGTGGAGCAGATCGACATCGGTGGCCCCGCGATGGTTCGTGCGTCGGCGAAGAACTACGCCAACGTCGCCATCGTCGTCTCGCCCGAGTCGTACCCCGCCATCGCCGACGCCGTCGCCGCCGGCGGGACGAGTCTGACCCAGCGCAAGGATCTCGCCGCCCGCGCCTTCGCGCACACGGCCGCGTACGACACCGCCGTGGCGACCTGGTTCGCCGAGGGCACCCTGGTGGAGGAGGAGCTTCCCGAGCACCTCACGATCAAGGCGGAGCGCCTGGCGACGCTGCGGTACGGCGAGAACTCGCATCAGCGCGCCGCCATCTACTCGCGCGCCGGTGGGCACGGCATCGCCCAGGCGACCCAGCTGCAGGGCAAGGAGATGTCGTACAACAACTACGTCGACGCCGATGCGGCCCTGCGCGCCGCGTTCGACATGGTCAAGCCCGCCGTCGCGATCATCAAGCACGCCAATCCGTGCGGTATCGCCGTCGCCGCGCCGCAGGCGCTCGATCCGATCGCCAGCGCCCACCTGCGCGCGCACGAATGCGATCCGGTCTCGGCGTTCGGGGGCGTCATCGCCGCCAACCGCACCGTGACCCTCAAGATGGCCGAGAACCTGCGCGACATCTTCACCGAGGTGATCGTCGCACCCGACTTCGAGCCCGAGGCGTTGGAGGTGTTCGCGCTGAAGAAGAACCTGCGTGTGCTGCAGCTTCCCGCCGACTGGCGTCAGGAGCGCATGGACGTGCGCCTGGTCTCGGGCGGACTCCTGCTCCAGGACGCCGACCGCTTCCCGGACGACATCGAGTCGGTCGCCAAGAACTGGGAACTGGTCTCGGGGGAGCGTCCGAGCGACGAGGAGATGACGAACCTCATCTTCGCGTGGAAGTCGTGCCGTGCCGTGAAGTCGAACGCCATCGTGCTGGCCAAGAACTCCGCCACCGTCGGCATCGGCATGGGCCAGGTCAACCGCGTCGACTCGTGCCGCCTCGCGGTCGAGCGGGCCGGAGACCGGGCCGCCGGCTCGATCGCGGCCTCCGACGCGTTCTTCCCGTTCGCCGACGGACCGCAGGTGCTCATCGACGCAGGGATCACCAGCATCATCCAGCCGGGCGGGTCGGTCCGTGATCAGGAGGTCGTCGACGCCGCGCGCGACGCCGGCATCACGATGTTCTTCACGGGCGAGCGCCACTTCTTCCACTGACGTTCCGTCTCATCCGCGGACGTTCCGCGGGGCGGCGCCGCATCCGGCATCCCACCCGCACGCATGTCCCCTTTTCGGTCGTCTCCGCTCCCGCGGACGACCGAAAAGGGGACATGCTCCGTCTTGAGGGTGGGGGTCAGGTGGATGGGCGGCCGAACTCCTCCAAGAAGCGCAGCCACACCTCGCTGATCGTCGGATAGGCCGGGACGGCGTGCCACAGCCGGTCCACGGGCACCTCGCCCACGACCGCGATCGTGGCCGCGTGCAGGAGCTCGGCCACATCCGGTCCCACGAAGGTCGCCCCCACGAGCACGCCCCGGTCGGTGTCGATCACCGCCCGGGCCCTGCCGCGGTAGTCGTCGCTGTGGGTGGAGGAGCCGGCCACCCACCCGAGGTCGTAGTCGACGACCCGGACGGTGCGCCCCGCGTTCCGCGCGGACGCGGCGGTCAGCCCGACCGACGCGACCTCCGGGTCGGTGAAGGTCACCTGCGGCACCGCGTCATGATCGGCGGTGGCCACGTGGGCGCCCCACGGGACGTCGTCGACGGCGGCGCCGGTCGCGCGCGCGGCGATGACATCACCGGCCGCCCGGGCCTGGTACTTCCCCTGGTGGGTGAGCAGGGCGCGGTGGTTGGCGTCACCGACGGCGTACAGCCAGTCGAACCCGTCCACACGCAGGGTGTCGTCGGTCTGCAGCCAGGAATCGGGTTCGAGGCCGATCGTCTCGAGCCCGAGGTCGCCGGTGCGCGGGATGCGGCCCGTGGCCACGAGCACCCGCTCGGCCGCCACCCGCGTGCCGTCCGACAGTTCGAGGTCGGCGCCGGTGTCGGTGCGACCCGCCGCGGTCACCTCCACGGCGGTGCGCACCGTCGCGCCCATCCCGGTGAGGGACTCCGCGACCATCTGGCCCGCGAAGGGCTCCATCCCTCCCAGTAGGCCGGAGCGCGCGATCACGGTCACCTCGGTGCCGAACCCCGCGTACGCGGTGGCCATCTCGGTGCCCACGACACCGCCGCCCAGTACGGCGAGGGTTTTCGGGATCTCGCGGGCGCTGGTCGCTTCGCGACTGGTCCACGGCTCGACCTCGGCAAGGCCCGGGATATCGGGCAACATCGCCGCCGACCCGGTGCACACGGCCACGGCGTGGCGCGCGACGAGTGTCTGGGTGCGTCCGGCGGAGTCGGTGACGACGAGGGTCTTCTCCGCCGTGAACCGGGCGTGACCGCGTACGAGCTCGATGCCGGCACGTTCGACCCACTCCTCCTGCGACGAGTCGTCCCACTCGTGCGTCATCGCGTCGCGGCGGCGGAGGACCCCCGCCACGTCGACGCCGCCCGTGACGGCCTGCTTCGCGCCGTCGACCGCGCGCGCCGCGCGCAGCGCCGCGGCGCTGCGCAGCAGCGCCTTCGAGGGCATGCACGCCCAATACGAGCACTCGCCGCCGACCAGCTCGGCCTCCACGATCGCCGTGCGCAGGCCTCCCTGCACCGCCCGGTCGGCGACGTTCTCGCCCACCGCCCCGGCGCCGACGACGATGACATCGAATTCGCGTTCTGACATGACCGTCACGCTACCGGTGCCGTCGGCGCGGGGACAGGCCTTGCCTGTCGTCCCCGCAGATGCGAGACGCACTGCCGCCGTCCGCGCCGCTTGCGGGCCGCATCCGCACCGGGGTGGGCATCCGCGGTCATGGCCGATTTCCGCCAGGAGCGACGTCGCCGACATGGCAGTGTGGAGCTATGACCACCCCGGCGACGAGCTTCGACGAGCGCTATCGCGTGATCCGGTCGCGGGACCGTCGCTTCGACGGGCAATTCGTCACCGCGGTTCGCTCCACCGGGATCTACTGTCGCCCCAGTTGTCCGGCTCGTACGCCGAAAGAGGCCAACGTCACCTTCTATGCCACGTCCGCGGCGGCGCACGAGGCCGGATACCGCGCGTGCAAGCGCTGCCTCCCCGAGGCGGCGCCCGGCTCGCCGCAATGGAACCTGCGCGGGGACGTCACGGCGAGGGCGATGCGCCTCATCGCCGACGGTGTCGTCGAGCGCGAAGGGGTGCCGGGACTTGCCGGGCGGCTCGGGTACTCGTCGCGCCACCTCACGCGCCTGCTCGCCGCCGAACTCGGCGCCGGCCCGCTCGCCCTGAGCCGCGCGCACCGGGCGCATACGGCGCGCATGCTTCTGGTCGGCACGGACATGCCCGCCGCCGATGTGGCGTTCTCCGCGGGGTTCCGCAGCGTCCGGCAGTTCAACGACACGGTGCTGGAGGTGTTCGGGATGACCCCCCTCCGCCTCCGCGCCACGCGCAGGGCGGGCGGCGCGGAGGCCGCGGCGCCGGGGGCGATCGACCTGCTGCTTCCGCACCGCGCTCCGCTGGACGGCGCCGGGCTGTTCGCATGGATGGCCGCCCGGGCCGTCCGCGGCGTCGAGGTCGCCGATGCGTCCTCCTTCTCGCGGGCCGTCAGACTCCCCGGCGGTGTCGCCCGGTTCCGGATCCGTCTGGAGGACGGCCGGGTGCGGCTGAACGCACGCCTGGACCACGTCGGAGATCTTCCCGTGCTGGTCACCCGCGTAAGGCGCTTGTTCGACCTCGACGCCGACCCGGTCGCGGTCGACGAAGCCCTCTCGCAGCATCCCGAGCTCACCGGACCGGTGGCGGCGGTCCCGGGTATCCGGGTCCCCGGAACCGCTGACCCGCACGAGATGCTCATCCGCGCGATGGTCGGTCAACAGATCACCGTGGGGGCTGCGCGCACCGCGCTGACCACCCTCACGGACCGGCTGGGGGACCGGATCGAACCGCACGAGGGCATCGACCGGCTCTTCCCCACCATGACGGCTATCGCCGAACATGGGCACGATGTGCTGCGTGGTCCCGCGGCCCGTATCCGTGCGATCACCGGTGCCGCCGCAGCACTGGCGTCGGGGGAGCTGGTCCTCGGGCCCGGCGACGACGGCGCGGAGCAACGCGCCGCACTGTTGGCGCGCGCCGGGATCGGGCCGTGGACGGCGGACTACGTGCGGATGCGCGTGCTCGGCGACCCCGACGTGACGTTGCCCGGTGATGTGGCCGTGCGATCCGGCGCGGCGGCCCTCGGTATCCCGAGCGACCCCCGTGGGCTGACCACGTGGGCCGAGCGTCTCGCGCCCTGGCGCAGCTACCTCACCGCGCATCTGTGGGCCGCAGCACCGGTCGCCACGCGCGGCGCCCGCGCGCGACGTGTCGCGGGCCCCGCCGAGGTGCGAAACCGCACCTCACCCACCCCTGAATCCGAACCGGGCCGCCCCTCCGAACCGGTCCAGACCCCGAGCCGGGAGGCCTCATGACCGCGACGCTGCAGACTCTCGACACCCCGGACGGGGCCTTCACGATCCTCGCCGACGAGGACGGACGCGTGCTGGTCTCGGGCTGGACCGCCGACGCCGACGCGATCCTCGCGCGACTGCGTCCCGCTCAACGCCCGGGCCAGGTGCGCGTGGTCGCCGGTGAGGCGCCCGCGTCCGAGGCCGTCGCCGCGGTCGCGGCCTACTACGGCGGAGACCTCCGGGCCATCGACGATGTCGCCGTGTCGCAGACGGGGACGGCGCTCCAGCGCGCCGGGTGGGACGCGCTGCGCTGGATCGCCCCGGGACGTCCGCTCAGCTACACCGAGCTGGCCGTCGCCCTCGGGTCGCCGCGGGCGGTGCGCGCGGCCGCGGCGATCTGCGCCCGCAACGCCCCCGCCCTGTTCGTGCCGTGCCACCGGGTGTGCCGATCGGACGGCGGCCTCGGTGGATTCGCCTGGGGGCTCGAGGTCAAGCAGGCCCTCCTGGCGCGCGAATCCGTGGTCGACTGAGGCGAGGGCATCCCGGAACCTTCCCCCGGGAACCTCCGCGCCGAGGCCGCCGTCGACAATTCGCTTGCGGTCCGCGTCGTCGCACGGATATTCTGGACGGCTGTCGCCGATCGTGACTGTTTCGAACCCCAGGAGGATGCCATGTCCCACGCCGCCGCTGTGAAGAGCGCATCCATCCTGATCATCGGGTTCCGCACGATTCCCTGCCGCGCCCGCTGAGTCCCCCCGCGCACCGGATGTGCGTCGCGGGCCCTTTCGGCCCTTCCGTGCGTTCATCGGTACGAACGCCCTTTCTCCCCGCGCCGATCGGCGCCTCCCCACCGCCTCGCCCGCGGTTCGCTCCACCACTCCCACAAGGATCATGACCATCACCGCCGCTCCCGACCACACCGATCCGACTCCGCCTCGCCTCTCGACCCCGCGCGCGCTCGCGCGATTGCTGCCCTTCGCCAAACCGGTCCTGCCGCGTCTGGCGCTCGGCGGTGTCAGCGCCCTCGGCGCGAGCATCCTCGCCCTCATGATCCCGTTGATCCTGGAGGAGGTCGTCCGGGGGCCCATCGCGTCGGGGTCGACCGTACTCATCGCGTGGGGCGCCGCCGCGATCCTCGGGCTCGGCCTGGCCGAAGCCCTGATGGTGTGGCTGCGTCGCTGGTTCGTCCTCGCACCGGCGACGCTGATGGAATACGACATCCGGCAGACGTTCTATTCGCGTCTGCAACGCCTGCCCGTCGCGTTCCACGACCGGTGGCAGTCCGGGCAGCTGCTCAGTCGCGTGATGCAGGACATCAGCATGCTGCGCCGCTGGATCGCGTTCGGCCTCGTCCTGCTCGTGGTCAACGTGCTCACGATCCTCGTCGGTGCCGCGCTGCTGTTCCGGTGGCACTGGGCACTCGGCACGATCTTCCTGGTCACCTCCGCCCCGCTGTGGTACGCCGGGTACCGGTTCGAGAAGACCTACGGCACCCTGGCCCGGCAGAGCCAGGACCAGGCCGGCGACCTCGCGACCAGCGTCGAGGAGAGCGTCCACGGCATCCGCGTGCTCAAGGCCTTCGGTCGAGGCTCGCATGCGTTGAAGAAGTTCACCCGGCAGGCCGAGACCCTGCGGGAGACCGAGCTCGACAAGGCCCGCGCGGTCGGCTGGATTTGGTTCTGGCTGGTGCTGCTCCCCGACATCGCGTTCGCGCTGTGCCTCGGTGCGGGCATCTACCTCGTCGCGATGGGCCAGCTCGGCGTCGGTGAACTCGTGGCGTTCTTCGCGATGACGACGATCCTGCGGTGGCCCGTGGAATCGATCGGATTCCTGTTCTCCTTCCTGCTGGATGCGCGTACCGCGACCGATCGCATCTTCGAGGTGTTCGACGAGGAGAACCCGATCGTCGACCCGGACGAGCCGAAGACCATCGACCAGCCGCGCGGTGAGCTCGCCTTCGAAGGCGTCCACTTCCGCTACCAGGATGCCCGCGACCACGAGCGCGACCTGCTCGACGGCGTCGACCTGGTGCTCCGCCCGGGGGAGACGATGGCGCTGGTCGGCCTCACCGGCTCGGGCAAAACGACGCTGACGACCCTGCCCGGCCGTCTCTACGACGTCACCGCCGGCCGCGTCACCGTCGACGGCGTGGATGTGCGCGACCTGACGCTGGCCGAGCTGCGCACCCACGTCGGTATGGCTTTCGAGGACGCCACCTTGTTCTCCCAGACGGTGCGGGAGAACGTGTTGCTCGGACGCGAGGACCTCGAGCGCGGGAGCGACGAGGCCGAGCGTATCCTCCGCGAGGCCCTCCAGGTGGCCCAGGCCCACTTCGTCGACGACCTCCCGCGCGGCGTGGACACCGTCATCGGCGAGGAGGGGCTGAGCCTTTCCGGGGGCCAGCGCCAGCGGCTCGCCCTGGCACGCGCGGTCGCGGCACGCCCGTCGATCCTCGTGCTCGACGATCCGCTGTCGGCGCTCGATGTCGACACCGAGGCCCTGGTGGAGGATGCGCTTCGCGAGGTGCTGCACGACACCACGGCCTTGATCGTCGCCCACCGCCCGTCGACGGTCATGCTCGCCGATCGGGTGGCCCTCCTGGAAGCGGGCAAGGTCACCGCGGTCGGGGCGCACTCCGACCTGTTGCGCGAGAGCGCGCACTACCGGCATGTGATCTCGAGCCTCGAAGACGACCACGCGCGTGCGCGCGAGACGGAGGTGAACCTGTGAGCACCGCGATCCTCGGGACCAGCGGGGAAGACCGCTCCGACTACACCCGGGAGGAGAGCCGCTCGATCCGCCGGCGTTCCCTGCGCCTGCTCGGCTCGCTCGTGGGGAACCTGCGCTGGCAGCTCGTGCTGGCCGCCGTCGTGCTCATCGTGTCCACGGCGCTGCGCGTCGCGGGCCCGGCCCTGATCACCTACGGCATCAACACCGCGCTGCCGGCGGCGGTGGACCGCATGGACTGGATGCCGACCATCGGCGTGGTCGCGGTGTATCTGCTCACCGCGTTCGGTGGAGCGGGGCTGGTCGGCTGGTACGCCGTGGTCGCGGCGCGTCTGACCCAGGCGATCATGCTCGACCTGCGCAAGCGCATCTTCCTGCACACGCAGCGGTTGAGCCTGGAGTTCCACGAGTCCTACACCTCCGGCCGGATCATCTCCCGGCAGACCAGCGACCTCGACACCATCCGAGAGCTCCTGGACGGTGGGCTGAACGAACTCGTCTCGGGGCTGCTGTACGGCGGGTTCACCCTCGTCGCGCTGCTGCTGCTGGACTGGCAGTCCGGCGTCATCCTCGTCGTGATGGGCATCCCGCTGTTCTTCCTCATGCGGTGGTTCTACCTGCGCTCGCAGCTGGTCTACCGCGAGTCGCGGGTGATCAGTGCGCAGGTGATCGTGAAGTTCGTCGAGACGATGACCGGCATCCGCGCCGTGAAGGCGTTCCGCAAGGAACCGCGCAACGACGACGAGTTCGGGGGCCTGGCGATGCGGTATCGCGACGTCAACATCCGGTCCATCCGCCTGTTCGGCACGTTCGAGCCCGGCCTCATGTCGATCGCGTCGGTATCGCTGGCGCTCATCGTGTTCTGGGGTGGTGTGCGTGTGGCCGACGGGGCCATCGCGATCGGAACCCTCGTGGGCGCGGTGCTGTATGTGCGCAACTTCTTCTCGCCGCTGCAGGAGGTCGCCTTCTTCTTGAACTCCTACCAGTCGGCGACCGCGGCCCTGGAGAAGGTGTCGGGTGTGCTGGAGGAGGAGCCGACCGTGCCCGACCCCGCCGAGCCGGTGGACCTGTGGGAGGCGCGCGGGCATGTCCGTTTCGACGATGTGCGCTTCGGGTACTCCGACGAGCGGGTGATCCTCCCCGATTTCACCCTCGACATCCCGGCGGGGCAGACGATCGCGTTGGTGGGGACCACCGGTGCGGGGAAGTCGACCCTCGCCAAGCTCGTCTCGCGCTTCTACGACCCGACGCGGGGTGCGATCACGCTCGACGGTGTCGACCTGCGCAGCCTGCATCCAAAGGATCTGCGGCGCGCGATCGTGATGGTCACACAGGAGGCCTACCTGTTCAGCGGTACCGTCGCCGACAACATCGCGTTGGGCAAGCCCGACGCGACGGTGGAGGAGATCCGGGATGCCGCGCGCGCGGTGGGCGCGCACGAGTTCATCGAAGCGCTGCCCGACGGGTACGCCACCGACGTCAACAAGCGCGGCGGACGCGTGTCGGCGGGTCAGCGTCAGCTGATCTCGTTCGCCCGGGCTTTCCTGGCCGACCCGGCCGTGCTGATCCTCGACGAGGCGACCGCGTCGCTGGACATCCCGAGCGAACGTCTCATCCAGGATGCACTGCAGACCCTGTTGTCCGATCGCACGGCGATCATCATCGCGCACCGTCTGTCGACGGTCGCGATCGCCGACCGGGTGCTCGTGATGGAACACGGCCGCATCATCGAGGACGACGCCCCCGCCACCCTCATCGAGGGCGACGGCAAGTTCGCCCAGCTGCACAGCGCCTGGCAGCAGTCCCTGGTCTGAGCCCCTGCTCCGCCCCAGGCGGTCTCCCGCCGCACCGAAGTCGGAGAATCGCGCCGATGTCGGAGGATAGGGCCCAGTTTCTCCGTCATTGCGCCGATTCTCCGACATCGGGTCGACGGTCCGCGTGGAGGCGGCGGTCATGCGAGGTGGTCTCCCGCCGCGATGGCGCGCCCGATCGTCCGCTCGACCGCCGGCCAGTCGTGGACGACCTGGGCATAGCTGAAGCGCAGCACGGTGAAGCCGCGCAACCGAAGCTCGGCGTCGTGCCGGAGGTCGCGGGTGCGGTCCTTCGACGACGAGTGGTGCGCGAAACCGTCGAGCTGGACCACGAGCCGTTCGCCGATCAGCAGGTCGACGGGGTGCCCCGCGAGGAACACCTGCTGTCGGATCGGAACGCCCCAGCGCGACAGGCGCACGATGGCGATGGTCTCCAGACCGGAGTCGGAGAGACCGTCGGCCTCGTCCGCGCAGGCGGCGGCGGCGCGCGAGGTCCAGCGGACCCGGCGCAGTGCGTCCAGAGACAGCCTCTCGGTACGAATCGCCGACTCCCACACCACGAGGGCGGTCTCCGGATCGACGCAGGAGGCGATGTGCGCGAGGGCGTCCTCGACGGACTCCAGCAGGGATGTGGGCGGCACCGGAGAGATCGGCTTGGTCCAATGCGAGACACCGTCGAACGCCTCCGCGCGCCCGTGCGGGCGGAAGTGGAGGTGGGGTCGGGTGTCCACGTTCTCGGGGATCCACCAGCCTCGCCGTCGCGCGACCGACAGGCAGGCCACCCGGCCACCGAGACCGGCAGCGCGCGTCAGCTCCGCATCCCCGTGGGGGAGCGCGATCCACACGCGTCTGACACGGCGCGCACGACCCGCCGCGACCTCATCGGCGATCACGCGCGGCGTGAAGCCGGCTCTGGCCAGGTCGTCGCGGTGCGCGATCCCCGCGCGTGCGGCCAGCCATCCCACCAGATCCATGCCGCCAGGCTGGCCCCGCACCGGGGTGGATGCCCGTCCGTCACGCCATCTGTGGACACGGCGGGATCTCCCCGCACCTGTGGAGGACCATGCACCGGGCGGCGTCGTCGGAGAATCGCGCCGATGTCGGAGGTTCGCGGCGAGATCCTCCGACATCGGGCCGACTCTCCGACATCCGGCACCGGACGGGCTGGGCGGCGTGGCGGCCGGGATCCGGGTCGGAGCGATGGGGGAGTCCCGTATCGTCGGGTGGCGTGCAGGTGAATGATTCAGGGATGCCCGGAGCGGCTCAGGACGAGGCGGACGGTGTCGATCGGATGATCGCGGCGGCGTTGCAGGTGAACGGGCGCGCCTCGTGGGGCGAGGTGGCGCGCGTGCTGGACCTGCCCGAGCGCACCGTCGCCCGGCGTGGCCAGCGCCTGCTCGACCGCGGATGGATCCGGATCTCCACCTACGTCGACGTCGCGCGTGTGTTGCACGCGCGCGCAACGGTGCTGCGGGTGACCACGGAGCCGGCGGCGTTGTGGGATGTCGCGCGGGCGCTGTCACGACGCACGGACGCCTCGTCGGTGTCGGTGCTGGAGGGCAGCAACGACGTCGGCGGGATGCTGCTTCCGCGCGATGATGCGGCCGTGCGGCGTCTCCTCTATCGCGAGATCCCCGCGATCCCGGGCATCGTATCGGTCAACGTCGCGCGCGTCTTGCGCTTCTTCCGTTCCGGTAGCGACTGGATCGCCCCGGGTCTGCTGACGCCCGAGCAGGTGGCCACTCTCCGGGGCGACCCGGCGCCGTCGGCGGACCCGGCCGACGCGATCTCCGCCGAGGAGGAGCGGATGATCGACCTGCTGCTGTTGGAGGGGCGGATGCCGATCGCGCAGCTCGCGCGCGCGCTCGAGGTCAACGCCACGACCGCACGTCGGCGCCTGGACTCGTTGCACCGGCGCGGTCTCATGCATCCCCGCACCGAGGTCGTCCCGTCTCTGTTCGGGCTGGGGCTGGAGGCGTTGGTGTGGATGCGGGCGCCGATGGCGCGCATGGAGCAGATCGGCAAAGCCCTCGCCGACGCCCCCGAGGTGAAGTTCATCGTGGCCACCACAGGGTCGACACCGTTGCTCGCGAACGTGCTCGTCCGTGACGAGGACGACTTCTACCGGTTCTTGACCAGCCCGGTCATCGCCGAGAACGAAGGCCTCGAGGTGGTCGAGTCCCTCGTGGTCGTCACGCCGGTGCTCCGGGGGTCGCTCCTGATCGACGAGGGTCCGGATCGGGAGGCCCAAAACCCGGACAAGTAGCCGGGAATTGCTACAGAAGTGTTAAATATGGCCAGATCCGGCGCTACAGGTTGCCGAAACGGCTGAAAAGAGCAAGACTCTCTCCCACGCGATGGTCGCGGGAGGAGAGGTCGGCAGTGTTCAGTGCGCAGGGCGAGGAGTGGGTCGGTCGCATCGACTCGCTGACCTTCCATGACGGTCCCTTCGTCGATGGACGCATCGTGCCCGGCCACGGCGAGCCGATTGCGCTGAGCTCACCGCGCGACGGCCGATCGCTTCCGCTGCTCGCGACCGCATCGCCGGACGATGTCGACGCCGCGGTGCGCTCGGCCCGTGCCGCGTTCGAGGCCGGGACCTTCTCGCGTCGCGCGCCACGGGAGCGCGGCCGGATGTTGCTGGCCGTGGCCGACGCGATCCACGAACGGGCGCAGGATCTCGCCCTGCTGATCTCTCTGGAAATGGGAAAGCCGATCCGCGAGGCGCTCGAGACCGAGATGCGTGCGGTCGTGAACTGCTTCCGCTGGTACGGGGAGGCCGTCGACAAACTGATCGACGAGTCGCCGGTCACGGGGGAGGACAGTCTCGCGCTGGTCACGCGGGAGCCCGCGGGAGTGGTCGCGGCCGTCGTGCCGTGGAACTTCCCCCTCACGATGACCGCCTGGAAGGTGGCCGCGGCCCTCGCCGGCGGGAACAGCGTCATCGTCAAGCCCGCCGAACACACGAGCCACTCGGCCCTCCTCCTGGCCGAGATCGCCACGCAGGCCGGGCTCCCGGCGGGCGTGCTCAACGTCGTGCCCGGTCACGGAGCCGTCGCCGGTCGGGCGCTGGGCGAGCACCCGGATGTGGACGTGCTCACCTTCACCGGTTCCCCCGAGGTGGGCCGTCGGTTCCTCGGCTACTCGGCCGCTTCCAACGGCAAGCGCGTGTGGCTGGAGCTCGGCGGCAAGACCGCGAGCCTCGTGCTGCCCGACGCCGACCTGGACAAGGCGGTGCGCGCCACCGCCGACGGCTGCTTCTACAACCAGGGCCAGATGTGCACCTCGTCGTCGCGACTGCTCGTACCGCGAAATCGCGTGGCCGAAGCGCTCGAGATCGCCGCCGACGTCGCGGCCGCGTCCGCGCCGGCCGACCCGCTGGACCCGGCCACCGGCATGGGCGCGATCGTCAGCGAGCGTCAGCTCGAGCGCATCGCGGGGTTCGTGGAGCGTGCGCCGGCGGACGGGGCGCGCGTGGTCGCCGGTTCCGCCTCACGTGTCGAGGTCGTCCCCGGCGGCAGCTACTTCGCGCCGGCGGTGATCGCGGCCGACCCGACGCACGAGGTGGCCCGTGAGGAGATCTTCGGCCCCGTGCTGTCGGTGATCGCCTACGACGACCTCGACGACGCGTTGCAGATCGCCAACGGCACCGAGTACGGGCTGGCGGCGGCGCTGTGGAGTGACGACCTCAAGGCGGTGCATCGCGTCTCGCGGCGACTGCGCGCCGGGGTGGTGTGGGTGAACTGCTTCGAAGAGGGCGATATGACGGTTCCCTTCGGCGGGGTGAAGGGGTCGGGGTACGGCCGCGACAAGAGCCTGCACGCGATCGACAAGTTCACCGACCTCAAGACCACGTGGATCGATCTGTCATGACCCGTCCCCTCATCGGCGTCACCACCTGGCTGCGTCGCGTCGACACCGATCTCGGTCCGCAGCGGCCGGTGCACTCGCTGGGTGTGGAGTACGCCGACCCGGTGGAGGCGGCGGGCGGCGTCCCCGTGCTGCTTGCCGCAACCGCGGGAGTCGACGAACTGCTCGACACCCTCGACGGGGTCGTGATCTCGGGCGGGCAGGACGTGGACCCCTCCCGGTACGGGTGCGCGCCCGAGCCGGGCCGCGGTTACGACGCCGAGCGCGACGCGTTCGAGATCGCCCTGGTGCGCGGCGCGCGCGAACGCGGCCTGCCCCTTTTGGGCATCTGCCGCGGCCTGCAGGTGGCCAACGTCGCCTTCGGCGGCACGCTCGTCCTCGACCTGCCCCCGACCGCGGATCACGCCCCCGTCGTGGCCGCGGCGGACCAGGCGATGATCCGCCACGACGTGCAGATCGCACCCGGGTCCGCGTTGGCCGCCGTCTACGGCGTCACCCGACGTCGCGTGAACACCATCCACCATCAGGCGGTCGACCGTGTCGCCGCAGGTTTCACGGTCAGCGCCCGCGCGGACGACGGCGTCGTCGAGGGCCTCGACGGCCCCGCCGGCTGGCCCTTCTGGTCCGTGCAGTGGCACCCCGAAAAGCTCCTCGAGCCTGCCGAAGCGGCGGCCGAAGCCCCCCTGTTCGCGGCCCTCGTCGCCGCGGCCGCCGCGTACGACGTGCGCAGCGAATCCTCGATCCCGATCGGAGAGACCGTCCCGTGACCAAGAAGATCTTCCTCGAGTACGACACCGGTGTGCGTGCCGTGGCGACCCTCCTCGAGGAGCACGCCCCCCGCACCTGCGAGGCGCTGTGGGGCGCGTTCGAAACCCCCCGCACGATGCAGGCGCTGCACGCGATGTACGCTGGCCCGGAGGTGATGGTCGGCCTTCCCGAAGAGGCGCAGAACTTCGACCCCCAGACGGTGCCGTTCGAGAACCAGCAGGTCGTCCCCGCCCCCGGCGACCTGATGTGGTACTGGCAGCAGCCCATGCAGATGGGTGGACTGCCGTTCGAATGGTACGAGGTCGGCGTGTTCTACGACCGCGGCGCCCGCGTGCTCGGCCCCCTCGGGTGGACCCCCGTGAACATCTGGGCCTCGGTGACCGAAGGTCTCGAGGAGTTCGCCCGTGAGAGCGCGGCGATCCGGATCGACGGCGCCAAAAAGCTCACCATCGGCCGCGTCTCCTGAGCGGCACCCCTCCCCCCACCAGAACCAAGGAGCCCCACATGAACACCCGCAGAATGCTGACCGGTGGCGCGATCGTCGTCTCCGGCGCGCTCGCCCTCGCCGCCTGCTCGAGCGGCGAGGACACCTCGTCGTCCGACGCCTCCGGCGAGCTCGACTACGCCGGTGAGACCCTCGTCGTCACGTCCTTCGGCGGCGACTGGGAAACGGCCTTCGTCAAGGCCGTCGTCGAGCCTTTCGAGGCCGACACCGGCGCCGAGGTCGAGCTGGTCACCCTCTACTCCGGTGACGCTCTCGCCCAGATCACGGCACAGGCCGCGTCCCCGCAGATCGACGTCGTCCACTTCTCCGGCGGCCAGGAGTACACTGCGGCCGCGGATGGACTCCTCGAGCCGATCGCGGCGGACGAGCTGGCGAACTCGGGCGACCTGATCGAGGTCGCGGCAGCGGGCCTGGACCGCGGCGAGGGACCGGTCATCCAGCTCGCACCCATCGGCCTGGTCTACAACACCGAGTCGGGGGCCCCGGCGCCCACCAGCTGGCTCGACGTGTTCGACGAGGCCTACGCCGGGCACGTCGCCTTGACCGACTTCTCCAACACCTACGGCGTGCTGTCGATGTTGCGTGTGTCGGATGCGCTCGGCGGCGGCATCGAGGACCCGAGCGAGGCGATCAACGAGCTCGGCGCCCTGGCGGCCGACGGTGACGCGATCGTCGTGCCCACCTCGCCCGACCTGCAGACCGCCTTCGCGCAGCGCGACACGTGGCTGGCCCCCTACGCCATGGACTACGCCGGGACCCTGATCGACGCCGGTCTGCCGGTCGAGTTCATCGTGCCCGAGGAGGGTGTGACCGCCTCGCTCATCACCTCCAACGTCGTGGCGGGCCGGGAGAACCCCGAGCTGGCGAAGCTGTTCGTCGACTACGAGCTCAGCCCCGAGGCGCAGGCGGTGTTCGCCGAGGAGATGCGTTACTCGCCGGTCAACACGACCACCGAGGTCTCCGCTGACGCCGCCGATGCGGTCCTGACCGCGGACGATCTCGCCGAGGTCGTCGTGTACGCCCCGGCGGAGATCGCCGAGGGACGTACCGCGTGGACCGACGAGTGGAATGCGCTGATCACCGGATGAGCGCGCGAACCCGCAAGGAGCCCTGGCTCCTTCTTCTGCCCGCGGCTGCCCTGCTCGGGATCGGCTTCGTCACCCCGGTGGCGGGCATGCTCCTCATGAGCGTGCAGACGCCGGCAGGCGGGTTCACCCTGGAGAACTTCGTACGACTGTTCTCCAGCGAGTACTACATGCAGGCGGCGTGGCGGTCGCTGCGGCTGGGTGTCATCCAGACCGTCGTCACGCTGATCATCGCGATCCCGCTCTCGTACATCATGGCGAGGGCGGGGTCGCGCCTGCGATCGTTCCTTCTCATCGTGGTGATCCTCCCGTTGATGACCAGCGTCGTCGTGCGCACCTTCGGCTGGGTCGTGCTCATGAGCCCCGCCGGGCCCCTCATGCAGATCCCGGGCCTTCAGGAGCTGGTCGGGGGAACCCAGGGACTGCTCGGCACGGAGGTCGGCATCGTCATCGCGATGGTGCAGGTCCTCCTCCCGTTCGCGGTGCTCAGCATCCTCGGGGTGATGGCCGGGATCAGTCCGCAGCTGGAGGAGGCCTCCCGCACGCTCGGTGCGGGCTTCTGGCGCACCTTGCGCACCGTCGTGCTGCCGCTGTCGGTGCCGGGGATCCTCGCGGGGGCGTCTTTGGTGTTCGTGCTCTCGGTGAGTTCGTTCATCACCCCCCGCTTCATCGGCGGGGTGCAGATCCCGGTGTTCGCCCAGACGATCTACGTCGACGCGACGACGAATCTCGACTGGCCCTTCGCCGCAGCGCAGGCCGTGCTGCTGTTCGCCGGCGTCATGCTGGTGCTCGCCGCGGTCGCCCGAATCGGAAAGCAGAGGACCGCCGCATGGTGAGATCACTGCCGTTGTGGGCGAAGGTCTTCGCGGGCGTCCTCGCGATCTTCGTCACCGCCTACATGCTCGTCCCCCTGCTCGTCGTCGCCGGCGCGTCGATCGGTGAGAGCCGTTTCCTCACCTTCCCGCCCACGGGATTCACCCTCGACTGGTACGTCGACGCCCTCACGAGCGACACCTATCTCGAGCCGTTCCGTCTCAGCCTCATCGTCGGGGTCACCGTCGCGCTGCTCGCCGCGATCGTGGGCACGGCGGCGGCACTCGCACTCACCCGGTTCCCCATCCCCGGCGCCGGCGCGATCCAGGCGTTCCTGATGTCGCCGTTGACGATCCCGACCATCATCCTCGCCATCGGCGCGCTGTCGGTGGCGTCCCTCACGATCGGTGCGCCGAACGTGGGCGTGCTGATCCTCGTGCACACCGTGATCGCGATCCCGTACGTCATGCGCACCGTCACGGGCGTGATGACCCGGGCCGACCGTTTCACCGAGGAGGCCGCGCGCACCCTGGGCGCCGGCACGTGGAACCGGTATCGACTGGTCGTGCTCCCGGTGGCACGACCGGGCATCGCCGCGGGGGCGTTCTTCGCCTTCAACATCTCCTTCGATGACGCCGTCATCGCCCTGTTCCTGCGCACCCCGCAGCTCGAGACGCTCCCGATCGCGATCTACGGGCAACTGGAATTCAGCACGTCGCCGACCGTCGCGGCGGTCTCGACGCTGATGGTGCTGCTCACCGTCGTACTCATGATCGCGCTCGAGCGCATCATCGGACTCGGAAGGTTGTTCGTCTGATGGCCACTCTCACCATCGCCTCGCTGAAGAAGGACTTCAAAGGCACCCCGGTGCTCAAGGGCATCTCGCTGGATGCCGCCTCGGGCGAATTCCTGTCGCTGTTGGGTCCCTCGGGCTGCGGCAAGACCACGTTGCTGCGCTGTATCGCCGGGCTGGAGACCACCTCCGCCGGCAGCATCCACATCGCCGGTCAAGACGTCACCGATCTTCCGCCGGAGAAGCGGCACCTCGGCATGATGTTCCAGAGCTACGCGCTGTTCCCGCATCTGTCGGTGCGCGAGAACGTCCGCTTCGGTCTCCGGATGGCCGGGGACCAGCCGAAGAGTCGGCAGAAGGAACTCGCCCAGGCGGCGCTGGAGCGCGTGCAGATGGGGCATCTCGGCGACCGGATGCCTCCGCAGTTGTCCGGGGGCCAGCAGCAGCGTGTCGCATTGGCCCGCGCGATCGCCGTGGAGCCGCGCGTCCTCCTGCTGGATGAGCCGCTGTCGAACCTCGACGCGCGTCTGCGCGAAGACATGCAGATCGAGTTGAAAGAACTCCACCGCTCCCTGGGGCTGACGACGGTGTTCGTCACGCACGACCAGGAGGAGGCGATGAGCCTGTCGGACCGGGTGGTGCTGATGAACGGGGGAGTGATCGAGCAGATCGGTGCCCCGGAGGAGATCTACGCCGCGCCGCGCACGGCGTTCGCCGCCGACTTCATCGGCGCGGCCAACCTGCTCCACGCGACGCGCTCGGGTCGTTGGGCGCACGTGACCGCGTCCGGTGGCGAGGTGCTCGTGGTGGGAGAGGGCTCCGATGGGGCGGGGCGCGTGATGCTCCGCCAGGAGGACCTCGAGCTGGTGGCCGCCGATGACGCCGCCGCGATGCTCGCGGTCGAGGTCGTGGCCCACATCTATCGCGGCGCCGACGTCGTGTACGTCGCCCGCATCGGCGAGGACGAATTGCGCATCGTCATGCCCCGCCACGCGCAGGTCTTCCCGGCCGGCCCCGCGGCGGTTCGGTGGCGCGAGGGCGCCGCACGCTGGATCGCGGCCTGATCCGCCCCGGGCCGGCGGGTCGCGCCGGCGCCGGATGACCATCCCCCCAACGTCATCCGGCGTCGACGCGGCCCTCCGGCCGGTCGAGGGCGACGAGCGGAGGAGCCTGAGGCGCCGCCGCCGGAACGCGGGGCCCTCATCCCGGGGGCGGGCCCTTCGCGGTCTCGTCAGAGACGGATCTCGGCGATGACCTCGCCGTATTCGGTCTCGCCGACCGTGCTGAAGCCCATGCGGGTGAAGAAGGCCTCGGGGCCCTCTTCGCCGGCTTCGTAGATGACGTGGAGCTTGTCGAAGCCGCGCTCGCGCGCCTCCTCGAGGAGCTTTTCGATCGCGAACCGTCCGATCCCGCGCCCCTGGTCGTCGGCGTCGACGTTGATGCGCCACAGGACCGACCGGAAGTGCTCTTCGGGGGCGTCCGGGTCGAATCCTGCGCTGACGAACCCGACCACTTCGTCTTCGTCGACGACGACGCGTTGCCACGAGGTGCGGGGGTCTGCGACGGTGGCGGCGATGCCGTAGCTGACCGGTGCGAGGTACTGTTCCTGCCCCGGCTTGAGGGACATGTTGTTGACAGCGACGATCGTCGCGGCGGACAGTTCGACAAGTCGCAGCTCGGCCATACGCACAGGCTAGCCGCAAACCCCGCCGACACACACGTGTACCGATCACCCCCTGTGGGTATTTATCTTGACGTCAAGATAACTGGGTGCCTGCGTTAGGCTGGATCCACAACCGAGCGAAAGACGAACAGGTGACCGACTCGACCATCATCTACACGCACACCGACGAGGCCCCCGCGCTCGCCACGGCGTCGTTCCTCCCCATCGTCAAGGCCGTCACCGGCAAGGCCGGTGTCGACGTCGAGACCCGCGACATCTCGTTGGGTGGACGCATCCTCGCTGCCTTCCCGCAGAAGCTGACAGACGCCCAGCACGTCGGTGACGCGCTCGCCGAGCTCGGCGGGCTCGCGACGCTTCCCGAGGCGAACATCATCAAGCTGCCGAACATCTCGGCGTCGATCCCGCAGCTGAAGGCGGCCATCGCCGAACTGCAGGCGCAGGGATACGACATCCCGGACTACCCCGACGACCCGCAGTCGATCGAGGAGAAAGACGTCCGCGCACGCTACGACCGCATCAAGGGGTCGGCCGTGAACCCGGTGCTTCGCGAGGGCAACAGCGATCGCCGCGCCCCCGGTGCCATCAAGAACTACGCCCGCAAGTATCCGCACACGAACAAGGCGTTCGACGCGGGCTCGAAGACGCGTGTGGCCACCATGGGGCACGACGACTTCAAGGGCAACGAGAAGTCGTGGGTCGCCGCCCACGATGACACGCTGACCATCCGGCACATCGCCGAGGACGGGACCGAGACGGTTTTCAAGGGCGACCTCAAGGTGCTCCCGCGCGAGGTCATCGACGCGACGTTCCTCTCGGCGGCGGCACTGGATGCGTTCCTGGCCGACACGCTGGCGCAGGCGCAGGCCGACGATGTGCTGTACTCGGTGCACCTGAAGGCCACGATGATGAAGGTCAGCGACCCGATCATCTTCGGCCACGTCGTGAAGGCCTTCCTTCCCGAGGTGTTCGCGCGCCACGGGCAGACCCTCGCGGCGGCGGGACTGACCCCAGACAACGGGCTCGGCTCGATCCTCTCCGGTCTGGACGGGGTCGACGGGGGCGCCGAGATCGCCGCCGAGATCGCCGCGGCGCTCGAGGCCGGACCGCGCCTGTCCTACGTGAACTCCGACAAGGGGATCACCAACCTGCACGTGCCCAGCGACGTGATCGTGGACGCCTCGATGCCCGCGCTCATCCGCAACGGCGGCAAGATGTGGGGCGCGGACGGGGGAGAGGCCGAGACCCTGGCGGTCATCCCCGACTCGTCGTACGCCGGCGTCTACCAGGCCGTGATCGAAGACGTCATCGCCAACGGCCCGCTCGACCCCGCCACGATCGGTACCGTCCCGAACGTGGGACTCATGGCGCAGAAGGCCGAGGAATACGGCAGCCACGACAAGACCTTCGAGATCGCCGCGCCCGGCGTCGTGCAGGTCGTCGACTCGGAGGGCACGGTGCTCATCGAGCACACCGTCGGAGCCGGCGACATCTGGCGCGCCACCCAGACCAAGCACATCCCGATCATGGACTGGGTCAAGCTCGCGGTCACGCGTGCACGGGCGACCGGAGCGCCTGCGGTGTTCTGGCTCGACGTGAACCGCGCCCACGACGCGCAGCTGATCGCGAAGGTGCACCAGGGTCTGGCGCTGCTGGACACCTCCGACGTCGAGATCGTGATCCTGCCGCCGGATGAGGCCACGCGGTATACGCTCGCGCGGATGCGCCGGGGGGAAGACACCATCTCGGTCACCGGCAACGTGCTGCGCGACTATCTCACCGACCTCTTCCCGATCCTCGAGGTCGGCACGAGCGCCAAGATGCTCTCGATCGTCCCGCTGCTCGCCGGCGGCGGTCTGTTCGAGACCGGCGCCGGCGGGTCGGCGCCCAAGCACGTGCAGCAGTTGGTCGAGCAGAACTACCTGCGCTGGGATTCGCTGGGCGAGTTCTTCGCGCTCGCGGCCTCGCTCGAGCACCTCGCGACCACCACGGGCAACGCCCGTGCGCAGGTGCTCGCCGACACCCTGGACGCGGCAACCGGGACGTTCCTCGAGAACGACCGGTCTCCGGGCCGCAAGCTGGGTTCGCTCGACAACCGCGGCAGCCACTTCTACCTGGCGCTGTATTGGGCCCAGGAGCTGGCGAAGCAGCAGGTCGACGCCGAACTCGCCGAGATCTTCACGCCGGTCGCCGAGGCGCTGGTCGCCAACGAGCAGAAGATCGTCGACGAGCTCACCGCCGTGCAGGGCTCGCCGGTCGAGATCGG
Source organism: Microbacterium sp. (assembly GCA_002703245.1). Taxonomy (GTDB): domain Bacteria; phylum Actinomycetota; class Actinomycetes; order Actinomycetales; family Microbacteriaceae; genus Microbacterium; species Microbacterium aquimaris. Next base: position 28,691 of record NZTV01000092.1, read on the forward strand.
CGGCTACTACCGTCCGGACGGCGACGCCGTCGACGCGGTGATGCGCCCCTCGGCCACCCTCAACGAGATCATCGACGCGCTGAGCTGACCTCGCACCCTCGCGCACCTCGGCGCCCCACCCCTCGCGGGTCGGGGCGCCGAGGCGTCTGCGGGGTCGGTCGCCGACGGTGCGCGGGTCAGAGGTGCGCCGCGGCGAACGCCGCCTGCGCCGGCCAGCGGTGGGCCTGGCCGCCTTCGTGCTCGTTGAAGGGGTGGACGTCGATCTCGCGGGTCTCCGACGCGAGGTGGTTGTACGCGGCGTACACCGTCGACGGGGGACAGGTGAGATCGTGCAGCCCGACCGAGAACAGCGCGGGAGCGTGGATCCTCGCCGCGAAGGTGGCGCCGTCGAAGGAGGACAACGTGTCGAAGACCTGTTCTTCGGAACCCCTGTGCACGCGCAGATAGCGCACGGGCAACGGTCCCGTGGCGCCGCGAGGCGCCCACAGCCAGGCTTTGACGGGGTCCCCGGCGAAACCCGGACGTCGAACACGTCGATGCCGGTCATCGGGCTGTCGACGGGGGGAGACGAGGATCTCCCCGCCGACCTGCCGGGATCCCGCGAGGGTCGACTGCCAGAAGGCGTCGAAGTCCTCGGGTTCGCGGATGTCGGGGCGGTATCGGGCGAGCTCGTGCGGCGGGAGATCGAATCGCGGCATGCCGTCGGGCTAGCGGCACGGCACGGGTGACCCGGGGCCGGTCGGCCGCCTGAGGTCCACTCAGTAGTGGATCCACACGTCGGTGCCGTTCGCGGTCCAGGAGAACAGCTGCTCGGCCCGCCACTCGGGCATCCCGACGCAGCCGTGGCTCATCGGGGTCCCCCAATTGGAGTGCCAGTACACGCCGTGGAAGGCCTGGTCTCCGTTGAAGTACATGACCCACTTGACATCCGGTGTGGTGTAGGTGACCGGCTCGCCGTCGGCGTCGAGGAGGATGTCCCCGTTCGCGTCGCGTTCGTTTCCGCGCATGGTCTGGCTGGTGAGGTGGGCGTGCACGGTGTAGCGACCGGTGTAGGTCGGTGTGTTGCCGGCGCCGCTGGAGATGGCCCAGCTGTCGACCACCTGGTCGTTCTCTTTGAGGTAGAGCATCTGCGAGCTCAGGTTCACCTCGAGCAGCCGCACCACCTGCGCGGTCTCGTACGGGGTCTCCACCACGGGCAACTGGTAGGCGCCGTTCGCGTTCGCGACCTGCTCGGAGAAGCCGGCGGCGATCCCGTCGGTCGTCTCGAGCTCTCGTCCGACGGTGCCGGCTTTCTCCTCGCCGAGCGTCGTGCCGGCGAGGTTGACGAGCACCTTGTTGTTCACCGCCTCGCGATTCACGGCCTCGGGGAGGGTGTCGACCACCTCTTGCACGGCGGCTTGGTCGACGGAGATCTCCAACGTTCCGCGCTCACCGGGGGTCAGGGTGATCCACGACGCCAGTTCGGCGGCCTCGATGGGCACCACACGCTCATCGCCGACGTAGAACCCCGCTCCGTCGAGCATGGCGTTCAGTCGTGCGGCCGTCGCGTCGGCGACCGACGTCTGTCGCTCCGGAGCGACCGGGGCCACGACGGCGTCGAGTTCCGCCACGGATTCGCCTGCGGCGAAGGCCGTCGCGAGGCTGTCGCCCACCGACGCGGCATCGACGCCCGTGCCATCCACCCCGGGGGTGACGACATAGGTCGCGCTGTCGGCGTCGAAGGTGACCTCCGCGTCGACCGGGTCGGTGTGCATCGCCGGCACGGCGGCGGCGAGCGCCTCGGCCGCGGCGATCTCGTCGATGTGGACCGGCGCGTCGATCGGATCGGCGAACCACGCGGTGACATTCCACATCGGATGTTCGGCGAAGGCCGTCTGGGTGAGCGCCTCGGCGTCGACGGTGGCGCCGAGCTCGGCGCCGGTGACGACGGCGTCTCCGCCTTCTCCGGTCAGGACGACGGTGGTCTCGGCAAGGCTCGTCGAGACGGCATCCGCCGCGGCACCCGGTGTCATGAAGCCGACCTGCACACCGGCCACGGAGGTTCCCGGAGCGATCAGCACGAGGGAGGCCGCGGCTGCACCCAGCGCGATCACGCCGGCCCCGATCCCCACCCACAGGCCCACGCGGCGCTTGCGCGGTGCAGGTTCGGCGGGGGCCCACTCGTAGGTGGGCTCGACGGGCACGGTGGGGGCGTCTCCCGGGGTCGTCGACGCACCGTCGTCGACCCTCTGGTCGTCGACGGTGTCGTTCTCCGACGTGTTCTCGTCGGATCCCGGTCGAGTCACCACATCCGTCACGCGCTCACCCCCGCCTGCATCGCACGTGTCTCCATGGTAGGCGAGGGCGGTGCGGGGACGGCCACGGAATCATCACGGTCTGCTGTGGATTCCGCGCGTGAGGCGGTCAGGGGGTGCAGGTCTCTTCGAAGGCGGCGCCGGTCTCCTGGAAGCGGGTGCCGATCTCCTCGAGGTCCTCGATCCCGGACGCGTCGCCGTCCTCGAGCGAGCGGAAGACGTCGGCGGCCTCTCCGAACATCTGCGTGAGATCGGGGAGGAGGGCGGCCACGCGGTCGTTGGTGATCTCCTGCGTCATCGTGGCCAGCTCCTCGGCGGCGGCCTCCATCGCCTCGGCGACGCTGGACAGGTCGTCCTCCGCGCCCTCCTCGAACTGGGCGGTCGCGGCGGTGATCGTCTCGGCGACCACGCTGCAGGCGTCTTCGACGGACTGTCCCTCGTCGCCGGGGGCGTCCAGTTTCTGTGCGGACCCCGCGCCGGATGAGCTCTGCCCCGGGTCGTCGCCGACACAACCGGTGAGGGTGAACAGGGCCGCGGCGGTCAACGCCAGGCCCGGGAGGGTGCGGTTCATGGGTCTCCTTCGCGGTCTCTTCAGGGTAGGCGAGGGTCGACTCCTTCGATCGTGAGAATGCGCTCACGTCGCGGTCACCGGCGTGTAACGGTTTTGTAAACACGCCGTGCAAAACCCTCGGGATGCTTGCGGGTTCTTTGTTCGTAAGGTCTACTAACAAACATGTCTGCTTCGGACCTGCACAGTGGCTCCCCCTCGGCGGAGGCCGCACACCGCGAGAACCCACGCCCCGCGTCGGGTTTCGTCCGTGCCCGGGCGCATCGCACCGGCGCGAAGGTGCTCCCCGAGCACGCCCGCGGCCACAATCGTTCCCTCGTGCTGCAGACCCTGTTCCACGACGGTGCGATGAGTCGGGCGGACCTCGCCCGCCAGACCGGCCTGACGCGCGTGACGATCTCCGACCTCGTGGCCGGACTGATCGCCGACGGCTTCGTCGTCGAAAAAGGGGTGCGGGAGTCTTCGCGCCCCGGCAAGCCGGCCATCCTCGTCGACCTCGCCCGCGACGGCCACCGCATCGTGGGTCTGGACCTCTCCGGCAGCGACACGTTCCTCGGTGCCGTGCTCACCCTCGACGGCGACATCGTCGCCCGCGCCGAGACGGCCGTTCCCGAAGACGCGGATGAGGCGCTGGCCGCAGTGATCGCGCTGGCGCGCGACCTGGTCGCCGACGCCCACGCGCCGGTCCTCGGCGTGGGAGTGGGCGCACCCGGCGTGGTCGATGCGCAAGGGGTGATCCTGACCGCGCCGAACTTCGGCTGGGACGGCCTCGACCTCGAGGGGGAACTGCGCCACGCGCTGGATCTGCCGGTGCTGGTCGCCAACGACGCCAACGCCGCGGTGCTCGCCGAATACACCTTCGGCGGCGCGCGCGACGACGTCCTGCTGGTACGGGTCGGCCGCGGTGTCGGCTCGGGGCTGCTCGCCGGAGGTCTGCCGATGCGGGGCGCCCGGTTCGCCGCGGGGGAGATCGGCCACGTCACCGTCGGCACCGACGGGGGACCACGGTGCGCGTGCGGCAAGATCGGGTGCCTTGAGGCCTGGCTCGCCGTCCCGGCGCTCACGGCGCGCATCGCCGCATCCGATGAGGACACCGCCACCGTGCTGCGCGACGCGGGGGAGCGCCTGGGCATCGCCCTGGCCCCGATCGTGGGCGTGCTGGACCTGTCGGAGATCGTCCTCTCCGGCCCTCGTGAACTTCTCGACGGCGCTCTGGCCGAGCAGACCGTCGAGACCCTCCGCGCCCGCACGCTCGCCCGCTTCCACGACGGCGTACGGGTACGGATGACCGAGCAAGGTCAGGACATCGTCCTGCGCGGTGCCGCCGTCATGGTCCTGTCGGGGCAGCTCGGCGTCTCGTAGACCACGTACCACCCTCCCGGACGGGTCACCCGGCCCGCCCCCACCAAGAGAAGAACGAAGGATGACACCATGAAGCACAAGCTCGGAGCGTTCGCGCTCGTGGGCGCCTCGGCTGTCGCTCTCGCCGGCTGCGCCGGTGGCAATGAC
>NZTV01000093.1 GCA_002703245.1 Microbacterium sp.
GACCTCCACAAGAAAGGGAGCCACGATGGCAGCGATGAAGCCGAGAACCGGAGACGGGCCGATGGAGGCCGTGAAGGAGGGGCGCCTCATCATCGTGCGGGTTCCGCTCGAGGGTGGTGGCCGACTGGTCGTCTCTGTGAACGACGCCGAAGCCAAGGAGCTTCACGACGTTCTGGGGGGAGTCGTCAGCGCAGCCTGACGTTCGTTCTCGTCTCACACAGGAAAGGCCGGTCTTCGGACCGGCCTTTCGTCATCGCCGTCGACCTCAGCGCGGGTCGGGCGCGACCGTGGTCAGCTGCAACAATCCCTCACCGACGATCGACAGGGCGCCGATCACCGCGGAGGAGGACTGCGTCTCCTGGATCAGCGACCGGTACGCGGCCGTGATCGGGTCGCGTCGCACCGGATCCGACACCGCTCCGCCGCCGAGCACACGCGGCACCAGCACGGTGCCGCCGGCGCGGACCAGGCGCAAGCCGTGCTCGACGTACTCGATGACCCCCTCCGGGTCGGCGTCGACGAAGACGATGTCGTAGGACGCCTCGTTCATGCGGGGCAGGACCTGGGCGGCGCGTCCGGTGATGAATCGGGCGCGTGCGGGGGGCACCCGTGCGTCGGCGAACGCCTGGCGGGCGGCACCGAGGTGCTCGGGCTCGCTGTCGATCGTGGTCAGGGTCGCGCGCGGCGAACCGTGGAGGAGCCACAGTCCGGACACGCCGGCTCCGGTGCCGATCTCGACGATGTTCAGCGCGGCCGAGGCCGCGGCCACGACCGCCGCCTGCGTACCGACTTCCGCGCTGATCGGGGCGGCGCCGAGCTCGAGCGCGGCCGCACGGGCGCGTGCGATGTGATCGGGTTCGACGACGGACTCCGCCGCGAACCGCCGATCGGCCTCATGATCTGCCATGTCCACTCCTTCCGCATCAGCTTAGGCGCCGGGACGGGTCGTTCCGTTGAGGCGCGACGGTAATCTGGAGGGGTGTTCAACGGCCTGACGTTCGAGAAGCTGATGCTGATCCTCGTCATCGCCGCGTTCCTGCTCGGACCGGAGCGACTGCCGCGGTATGCCGAGGCGCTCGCCGGCGTCGTGCGCCGGGTCCGGGACTTCGCCCAGGGGGCCAAGACCCGGATGAAGGATGAGATGGGCGAGGAGTTCGACGACGTCGATTGGCGTCAGCTCGATCCGCGGCAGTACGACCCGCGCCGCATCATCCGCGAAGCCCTCCTCGAGGACGCACCGGTCGCCGCCGTCACGGCCGCCGAGGCCGCACACCCGCCGAAGGTGAAACCTGTCACCAGCAAGCTCGAACCGGGCCAGCTCCCGCCCTTCGACAGCGAGGCGACCTGAGCGCAGCGGCGTGTGAGCGGGCGCGAGCTCAGCGCGGACGCAGGGGCAACGCGCGACCGGGGAGATCCCGCGGTCGGATCGCGATGCGTTCGGCCAGGGCGATGATCGCACGCGCGGCGGGGTCGTCGGGGTGGGCGATCACAGCGGGCGTCCCCGCGTCGCCGGACGCCCGGAAAGCGGTGCTCAGCGGCACCGAGGCGACCACCTCGACCGGCTCGTCTTCGATGGTCAGGGCGCTCGCCACGGACTGGCCACCTCCGGCGCCGAACAGTTCGAGCGAGGAACCGTCGGGAAGCGTCATCGCGGCCATGTTCTCCACCACGCCGACCAGACGCTGACCGGTCTGGCGGGCGACCAGTCCGCTGCGCACCGCGACATCCGACGCCGCCGGCTGCGGGGTGGTGACCACCAGGACCTCGGCATGAGGGAGGAGCTGGCCCACCGAGATCGCGACGTCTCCGGTGCCCGGCGGCATGTCCAGCAGAAGGATGTCGAGGTCGCCGAAGAAGACATCGGTGAGGAACTGCTGCACGGTGCGGTGCAGCATCGGGCCGCGCCACGCGACGGCTCCGACCGGACCGTCGGCGTCGCCGCGTCGCAGGAACATGCCGATGGAGACGACCTTCACCCCGTAGGCGACGGGCGGCAGCATGAGATCGTCGATGCGGGTGGGGGAGGGGGCGCGGCCGTCGGCTTCGACCAGCCCCACCAGGCCCGGGATGGAGAATCCGTGCACATCGGCGTCGATGAGACCGACCGACAGCCCCCGCTCGGCGAGGGCGACGGCGAGGTTCGCGGTGACGCTGGATTTGCCGACCCCGCCCTTTCCGCTGGTGACGGCGATCACGCGGGTGAGGGAATCGGGGCCGAACGGCATCTGACGGGCGGGTCTCCCGGCCCGCAACTTTTCGGTGAGGGCGCGCCGTTCGTCGGGCGTCATCACGCCCAGCACGAGGTCGACGGTCTCGACGCCGGTGACCGAGGCGGCCGCCTCGGTCACGTCCCGCGAGATGCGATCGGCCGCGGGGCAGCCCACGATGGTCAAGGCGACCTCGACGTGGGCGGTACCCGCCTCGACGGTCACCGCGCGCACCATGTCGAGCTCGCCGAGGGGGCGTCGCAGCTCGGGGTCGATGACGGCGCCGACAGCCGTCCGGACGCGGGGGGCGAGGTCTGTCACGGGGTGGGGGAGTCCTTCCGGGGGGCGTCGTCGAGGTGCGCGAGCATTTTCTTGAGCTCCGAACGCAGCACCTCTTTGGTCAGCACTTCGCCCTGCATGTCGTTGACCGCCATGCGCAGCGCGACGATCTCGCGGGCGAGGTATTCGGTGTCGGCCAGATTGCGTTCGGCCCGTTGGCGGTCCTGCTCGATCTGCACCCGGTCGCGGTCGTCCTGACGGTTCTGTGCGAGCAGGATGAGCGGTGCGGCGTAGGAGGCCTGCAAGGAGAGCATGAGGGTGAGCGCCGTGAACCCGTTGGCCGCGGAGTCGAAGCGCAGATCCGGTGGCATGAGGGTGTTCCATGCGAGCCAGGCGATGCAGAAGGCACTGAGGATCAGGAGGAACGCGGGGGTCCCCATCGCACGGGCGATCCACTCGGTGAAGCGCCCGAAGCGATCGCGGGAGGGCTGGGGCGTGCGCCCGAGGACACCGGACCGCCCCCGGGGTGCGTCGAGGCCGCGGATGCGGGGGTTCTGCTTGCGATCGCGGGCCATCATCGCCGCCTCGTGGGGATCGCGCCGGTCGAGGTGGGGACGGCCGGGACCTCGGGCCCCTCGGTCTCGACGGATCGCCAGTCGTCGGGGAGGAGGTGGTCGAGCACGTCGTCGATCGAGATCGCGCCCACCAGTCGACGGGCGGGGTCGACCACGGGCACCGAGACGAGGTTGTAGCTGGCCAGCATCCGCGCGACCTCCGAGGCGGCGGCGGTGGCGGCGATGGGGTCGACCGAGTCGTCGATGATCGCACCGAGCCTCTCGTGCGGCGGATAGCGCAACATCCGCTGGAAGTGCACCGTCCCGAGAAGCCGACCGGTCGGCGTCTCGTAGGGTGGCAGGGTGATGTACACCGACGCGGCCAACGCGGGGTGCAACTCGTGTCGCCGGATGAGGGCGAGGGCTTCGGCGACGGTCGACTCGGCAGACAGGACGATGGGTTCGTTGGTCATCAGACCGCCGGCGGTGTCGGGACCGTATTTGAGGAGGTCACGGACATCCTGTGCCTCTTCGGGTTCCATCAGGCCCAGGAGCTGTTCGGAGCGCACTTTGGGGAGCTGACCGAGGAGGTCGGCGGCGTCGTCGGGTTCCATCGCGTCGAGGATGTCGGCGGCGCGCTCGTCGTCGAGCTGTTCCAGGATGTGGACCTGCTCGTCCTCGGGCATCTCCTCCAGCGCGTCGGCCAGCCGGTCGTCGGGGAGTTCTTCGGCCACCTCGATCAGGCGGTCTTCGGGGAGGTCGAGCAGGGTGTTGGCCAGGTCTGCGGGCTTGAGTTCGGAGAAGGTCGCCACCAGTTGCTCGGCGGATTGCGCCTCTCCGGGTTCCTGGTCCTCGCGCACCTGTGCCCATGTCGCGAAGGTGGTGGCGCCCTTGGCGAACGGGGACCCGCCGGATTTGGGACGCCGGAGGAACAGCTGCCCGATGTCCCAGTCGCCCAGCCGGCTGCGTTCGATCGCGACGTCTTCGATGACCGCGGTCCCGGATCCGTCACGCAGGAAGACCCGTCGGCCCAGCAGTTCCGCCATCACCCGCACCTCGCCGCCCCGCTGCTGGAACCGGCGCACGTTGATCAGTCCCGTCGTGATGACCTGGCCGGGCCGCATGGAGGTCACGCGTCCGATCGAAAGGAACACATGGCGGCGGCCGGGGATCTCCACGATCAGGCCGACCACCCGCGGTGGGTCGTCGGCGCGGAAGATGACGACGACGTCGCGGACCTTGCCCAGCCTGTCGCCCGCGGGGTCGAAGACGGCGCAGCCGGTCAGGCGGGCGACGAATACCCTCTGCGTGCTCACGATTCCAGCGTAGACCGGGGCCGTGGGAGGATGGAGGAATGAGTATGATCGGCGGACGCGGCCCCCAGGGTGCCGGCGAGGTGGGCCCCACGGTGGCCTCGTTCTCGACCTACGAGGCAGCCCAGAAGGCCGTCTCGGAGCTGATCTCCGGGGAGATACCGGCGCGGGAGATCGCGATCGTCGGCAAGGGCCTGCGTTCGATCGAACGGGTCACGGGACGCCTCGGGTATGCCTCCGCAGCCCGTTCCGGCGCGATCAACGGTCTGTTGCTGGGCCTGCTGTTCAGCGCGGTCGTGGTGCTGGGCACGCCGACCGTCCAGGTCCAGGTGTTCGTGGGCGTGCTGTTCGTCGGCATCGCCATCGGCATGCTGTTCAGCATCATCACGTACTCGCTTGTTCGCCGCCGTCGCGACTACGCCTCCGTGATGGCCGTGGTCGCCGACACCTACGAGGTGACGGTCACGGCCAACAGCCTGCACCGCGCGCGCCAGGTGCTCGGCCCGCGGGCGAACGGCCCGGCGCCGGCGGACCCGGCTGTGCCGACCGCCCCCGCTCACCCCTCCGAGCCGCCGGCGCGCCCGGCACCGCGCGAGGAGCCGGTGCACCCGGAGGCGCCGCCGCAGTATGGCGAGCGCATCGATCCCGACGCGCGTCGGCCGGACGGCGAGGATCCCCCCGCGCCGTGACCGACACGGTGCAGGTCGACCTGCCGACCGGTGTCACATCGGTGCGTGTCGCGACCATGGTGCCCGAAGACGCCTGGGCGGTGGTGGCGGTCGCCCACGGGGCCGGATCGAGCTTCGACCATCCCGGCGTGACCGGGTTCACCGATGCCGTCAACACCGCCGGTATCGCGACCGTGCGCTTCACCTTCCCGTACGTCGAGGCGGGGCGGCGCATGCCCGGTCCCGCCGCGCACGCCATCTCGACGTGGCACGCGATCGGTGATCGGATCGCGGCGGATCTGCCGGATCTGCCGTTCTTCGCGGCGGGCCGGTCCTACGGCGGGCGCATGGCGTCGATGGCGACCGCGGACGGTGCCCTCTCGCCCCGCGGGCTCGTCTACCTCGGCTACCCGCTGCATCCGCCCGGAAAGCCGGACCGGCCGCGCGTGGAGCATCTTCCGGTCATCCCCGCCCCGCAACTGTTCGTCTCGGGTACGCGTGACCCCTTCGTCCGGCCCCGCGAGCAGCTCGAAGAGGCGGTGGCCTCCTGTCGCGACGCGACGTTGCACTGGGTCGAAGGTGCCGGGCATGCGTTCGAGACGACCGGTCGCCGCATCCCCGCCGCGGAGTCGGCGGCGGCGCTCGCCCCGGTCGTCGTCGACTGGATGCGGGCCCGCGCCTGATCGCGTCCACCGGAGGGGCGTGCGCCGTCGTGGATGCCGAGGAGATGCGTCCCCGCGGTCTTCGTCACCGGCCCGCGGCGTAGCCCTGCATGCCGCGGGCGTTGGCGGCCGCCCACAGGACGCCGTCGTCGCGGCGGCCCACCGCCGAGACACGGCCGAGCGCCCACGCACCGGCGCGGGCCACCCGGTGGCCGCGTGCGCGCAGGCCGTCGATGAGGTCATCGCCGAGGCGGTCTTCGGCCACGACGCCTCCGGGCGACCACGTGCGCGGCCAGAACGAGTCGGTCACGGCCGTCGTGTGCAGCGCCGGGGCGTCGATGGCCGCCTGTGGGGTGTACCCGCCGACGAGGGTGCGCAGCAACACGAGCAGCTGCCACTGGTCCTGCTGATCGCCCCCGGGGGATCCGAGCGTCATGCGTGGGCGCCCGTCGCGGAGCACGAGGGTCGGGGTGAGGGTGGTCCGTGGGCGCTTGCCCGGGGCCAGTGACGCGGGCAGGCCCGGCTCGAGCCAGGTCATCTGCAGGCGTGTGCCGAGACAGAACCCGAGTTCGGGGACGGTGGGCGATGACTGCAGCCAGCCGCCGGACGGCGTCGCGGAGATCATGTTGCCCCATCGGTCCACCACGTCGATGTGGCAGGTGTCGCCACGGGTGTGGCCGGTGCGGTCGACGGTCGGCTCGCCGGTCCCCGCCGCACCGCGGGCGGTCGTGCGCAGGGACGGCATGCGGGGCGCGCGGCCCCCGGGCGCCCCGGGACGGATCTCGAGGGAGGCCGACTCGCCGATGAGTGATCGTCTGCCCTCGAGGTAGTCCGGGGACAGGAGCGCATCGAGGTCGACGTCGGTGTCGCCGAACCACGCGTCGCGGTCCGCATAGGCGAGCTTCTGCGCCTCGAGGATCCGATGGGCACCGGCCTCCTGCGACGGGTCGAGCAGGTCGTCCTCGAGCGGCTCGAGCATGCCGAGCACCGACAGCAGCGCCGGTCCCTGCGACCACGCGCCGGCTTTGATGATCCGGTCGCCACGGAAGGAACCCACGACGGGCGCCTCGTAGCCGGCGTCGAAGGTCGCGAAATCGTTCGCGGTGATGACCCCGGCGTGTTCGCGACCGTCGGAGTGACGGTGCGCACGCGCGGCGAAAGCCGATGCGGCCTGGGCGATACCGGTCTTCCACTCCCGTCGTGCGGCGTCGATCCGCGGCGCGCGTCCCGCTGACCCCGCGTCGCGCACGGTGCGCCCGGCATGCACCAGAGCGTCCAGGACATCGGCGTATGCCGGGTTGCGCACGAGCCGCCCCGCCACCGGGGCGACGCCCGCGGGCATCCACAGGGCCGCCGAGGTCGGCCATGCGTCACGGAAGAGGTCTTGGACGCGCGTGATCGTCGCCGCGGCGCCGGCGACGAGGGGATGGCCCTCGCGCGCGTAGCCGATCGCGTATGAGAGCACCTCGTCGAGTTCCCACGTGCCGTGGTCGCGCAGCAGCAGCAGCCACGCGTCCACCGCACCGGGGATCGCGGCGGCCAGGGCACCCGCCCCCGGGACGAGATCGAGCCCCTCGCCGCGCATGTGGTCGATGCTCGCGCGGGCCGGGGCGGGTCCCTGCCCCATGAGCACGCGGGGTGCGTCCGCGCCGGCGGCGTGGATCAGCCCCACCATGTCGCCCCCCGGACCGTTCAGGTGCGGTTCGGCGACATGCAACACGAAGGCCCCCGCCACGGCGGCGTCGAACGCGTTGCCGCCGCGCTCGAGGACAGCCTGTGCGGTCGCGGTGGCGCTCCAGTGCGTCGACGCCGCCATCCCGAACGTGCCGGTGAGGGTCGGGCGGGTGGTGAACGCCGGCTCGGGCGTGTAGGCCACCGCGTCAGCCGGCGGGGTTCAGGCGTGCGATCCAGGCCTCCACCTCGTCGGCGGTGCGGGGGATCGCCGCAGAGAGGTTTTCGACGCCGTCTTCGGTCACCAGCACGTCGTCCTCGATGCGCACGCCGATGCCGCGGTACTCCTCCGGAACGGTCATGTCGTCGATCTGGAAATACAGGCCCGGCTCGATGGTGAAGACCATGCCCGGCTCCAGCACCCCGTCGTAGTACATCTCCCGACGCGCCTGCGCGCAGTCGTGCACATCGATGCCGAGATGGTGGCTGGTGCCGTGGACCATGTATCGGCGGTGGTGTCCGCCGCGGTCGGCGTCGAGCGCCTCTTCGGCCGTGACCGGAAGCAGCCCCCACTCGGCGACCCGTGCGGCGATGACCTCCATCGCCGCCGCATGCACGTCCCGGAACCGTATCCCCGGGCGGGCGAGGGCGAAGGCCGCGTCGGCGGCCTCGCGGACCGTCTCGTACACGCGACGCTGCGTCTCGGTGAAGGTCCCGGACACCGGCAGGGTGCGGGTGATGTCGGCGGTGTACAGGCTGTCGACCTCGACGCCGGCGTCGACGAGGATGAGGTCGCCGGGCGCGACCGCGCCGTCGTTGCGGGTCCAGTGGAGGTAGCACGCGTGCGCACCCGAGGCGGCGATCGTGTCATACCCCTCCGCGTGCCCGTCGCTGCGCGCCCGCAGGTGGAAGACCCCTTCGACGATGCGCTCGCCGCGATGGTGCGCGACGGCGCGGTCGAGGTTCTGCACGATGTCGTCGAATCCGCGAGCCGTCACATCGACCGCCAGACGCATCTGGGCGATCTCGTACTCGTCCTTGACCAGGCGCAGCTCGGAGACGGCGCGCGTGAGGTCGTCGTCCTCGCCCACCACCATGTCCTCGTCGCCCGCGGAGAAGTCCGCGAGGGGGGCGGCGTCGATGTCGAGGTCGGCGGCCACGCCGTGGCGCGCCGGGCGGGGGCCGATCCAGAACTCGCCGATCGAGGCGTCCGCGTAGAACTCCGGTGTGGTGCGGTCGGCGCGCTCGCGGAAATACAGGGTGGCCCGGTGCCCCTCCCCGTCCGGGTCGAGCACGAGCACCGAATCCGGCTCGGAGTCCGAGGCCCATCCCGTGAGGTGGGCGAAGGCGGAGTGTGCGCGGAACGGGTAGTCGGTGTCGTTGCTGCGCTGCTTGAGCGAACCGGCGGGGATCACCAGGCGTCTGCCCGGGAACAGCGACGACAGCTTCGCGCGGCGTGCGGCCGCGAACGGCGCCTGCGCGCGTCGCGGTGGGGCGGTGTCGGGACGCTCGGCCCATCCGGTGGAGATGCTGTCGAGGAACCCCTGGGGGAACGGCTGCCGACGGTTGGTGGTGGTGTCGGCTCCGGTCTCGGCCGGGGTCGCCTCGGTCGTCGCGATCGTGTCGCTGTCGCCAGTGCTCATCTGTCCAGTCTCGCACCTGGCGGCGCCTGCGTCACCGGGCTCAGCCGGCGGGTTCGTACTGCACGATCAGCGGCCGGTGGTCGCTTCCCGAACCGTCCATCGAACGCAGCACGATCGACCCCGTGGCCACCCACGACGGCGAGGCCAGGACATGGTCGATCGGTGCGCCCATGTGGGAGGGGAGTTGGGAGGGCCACGTGCCCACCGCGCCGTTGCCGGTCTCGGAGGCCGCATCCCGGCAACGCCCGAGCGTGGCCCCGTCGATGCCGAGCGAAGCCATGTGGTCGACGGTGGCGTTGAAGTCCCCGGCCATGATGACGTTGTCCTCGGCGCACTGGTCGGCCAGCCATTGCAGGTCGCTGCGCCACTGCGCCATGTCGTCGACCCGCGGCGCGACGGCGTGGGCGGCGACGACGGTCGGTCCATCGCCTGTGGTGGGCATCATCACCGCGCTCGGCACGGTGGAGGTGTTGCTGGAGCCGTCGCGGGAAGACTCGATCACGGCGTAGTCGCCCAGGTCGGGGGAGATGAGGATCGTCGTCGACAGCGCATCCCAGCCGGCGCTCTCGCTGCCGAACGTGGCGTGGTGCACCCACATCGGGCGGCCGTAATCGCGCATCGCGATGGCGACCTGCTCGCCGGTTTCGGCGCTGGTCTCGGGCAGCGTGACGATGTCGGCCTCCATCGCCACCGCGATCTCGGCGATCGAGTCCGCGGTGGTGTTGCCGCTGCCGGCGGTGTTCCACGTCATCACCCGGATGCTGTCCTCGGTCGAGGCGGGAAGGGCCTCGGTGCCCACTCCGCGTGAGACGAGGATGGCGCCGTTTCCGATCGCGGCGGCCAGGCACACGATGGCGAGCGTCGTGGCGAACACCCGGACCGGACGTGCCAGGGCGAACAGCAGCGCCACCAGCGCGAGCCCCACGAACGCCGCGGCCACCAGACCGCGGAACGACACGATCTGCGCGATCGGGAACACGTCCTCGACACGGAAGACCTGGGGGACGGTCACGATCGCCGCCGCGAGCGTGAACGTCGCAGCGGCGACGAACCCGAAGACGCGCAGCACGTGAGGAACCCTATTCGCGCAGACTGGGAGAAGGGTCAAGGCGGGCCCTGCGCGCGCTGCATCGACGGGCGCGGCCGTTACGCTCGGGAGAATGCAGCGCACGCGTCGAGTCGAGGGGCCCGGTGACCTGCACCTGCATTCGACGCACTCCGACGGGACGCAGCCGCCCGCCCAGGTCATGGCCGCCGTCCACGCCCACGGCGTGCGCACGGTGTCGCTGACGGACCACGACACCACCTCGGGATGGGCGGAGGCGGCGGATGCGGCCACGTCGCTCGGGATGACGTTCGTGCCGGGGATGGAGATGTCCTCCCAGCACCGGTGGCGCAGCATCCATGTGCTGGCCTACCTGATCGACCCCGATGAACCGCGTCTGCGGGCGATGACCGAGAAGGTCCGTCGCTCGCGGCGGGAACGGGCGCGGATCATGGCCGATCGCATCTCACGTGACTACGACCTCGCGTGGGAGGACATCGTCGCCCACACGACCAGCGGCGCCACCGTCGGTCGGCCCCACATCGCCGACGCCCTCGTCGCGCGGGGCGTGGTCCGCGATCGTGGCGAGGCGTTCGCGACGATCCTCGCCGCGGACGGTGACTACTACGTGTCGCTGTTCTCGCCGGATCCGGTGGAGGCGATCGAGCTGATCGTCGGCGCCGGGGGAGTGCCGATCATCGCCCATCCCGCCGGCCGTGCCGGCGTCCCGCCTGCGCCCCTGATGACGCGGATGCTCGCGGCCGGACTCGCCGGGTTCGAGCTGGGCCACCGGGAGAACCTGCCGGCGGG
Organism: Microbacterium sp.; assembly: GCA_002703245.1. Lineage (GTDB taxonomy): Bacteria > Actinomycetota > Actinomycetes > Actinomycetales > Microbacteriaceae > Microbacterium > Microbacterium aquimaris. The sequence continues at coordinate 10,853 of NZTV01000093.1, forward strand.
GATCGCCGCCTTGCGTGGTCTGGTCGAGGAGCACGACCTGATCGTCACCGGATCGAGTGACTACCACGGGCTCGGCAAGCCGAATCAGCCGGGCGAACACACCACGAGCGAGGACATGATCGCCCGGCTGTTGGACCGGGGGACGGGCAGCGCGCCGCTGTTCCCGTGACAGGCGGGGTCAGGCCGTGCCTGCGGCGCCCTCGCGCGGGCCCCGCGGCCCGCGACGGCGCCGACGGCGGCGCGGCGCGGGCTTTCCGTCATGGTGCTCCTTGCCGCCCCCGTCATGGGTTCCCGAGCCGTCACCCTCGCGCGGCGCGTCCTCGGTGCGGGCGGGAGCATCGGTCGATCCCGAGCCGGCGTCGGACCCCGACCCGCGACGGCGGCCACGACGGGGTTCCCCCTCGCCCTTGCCGCCACCGTCCCGCTTGGGGGCATCGGATTTCTGCGCCTTCGGGGCCGTGACGATGCGGCCCTTCGTGCCCGCGGGGATGTCGAGGTCTTCGTAGAGGTGCGGGCTGGAGGAGTAGGTCTCGACCGGTTCGGGCTGGCCGAATTCGAGCGCGCGGTTGATGAGGGCCCACTTGTGCAGGTCGTCCCAGTCGACGAACGTGACCGCGATACCGGTGCGGCCGGCGCGGCCGGTGCGACCGGCGCGGTGCAGGTAGGTCTTCTCGTCGTCGGGGATGGTGTGGTTGATCACGTGGGTGACGTCGTTGACGTCGATGCCGCGGGCGGCGACGTCGGTGGCGATCAGGACATCGCGCTTGCCGGCCTTGAACGCGGCCATCGAGCGCTCGCGCGCCTCCTGGCTCATGTCGCCGTGGACCGCCGCGGCGTTGAAGCCGCGGTCGCCGAGTTCATCGACGAGCTTCTGGGCCGCGCGCTTGGTGCGCGTGAAGATGACCGTCTTGCCGCGACCCTCGGCCTGCAGGATGCGCGCGATCACCTCGTCCTTGTCGAGCGCGTGTGCGCGGTACACCAAGTGGCGGATGTTTGCCTGGGTCAGCCCCTCATCCGGGTCGTTGGCGCGCATATGGATCGGATTGGACATGAACCGGCGTGCGAGCGTGACGATCGGGCCGGGCATGGTCGCGGAGAACAGCTGCGTGTGCCGGACCGCGGGCACCTTCTGGAAGATCTTCTCGATGTCGGCGAGGAAGCCGAGGTCGAGCATCTTGTCGGCCTCGTCGAGGACGACCTCTGCGGCATTCGACAGGTCGAGGAGTCGCTGGTTGTTCAGATCGATCAGGCGTCCGGGCGTGCCCACGACGATCTGGGCGCCCGCTTTGAGCTGATCGATCTGCCCCTCGTAGGCCTTGCCGCCGTAGATGGCCACGACCGAGGTCGAGCGGTTCGAGGTGAGCATGTCCATGTCTTCGTAGACCTGCACCGCCAGCTCGCGGGTCGGCACGACGATGAGCGCCTTGACGCCGGGCTCGGGGTTCAGCCCGAGGCGCTGGACGACGGGGATGCCGAAGCCGAAGGTCTTTCCGGTTCCGGTCTTGGCCTGCCCGATGATGTCCTGTCCGGGCAGTCCGAGCGGGATGGTCTGTTCCTGGATGGGGAACGCGTCGATGATGCCGCGGGCGGCGAGGGCGTCGACGATGTCCTGGTCGACACCGAGTTCGGCGAAGGTTGTCACGGTGTGGGAACCCGTCCGGCAGTGAGACGCTGCCTGTGGTCGGCCCCGGGCGCATCCATGGCGCACGCTGGGGCGAATGCGTGTCCACGCCCTTCTCTCAACCACGGGCGCGGTGCCCCGATCCGACGCCGGGGTCCGGTCCAGGATAGCCGAGCCTGCCGCGGAAGCCGCGCGGCAGGCCGCGGACACCCGCTCGAGCACCCTAAGGTGGAGGCCGTGGTGACCTGGTTCTGGCAGAGACGACCGCAGGGTCGACGGCTTCAGCTGCGTTCGCGAGGCGACCTCGGCGAGGCGATGCGCGTGGACTTCGAGGAGCTCGCCCCGGACATCGACACCTACCTCGGGCAGGCGGCCTACCTGCAGCTCGGGTTCTTCGAGACCCTCAGCGAGCTGATCCAGACCACGCCCGAGCTGGCGCAGAAGGAGTCGCTCTCGCGCGCCGCCGGTGCGGCGCTGACCAAGCACGAGGAGCTCGTGGCACTCATCCGCGACCGGGGAGACGACCCGACCAGTCTCATGCTGCCCTTCCGCGAACCGCTCGACGCCTTCCGTCGTGCCACGCACGGCCGGCGACCGCAGGAGACGATGCTGTCGGTTCACATCACCGCCGGACTCCTCGACGACTTCTATCTCGCGCTGTCGGCGAGCTACGGCGAGGCCGGCCGGCGAGTCGCGCGTGTGCTGCGCGCCGACAACGACCGCCAGGCGATCGTGGACATCGTCGCGGAGACCATCGCGAGCGACGCGGAGTGGAAGGCGCTGTTGGCGATGTGGGGCCGTCGCCTCGTGGGCGACACCTTGCTGATCGCGCGTGCGGCGCTGCGCCCGACGGCCCTGGACGCCGACGACGAAGAGAAGGTAGAGCCGGTGTTCACCGAGCTCATGGCCGCCCACTCGCGTCGAATGGACGCGATGGGCCTCGCGGCCTGAGCCGCGCCGCGCGCCGGGTCAGCCGATACCGAGCGCGGTCTTCTCGCGGGCGTCCCGCGCCAGACGGATCTTCGTGAGCGCGAGTGCCGCGGGCCAACACACCGCGGCGGGCACGATGACCGCCGACAGCCACGGCCACGGCGAGTCGATGCCGATGCCGGCCCACGTCAAGGCGAGCCACGCGATGCCGGCGGAGACGGTCCCGAGCATCGGGATGACCGCCGCGCCCCGGGTCTCGCGATGGTGCACCTGGAAGTGCGCCGCGATCCCGATCACCGCGCCGAGGATGAGGGCGATGAGGATCTGCATGGGATCAGGCGACGAAGCCGACCCGACGCGACTCCTCGCTGCCGAGCTCGACGTAGGCCAACGACGCGGTCGGGACGAGGTACGCGTTGCCCTTCGCATCGGTGAACTCGATGTGGGCGGCACCGGAGTCGAGGGCCGTGGCGACGGACTTCTTGACGTCGGCGGCCGACTCGTTCGTGTCGAAGTTCAGCTCACGTCCGGTGTTCGCGATGCCGATGCGGATCTCCACGTCACTTACCTCCTGGCGACTCGGGCCGGTGGGCCCGCGCCCGCGGGATCCCGGGGCGCACGGCAAGCCTACGGCACCCCCGGACCGTGCTCCGGGTGTCGGCGCACGCTCTGGGCGAACGCGCGCGGGCCCGCACCGGGGATGTCGGGGGTCGTGGATACCGTCGAGGGGTGATCTCTTCCCCGGTGCTCGTCGAGACCGCCGCGGCCATCCACGGTGATGCGTCGCCGGACGCCGCCCAGATCGCCGTCGTCCGCGCCGAGACGGGCGTGTCCGCGGTCGTGGTCGGTGCACCCGGCTCGGGCAAGACCGAGGTGCTCGTCGCCCGGGTCGTCGAGCTCGTCCGCCGTGGCGTCGACCCCGATGAGATCGTGGTGCTCACGCCGTCACGGCAGACCGCGACTGCCCTGCGTGACCGGCTCGCCCTCGCGGTCGGGCGCGCCACCTCGGGCCCGCTCGCCCGCTCGCTGGCCTCGTTCGCCTTCGGCATCGTGCGCACCTGCGCCGTCTCGGCCGGCGCCGAACCCCCGCAGCTGCTGACCGGTGGCGACGAAGACCAGATCATCCACGACATGCTCGACGGAGACGCCGAGGACGAGTCGCTGCCGGGTGCGGTGAGCCGGTGGCCGGCGTGGTTGGGACCGGGGATCCGGGACACCGCAGGGTTCCGCTCCGAGGTGCGCGCATTCCTCGCCGAGTGCGCGACCCTCGACCTCGACCCGACGGGGCTCCGGGCCCTCGGGCAGGCGCAGGGCATCCCGGAGTGGGAGGCCATGGCCTCGTTCCAGCGCGAATACCTCCGGGTACGCGCGGGGATGCGCGGCGCGCATCGCGATGCCGCCGGTCTCGTGCGCGAGGCGGTGGGCCTGGTGCGCACCGGTGCCGCGGGTGCGGCCTCGGCCGATCGCGTGCGTCATATCCTCGTCGACGATGCGCAGGAGCTCACGGCGGGGGCCGTCGACCTGCTGGAGGAGTGCCGGGGTCGGGGGGCGAGCGTGCTCGCGTTCGGCGACCCCGACGTCGGTTCGGGGGCTTTCCGTGGGGCGACACCCGAGAACTTCGCCCGCCTGGCCGGCGCTCTCGGGGTGACCTTCGTCCTCGAGACCCCACACCGTGGGACGCCGTACGCGTCGGACGTGGTCGGCCGGGTCACCCAGCGCATCGGAGCCGCCGGTGTCGTCGCCCATCGTCGTGCTCCTGTCGAGGTCGAGCCCGACGGATCGGTGCGGGCCGTGACGGTGCGCTCGGCCGCGGAGGAGTACGACGTCATCGCGCGGCTCCTGCGCGAGCGTCACCTGCACGACGGTGTGCCCTGGGATCAGCTCGCGGTGATCGCCCACGACACCCGACAGGTCACCGCGCTGCAGGCCGAGCTCGCCGCCCGGGACGTCCCCGCCGTCGCGCCCGGATCCGCGCAGGCGCTGGGGCAGATCGCCCCCGTGCGCGACCTGCTCCGCCTCATCGAGATGGCCGCGAGCGAGGAGTGGACCGTCGAGGACGTCACGGACGCACTCCTCGGCGTGGCGGGCAGGCTTGATCCCATCGAGCTGCGACGCCTGCGTTCCTCTCTCCGGCACACCGAGCTCGCCGCCGGTGGCGAGCGCAGCGGGCGTGACCTGCTGCTGGCGGCCATGCGGACCCCGGTCGAGTTCGATCTCATCGATGCGCGTGAGGCGCGCCGTGCGGCCGCGCTGGCCCGCACGGTGGCGCACCTGCGTGCCGAGCTCGCACGCGGCGCCAGCGCGCACGAACTGCTGTGGGCGGCGTGGGAACGGTCCGGGTTGCAGAAGCCGTGGGCACAGACGGCAGCCGGTCACGGCCCGGTCGCCGACCAGGCGGGTCGCGACCTGGACGCGGTCGTGTCCCTCTTCCAGGCGGCGAAACGGTTCGGAGAACGCTCCGTCGACGCCGATCCGCGCGTCTTCGTGCGCAGTGTGCTCGATGCCCGTGTCGCGGAGGACCGCCTCGACCCGCCGCCGAACGACCAGGTGGTCCGCCTGCTCACCCCCGCAGCCTCGCTCGGGCTCGAGTTCGACACGGTCGTGGTCGCGGGCGTGCAGGACGGGGTGTGGCCCAACACCCGGCTGCGGGGCGGTCTGTTGCACACCTGGCGTCTGGCGGATGCGCGGGGGCGCGACGACGCGGCCTCACCGTCGACGCTCGATCGTCGGCGGGCGGCCATGCACGATGAGCTGCGACTGCTGGCGCGCGCGCTCAGCCGGGCCCGTTCGCGTTGCGTGATGACGGCGGTCGACGACGACGACACCGGTCCCAGCGTCTTCTTCGAGTTCTTGCCCCCCGCCGAGTCCGCGACCGTCGAGCATCCGCTGTCGTTGCGCGGTCTTGTGGCCGCGCATCGACGCACGCTCACGACGCCGGGCGCCCTCCTCGACCCGGACGCGGCGGCGAACGCCCGTGCCCACGCGGCCGGCCAGCTGGCACTCCTCGCCGATGCGCGTGTGCCCGGCGCCGATCCGGCGCAGTGGTACGGCGTGTCGGCACCGACCTCCACCGGTCCGCTGCGCGACCTCGAACGTGAGCACGTGCGGGTCTCGCCCTCACGCCTGCACGCACTGGAGGAGTGCGAGCTGAACTGGGTGATCGGCGATCTGGGAGGCGACCCCGGTGGCGTCACCGCGGGACTCGGGACGATCATCCACGCCGCGCTCGAGAACGCCGAGGACACCTCCGAGGACGCGCTGTGGCGCGTCGTCGAGGCGCGGTGGGGTGAGCTGACCTTCGAAGCCGGATGGCGCGAGCGCGCCGAGAAGGCCCGGGCGCGCGACCTCATCCGCCGGTTGCACGCGTACCTGCGGCGGTTCGAGGCCGACGGGGGGCGCCTCATCGGCGCCGAGCCGCACTTCGAGGTCTCGTTGCCGGTCGCCGGAGCCGAAGACGCTCCGCACGGCATCGTGCTCTCCGGCTACATCGACCGCGTCGAGCTCACGCCCGAGGGCACCGTGGTGATCGTCGACCTGAAGACCGGCAAGAGTGAGCCGCAGACCGACGCGCGGGTCGCCGACAACCCGCAGCTGGCCGCGTACCAGCTCGCCTTCGAGTCGGGGGCGATCGCCGAGGCGACCGGGTATCCCCCGGGTGGTGCACAGCTGCTCGTGCTCCGGCCCGGTTCCCGGGCCGACTACGTCACGCCCCGTCAGGCACCCTTCGACGACGAGCGTCGTGAGGCGTTCCATGCCCGCATCCAGGAGGCTGTCACCGTCATGCGCTCCACGACGTTCGCCGCACCCTACGAGGAGCATTGTCGTGACGAGCATGCCTACGGACTGTGTCGGATCCACACCATCGGCGCGGTGAGCGCGTCATGACCATCCCCGCCGCCGTCATCGCCGCAGCCCTCGGACAGTTCCCCCCGACACCCGAGCAGACGGCCGTCATCGAGGCGCCGCTCGAACCGGCCCTCGTCGTCGCCGGTGCCGGCAGCGGCAAGACCGAGACGATGTCCGGACGTGTCGTGTGGCTGGTCGCGAACCGTATCGTCCGCCGCGACGAGGTGCTCGGTCTCACCTTCACCCGCAAAGCGGCCGGGGAACTGGCCGAGCGGATCCAGAAGCGGCTGTCCCGGCTGGGGGAGTTCGATGCGCGCGGGCTGCTACCGCACCTTGAGCGTCTGTACGGCGAGGGTCGGCTGGAGGTCTTCGGCCGCATCGAGCGGGGCGGCGGGTCGGCGGCGGCGCGGCGCGCCGCGATAGACGAGCTGGCCGTCGCGGTCGGCGCGGTCGCGCCCGAGACCGTCGAGGGCGACGACGAGATGCTCCACCGGCCCACGGTGTCGACCTACAACAGCTTCGCGGACCAGATCGTGCGCGAGCACGCCGTCCGCATCGGACGCGACGCCGAGGCTGCGGTGCTGAGCGAGTCCGCGGCCTGGCTGCTCATGCGCCGGGTCGTCTTCGCCTCCGACGACGACCGGCTGGAGGAGCGGGGCGAGGCGGTGCGCTCCATCGTCGACGCCGCGTTGCGCGTCGCACGCGACGGTGTCGACAACCTCGTCGACTTCGACGAACTCGCCGCGTTCCCGGAACGGTTCGCCGAGGTGCTCGAACGCCCGTCGACGAACAAGCGCACGGTCGTCTACAAAGACATCCAGACCGCCGAGTCCAACGTGCGCGCCCTGTCGGTGCTGGCCGACCTTGCCCGCGAGTATGCGGCGCAGAAGCGGCGGCTCGGGGTCATCGACTTCTCCGACCAGGTCGCCGGTGCGCTCGAGGTGGTCCGTTCGCACCCGCCGGTGGCGCAAGAGCTGCGCGAGCGCTATCGCGTCGTGCTCCTCGACGAGTACCAGGACACCTCGGTGGTGCAGACCGACCTGCTCGCGACGTTGTTCGCGGAGACGGCGGTGATGGCCGTCGGCGATCCCCACCAGGCGATCTACGGGTGGCGTGGCGCCAGCGCCGGCAACCTCGGGGGATTCGCCGACGCGTTCGCCCCCGGCAGTGTGTGCGCGAGCTATGCCCTCATGACCAGTTGGCGCAACAGTTCCGGTGTCTTGGATGCCGCCAATGCCGTGCTCGCGCCCCTGGCGGCGTCGGCGGCGGTGCCGGTCGCGGCGTTGCAGCCGCGCCCCGATGCGCCCGCGGGTGCGGTCGAGATCGGTTTCGACGAGACCCTCGAGGAGGAGACCGAGCGTGTCGCGACGTGGTTCGCGCGGGTGCGGGCCGAGCGCGCTGCGCGGGGTCGGGGGACCACCGGTGCCATCCTGTTCCGCTCGAAGAAGCACATGGTGCGTTTCGGGGACGCGCTGGCGCGACACGGGATTCCGCATCGGATCCTGGGGCTCGGCGGCCTGCTGTCGACACCCGAGGTCGTCGACGTCGTCAGCGCGCTGCGCGTGATCAGTGATCCGTCGGCCGGTTCGGCACTCATCCGACTCCTCGCGGGGCCGCGGTGGAGCATCGGGCTGCCCGACCTGCGGGAGCTGTCGGCGCTGGCGCGCCGCATCGCCGCGCACGACGAGGCGCTCAAGCCGCTGCCCTCGGATGTCGTCCAGGCGATGCGCGGCAGCGCGGCCGATGAGGCGGGCTCGCTTTCGGACGCGCTCGACTTCGTGGTCCGCCACGGCCCGGACCACGGTTGGCTCTCCGGATTCACCCCCGAGGCGCTGGCGCGGCTGGCCGACGCCGGCGCGGTCTTCTCCGGACTGCGCCGGGCGGTGGGTATGCCACTGCCGGACCTGGTCCGCCTCATCGAGGTCGAGCTGCGTCTGGACATCGAACTCGCGGCGAACGAGTCGCGGGGGCCCGCCCGCATCGCCTCGGCGCAGTTGCGGGCCTTCGTCGACGAACTGCATGCTTTCCTGGCCGCGGACGAGACCGGATCCATCACGAGTCTGTTGGCGTGGTTGGACCACGCCGAGCGTCTCGACGAGTTCGCCCCGCGCGCCGAGCCGCCCGAGGACGACGTCGTCCAGTTGCTGACCATCCACGGATCGAAGGGGCTCGAATGGGACGCCGTCGCCGTGGTGCGTGTCGTCGAGGACGAACTGCCCAGCGCCCCCCGCGACACCAAGGGGTGGCTCGGCTTCGGCGTGTTGCCCTACGCGTTCCGTGGGGATGCCCCGTGGCTTCCGGAGTTCGCGTGGCGGGCAGACCTCGCCCCGACGCAGCAGGACCTCAAGGCGGCGCTGGAGGGATTCGTCCAGGCCAACCGTGCACGCCAGCTCGACGAGGACCGGCGGCTTGCGTACGTCGCCGTCACGCGCGCGCGAGACCATCTGCTGCTGACCGGCTCGACGTGGTCGGGCACGAAGCGTCCTCGCCGACGGAGCACGTTCCTCGACGAGATCGCGACCGCACGGGGTGAGGACCTGACTGTCGACGAGCCGGGGGAGAACCCCTACCTGGGGGAACGGCGTCTGCTGCACTGGCCGATCGATCCGCTCGGTGCACGGCGCGAGGTCGTCCTGGCGGCCGCGGCGGCCGTGCGGGAGGCCTCGGCCGCACCCCGCGCGGAACCCGCGCGGGATCTCGCGCTCCTGCTGGCGGAACGCGACGCACGCGCCCGTCCCCGGTCGGGCGGTGCGCCCACGCGCATCGCGGCGTCACGCTACAAGGACTTCGTCTCGGACTACGACGGCACCCTCGCGCGGCTGTCGCGCCCTCTGCCGGAGCGACCGTATCGCCAGACCCGTCTGGGCACGCTCTTCCACGCCTGGGTCGAACACCGGTCCGGCCTGGTCGGCGGCCCGGGTTCGCTCGATGACGCGCTCTGGGAGTCGGACGACGAGGTCGCAGGGGACGCCCCGATCGGTGTCGCCGATGACGACCTGGAGGCCCTCGCGTCCTTGCGACGCACCTTCGAGCGCAGTGAATGGGCGTCGCTGCAGCCGGTGGAGGTCGAGACCGAGATCGACTTCACCGTCACCGATCTCGACGGCACCGCGCACGTGGTCATCTGCAAGCTCGACGCGGTCTATCGACGGGAGGACCGGGACGGCCGCATCGAGATCGTCGACTGGAAGACCGGTGCCCCGCCGCGCGACGACGCCGAGCGTGCCGAGCGGATGCTGCAGCTCGAGTTGTACCGCCGGGCCTACCACCACAAGCACGGTGTCCCGCTGGAAGAGATCGACGTGGCCCTCTACTACGTCGCGGACGACCTCGTCCTCCGGGGCTGACCGCACACACATCGTCGCGACGTCCGGCCGAGGCGTCGGTGGACCCGCCGGCGCGGAGAGGGGGCGGTGTCAGTCGGCGAGCCAGCGTCGCAGAGCCGCGTCGGATGCGCGCTGTGCTTCGGCGGCGTCGTCGGGCTCACCGGGATCGTCGTCCGCTCGCCGGGTCGCGGCGCGCCGTGCGGCATCCGATCCGGGTTCGCCGGTGCGCAGCGGACGGGAGGGCGGCAGGTCGGCCTCGGTGATGGGCGCGGGCGGGTCGTCGGCGATCGGTGCGGTCTCGCGGAACGAGATCTCCGACCACAGGGGTGCCGGGTGGTCGGATCCGTCGTCGCCTCCCCCGTCGCCTCGTCCCCCGTCGTCCTGTCGCCCGGCGGGCTCGACGCCGTGCGTCGGAACGGGCTCTTCCGTGCTGGTCGGAGCGGGTCGCGTCGTCCGGGTCCGGTCCTCGTCGTGGTCCGCGGCGGCGCCGTCCGGATCGTCTTCCGCACCGGCCGCGGCAGACGCGCCGGGCGGTCCCGGGGCGAAGGAGGGGAAGGAGTCTTCGTCGCTGGTCGATGCCGGGCCGGGTCCGGTCGGTTCCGAATCGCCTTCCGGTGCGCGGTCGAACAGCGCTCCGGTTTCCGCGCGGGCCGGTGCGACGGCATCGCCCAGGTCGGTGGTCGCGCGGCCATCGCCGTCACCGTCGAGCCACGTCGAGAGCTCCTCGGGGTCGTAGGTGTCGGTGTGCATCGAGGTGTCCACCGCGGGGGCGGGCGCCTCGGGGGTCCGGTCCAGCAGCGCGAGCGCTTCATCCACACTCGACGCCGTGCGCGGTACGACGTCGTCGTGTCCGACGCCGCCGGCCAGTGCCTCGAGGAGCTCGACGGCGTCGTCGACGATGTCCTCACTCCCCGTTTCGTACCCGTGCACCAGCCACCGTGCGAACTCCAGCTCGGCGTACATGCGCGCCCTTTCGCGCACCAGCCCGTCCGGGGCCCGGCCGCTGGCCGAGGTATAGGCGTCGAACACGTCGTCGGCGGCGTCGGGCGCGCCGGCCAGCCACTGCAGATCCACGGCGGGATCGCCCACCTGGAGACCGTGCCACTGCAGAACCCCGACGACCGCGGGGGCGTCGTCGATCTCGTCGAACAGGAACGACGTCGCCGCGGCGCCGCCGAGGGTCACCGCCGACTCGAACCGCCACAGCTCCTCCGCCGACGCCGCGCGTCGCCACCGTCCGATGAGGGCGGCGGGGGCGCGTCGGGTCGCTTCGACGCGGTCGATCAGGCGGGAGACGTCGTCGCGCACCTGGGAAGGGGTGCGTACGGGCAGACCCTCGGTGCGGACGACCGACAAGGGGAGGGTGTGCAGGGCCGCCAGAGCCGCCCCGACCGAGGTCGCCACGCCGCGCCCCGCGGGGATGTCGGCCGCATCCACGCGGTACCCCTCGAGAAGGTCCACCACGAGCACGCGGCTCTGGTCGAGCGAGGTTTCTCCCAGCAACTCCGGAGCGCGGAAGGGGAGCAGGCTGCGCACTCCGGGGGTCAGCGCGTGCAGGGCACGGGCCTCGGCGGCCAGCTCGTTCGAGGCGTCGGTGTCGACGGGCACACGGATCACGACACGTCGTCCGTCGTCGAGGTCGGCCACGGCGGTGTCGTATCGGCCGGCCGCACCCTCGGTCAGCGACCCCACCGCGGTCACGACGGCCTGCGGAAGTGCCGATGTCACCGTCGCGGCTAGAGTGAGGGGAGAGCGTGCCATGTGCCCAGGGTAGGTCGGCGACCCCCGCGCCCGGCCGCGCCACGCCCGGCTCCGCGACCAATGCAGGAAGGTCCCCGATGACGGCGCATCCGCCTCCTCCCCTCTCGGCCGACATGGTCGACCGGTCCGCCGACGAACGCACGACCGAGGGGCTCATCGAGACCGCGCGCGCCGACGACCGCACCGTCGTCCTCGCGCTCGCCCGGGACGCTGCACCGCTGGCGGAGCGGAACGCCCTGGCCTGGATGTCCCCGCGCGAGGTGCCCGTCCCGGACGAGTGGGCCTTCCTGGGTCGTCGCCCGGACGGGCGCGCGGTGCTCGCCGCGGTCTACATCGACGACGAGCCGCCGTTTCCGGCCCCGGCCGGCTGGGGCGGGCTGCGCACGGTCGGTCCGGACCTGGATCCGGCCGAGACGAGTGTGTTCGTCGAGGCGTTGAGCCTGGGCCGGTGGCTGCGCGATTCGGCGTTCTGCCCGGCGTGTGGAGTGCGCACCGATCTGCGCACCGGGGGGTGGTCGCGTCACTGCCCCTCGTGCGCGCGGGAGCACTTTCCGCGCACCGATCCGGCGGTGATCGTGGCGGTGACCCATCCGGAGGATCGTGACCTGCTTCTGCTGGGGTCGAACGTGCTGTGGGAGGACGACCGGTTCTCCTGTTTCGCGGGGTTCGCCGAGGCCGGCGAGTCGCTCGAGGAGGCCGTGGTGCGTGAACTGTTCGAGGAGGCGGGGGTCGCGTTGTCCGACGTGCGGTACCACGGCTCGCAGGCTTGGCCGTATCCGCGCTCGCTGATGGTCGGGTTCCTCGCCACCGCCGTCGACCCGGTGGCCGCGCGTCCCGACGGTGAGGAGATCGTCGAGGTGCGGTGGTTCCACCGCGACGAGATCGGCGCAGCGCTCGAGGGGCGCGGGCCCGTCCGGCTCCCCGGACCGGCGTCGATCTCGCGACACCTCATCGAGAGCTGGTACGGCGGCGCCGCGTGAGCGCCCTCGACGGGCTCGACGAGCGCCAGCGCGAGGCCGCGCGCGCGCTGCGCGGCCCGGTCGCCGTGCTCGCCGGGGCGGGCACGGGCAAGACCCGCGTGATCACGCATCGCATCGCCCACGGTGTGGAGACGGGCGCGTTCACCCCGAACCGGGTCATGGCGGTGACCTTCACCGCGAAGGCGGCGGGGGAGATGAGGGGGCGGCTGCGCGCCCTCGGCGTGCTCGGCGTGGCCGCGCGTACCTTCCACGCAGCGGCGCTGTCCCAGTTGAACTACTTCTGGCCGACTCTGGCCGGAGACACCGCGCCGACAATCGTCGACAACAAGGTGCGGTTGCTCGCGCATGCCGCGGACGCGGTCGGAATGGACCCCGATGTCGGGACCTTGCGCGACATCGCCTCCGGTATCGAGTGGCGCAAGGTGACGATGCGTTCGATCGAGGACTACGCCCTCGCGCGACCGGACGGCGTGGGGCGCTACGACATCTCGCGCATCGTCGATCTGCAACGCGCCTACGAGAAGCTCAAGGATGAACGCCGCCAGCTCGACTTCGAAGACGTGCTCCTGGCGTGCGCCGGGATGCTCGAGACCGAGCCGACGGTCGCCCAGGCCGTTCACGAGCAGTACCGTCACTTCACGGTGGACGAGTTCCAGGACGTCTCGCCGTTGCAGCATCGACTGCTCGAACTGTGGGTCGGGGATCGCCGCGACCTGTGCGTGGTCGGTGACGCGAGTCAGACGATCTACTCGTTCGCCGGCGCCGACGCACGCTACTTGCTGGAGTTCGCGCATCGGCACGCGGATGCGACCGTGGTACGCCTGGAGACGAGCTATCGGTCGGTGGACGGGATCCTGCGCACCGCCAACAGCTTGATGCGCGGGCGCCCCGGCGCCCTGGAGCTCGTCTCGGCCCGGCCCGACACGGGCGACGGGGTCGACGGTGAGCCCGAGGTGACGGCGTACGAGGACGAGCGGGCCGAAGCGCGCGGCATCGCCGCGGCCGTGGTCCGCCGACTGAAGGCCGGCGCCGATCCCGCGTCGATCGCCGTCCTCTACCGCGCCCACGCGCAATCCGCCGAGATCTCCGCGGCGCTCGCGGACGCGGGGGTCCCCACGACCGTGTTGGGCGGTCGGCGCTTCTTCGACATGCCGGAGGTGCGTCAGGCGATCCTGGCGCTGCGGGGTGCGTCGGTCGCGCCCCTCGACGGGGGATTCGTCGACGCGGTGCGCGATGTGCTGCGCTCGCTCGGCTTCACGTCGGAGGCACCCCCCGCCGGCGGTGCACTCCGTGACGCCTGGGAGGCGCGCGCCGCTCTGCTGCGGCTGGCGGAGGAGGCCCCCGAGGGGACGACGTTGCGCTCGTTCACGGACGAGTTGACGGCGCGGGCGAAGGCGCAGGACGAGCCGGCGTTGCGCACGGTCACCCTCGCCACCCTGCATGCCGCGAAGGGCCTGGAGTGGGACCACGTGCACCTGGCGGGCCTGGCGGAGGGGCAGCTGCCGATCTCGTACGCGCAGACCTTCGAGCAGATCGACGAGGAGCGTCGCCTCGCGTATGTCGGCGTCACACGGGCACGGCGGTCGCTGTCGCTGTCGTGGGCGCGCGGCGCGCGCGATCGGGATCCGTCCCGATTCCTGCGGGAGATCGGCATGCGCAGTCCTCGTGCGGCCGGTGCGTCTGCGACCGGGGGTGCACGCCGGAGCGGATCGTCCACGAGACCGACTCGCTCGAGCACGGATCCCCGCCCGAGGTGAGCAGTCGCGCGGCGACGAGTCCGGCTTCGGCGGCCAGCGGCGTCGGACACGGCGGTGGGGGAGCGCCGATCAGCTGAGCGGCCACGGCGGGCCACCAGGGCCGCGTCTCGTGGCGGGTCGCGGCCAGACACGCCGCGCAGGCGGTCCGCCCCGGCACGACGAGCGGGCCGACCTCGACACCGGCCGTGGTCAGCACCACGGGCAGGTATGTCCGGTCCTCACCCATGAGACGCGCCGCGGTGCGAGGATCCAGCAGGTGCGATGCGACCACCACCAGCGGGGCGTCGGTATCGTCGGTGAGGTCGACCTCCGCCGCCAGAAGTGCGTCGTGGACGGCACCGAAGGCCGCCGGGTCGACATCGCCGCTGACCCGCAGCATCACCCGGACGGTCGGGCCCACGTACAGCGCCGGGCCGAGCTCGCGCACGAACGTCTCGGCGTCACCGGGGGCGGCTCCCAACGAGGCCGCGAACGGGGCGAGACCCTCCGCGGGCAGTCCGCGCTCGAGGGCGGCGATCAGTCGCGCGTGCCACGGCTCGTCGGCGTCGACGACGGCGACCGGGTCGAGACCGAACTGCACCGCGGTGGGGGTGCGCCACAGGGGCGGATGACGGGGGTCGAGTCGCAACGGCATGCGCCGATCCTCGCCGACCCGTGCCCGTCCGGGGGGTCGTTGTCCACAGCCCCACCTTCCGGCGGTCCGGGGGTGGGGCTGTGGAGGAGAGGTCAGACCGGTCGCGAGTCCCCCGGGGGTTCCTCGTCGTCGCGCCCGCTTCGGGCATCCGGGTCGCCGTCGGCCTCCGCCTCCGCAAGCAGCTGGGCGAGAGCGTCGTCCATCTCGTCGGCCGTGGGGGCTTCGCCGCGGGCGCGTGCTTCGAGCCGGGCGACGAGGCCCGCCGGGTCGTCGATGTCCTCCGCGGCCGGCATGAGGTCGGGGTAGTCCCACAGCGCGTCGCGCGCGGAGGTGCCCACCGCGTCGGTGACCGCGCGCCACATCGCGGCGGCCTCGCGCATCCGTCGCGGGCGAAGCTCCAGGCCGACCAGCGAGTTCAGTGCCTGCTCGGCGGGGCCCCCCACGGCCCGTCGCCGCCGCACCGCCTCTGCGATGCGTCCGGCCGAGGGCAGTCGGGTCAGCGCGTCCTCGGTGACCACCTCGACCCAACCCTCGATCGTGGCCAGCAGGTTCTCCAGGCGCGCGAGGGCGGCGTTCTGCGCGTCGGTGCGCTGCGGCAGCAGTGCGCCGCTTTCCAGCGCGGAGCGGAGCTCGTCGGGTTCGGACGGGTCGAAACGGGACGCCAGCTCCTCCAGCGCCTCGGTGTCGACATGGACGCCCCGGGCGAAGTCGGTCACCTGTGAGATCACGTGCAACCGAAGCCATCGGGCGTGACGGAACAGACGTGCATGGGCCAGTTCGCGCGTGGCGATGTACAGCGCGAGCTGGTCGTCGGGAACCTCGAGGCCTTCGCCGAAGGCGGCGAAGTTCTGCGGGAGGACCGCCGCCTGGCCGGAGGGCATCAGCGGGATGCCCACATCGCCGCCGCTGACGACCTCCTTCGACAGGTTGCCCACCACGGCTCCCAGTTGCGTGGCGAACAGCGATCCACCGATCGTGCGCATCAGCTTGCCGGCACCCTGGACCATCTCCCGCATGTCCTCGGGGGTCTGCTCCTGGAGTGCCTGGGTGAGGGCGTCGGCGATGCTCGTGGCCACGGGGGCGGCCAGTTCCTGCCACACCGGCAGGGTCGCCTCGACCCATCCGCCGCGGGTGATCGCCCGAGGGGCCTCGGCCAGTTGCGAGATGGTCGTCGCCTCGCTCAGCCACAGCCCGGCGAGCGTGTACGCCTGGTCGAGGTCGGTGCGTTGCCCGGCGGTGACGCCGCGGTCGTCCTGGTTGGCGATGTGCAGAGCCTGGCGGCGGGCGGCCTCCCACGAGATCGGCTCGTCGCCGCCTGAGGTGAACGCGTCCTGGAGATGGCGCATGACCGTCTGCATCATCGCCGGGTCGATGTTCATGCCGGCCATCTTCGACAGCTGCTCGGGGTCGACCCCGGCCGCGCCGCCGCCGAACAACTGCTTGAGCAGTTCCTGGAACTCCTCTTCGGGGGTCCGGTCGTCGTCCTGTGCCACTTCAGCCGCCTTTCAGACAGGTCTGCGGGTGATGGTTCTAGGCTAGTCAGCCGGATCATCGCACTCCCCGGCCGGGACCCGATCGCCTTACGCCGGTCGCGAACGACCAGCACGGAAAGGCCCCCCTTGGCTCTGTTCGACGAGAACGTCACCCTCACCCCCGCCCCGCGACGCCGCGTCGCCCGTCGCACCATCGTGGGCATCTGGGCCCTGGTGATCGCCCTCGTCGCACTGTTGGTGCTGACCTTCCTGCCGACCGCCTACGTGATCCAGCAGCCCGGGCCGGTCTACAACACGCTCGGCACCGCCGAGACCGCCGAAGGAGAGGAGGTCCCGCTCATCAGCGTCGAGGGTGCTCAGACCTACCCGACCGACGGGGCGTTGGATCTGCTGACGGTGCAGGTGGTGGGCAACCGCGAGCGCACGCCGTCGTGGTTCGAACTCGCCCTGGCGTGGATGGACTCCAGCCGGGCGGTGCTGCCGATCGAGTCGGTCTTCCCCGAGGGGGTCACCACCGAGGAGCGCAGTGAGCAGAGTGCGGCGCTCATGGTGGACTCGCAGCAGGAGGCCACGGCCGCGGCGTTGATCGAGCTCGGCTACGACGTGGACCCCGAGTTGACCGTCGTGGAAGTCGGGGAGGACGCCGCTGCAGCCGGCATCATTCACGCCGGCGACGTGGTGGTGGCCGCCGACGGCCAGGAGCTCATGGATGTCGCGCAACTGCGCGACATCGTCGCGGCCGCGCAGGGGGATCCGGTGGCCCTGACCGTACGTCGTGACGGCGAGGAGGTCGTCGAGACGGTCACGCCGGAGGCGGTCGACACCGACGGCGAGACCTCGTGGCTGCTGGGCATCGTGCTGTCGACGACATTCGACTTCCCGATCGATGTGACCATCCAGCTCAACAACGTCGGTGGTCCGAGCGCCGGGATGATGTTCGCGCTCGGGATCATCGACACCCTGACGGAGGGCGAGCTCAACGGCGGGGAGATCGTCGCGGGGACGGGAACGATCACCGCCGAGGGTACCGTGGGCCCCATCGGCGGGATCCGGCAGAAGATGTACGGTGCGGTGGACGCCGACGCCGAGTGGTTCCTCGCGCCCGATGCCAACTGTGACGAGGTCGTGGGTCACATCCCCGACGGGTTGCAGGTGTTCGCCGTCGAGGACCTCGACGACGCGCTGACCGTCCTCGACGCGGTGAGTACCGGCGCCGACACCTCGGCGCTGCCGACCTGCGACTGATTCCGCTGTCAGCGGACGCAGGTCACTCTGCGGTCACGGCGCGCTGGGAGTCCCCTTGAATACCGTCGTCGACCGGGCTCGGGCGTTCGCGGTCGCGCCTAGGATGGACGGGTGACCACGACCTCAGCGCCGAACCCGGCCACGCCATCCCGATCCCGCCGCATCATCGGCATCACCCTCGCGATCATCGCCGCGCTCGTCGTGGCCTTCTTCATCTTCGCGGGGCTCTACGCAGACTGGCTGTGGTTCGAGCAGCTGGGCTTCGAGGAGGTGCTGATCACACAGTGGGTGGCGCGCACCGTGATGTTCGTCGTCGGGTTCCTCGGCATGGCGATCCCGGTCTGGGTCACCATCCAACTGGCCTACCGGACCCGACCGGTCTACGCCCGGCTGAGCTCCCAGCTGGATCGCTACCAAGAGGTCGTGGAGCCGTTGCGTCGGCTGGCGATGTGGGGCATCCCGGTCTTCTTCGGATTCTTCGCCGGCTTCGCCGCGTCGGCGCAGTGGGAGACGACGTGGCTGTGGTTCAACGGTGTCGCCACCAGCACGGTCGACCCCGAGTTCGGTCTCGACACCGGGTTCTACCTGTTCGCGCTGCCGTTCTACACGACCCTCGTCGGGTACGTCTCGGCCGTGCTGCTGATCTGCCTGCTGGTGACCGGACTGGTGTCCTACCTCTACGGCTCGGTGCGGGTGGGGCAGCGTGAGCTGCGCATCTCGAAATCCGCGCGCATCATGATCGCCGTCCTCGCCGGTCTCTACCTGCTGGTGCAGGGCGTGAGCCTCTACCTCGACCGGTACGCCACGCTCGTCGAGCCCGGTGAACGCATCACCGGCCCGGGCTACGTCGGCGTCAACGCCACCATCCCCGGACTGACCATCCTCGCGATCGTCGCGGCGATCGTGGCGATCCTCTTCTTCGTCACCGCCGTCATCGGCCGCTGGCGCTTCCCCCTCATCGGTACCGCGTTGCTGGTCGTCTCGGCGATCGTCGTCGGTGTCGGCATCCCGTGGGTCGTCAACACCTTCCAGGTGCAGCCGAATCAGCTGGCCCTGGAGCGCGAGTTCTATCAGCGCAACGTCGACATGACCAAGGAGGCCTACGGCATCGACACGGTCGAGAAGACCCAGTTCCAGGCCGAGACCACCGCCGAGGCGGGTCAGCTGCGCGATGACGCCGCCACCACCGCCCAGATCCGCATCATGGACCCGAGCATCATCGGGCCCACGATCCGTCAGCTCGAGCAGTACCGTGCGTTCTACCAGTTCCAGGACCCGCTGGATGTGGACCGCTACGAGATCGACGGCGTCTCGCAGGACACGATCATGTCCATCCGCGAGTTGAACATCGACCAGCTGGGTGCGGCGACCTCGTGGGAGAACACGACGCTGACCTACACGCACGGCTACGGTCTGGTCGCAGCCGCCGGAAACGAACGCACCACCGACGGCGACCCGGTCTTCCTCGAGCGTGGAATCCCCGCGCAGGGCTTCCTGTCCGACCAGGAGGACTACCAGCCGCGTGTCTACTTCGGCGAGTACTCGCCGACGTACTCGATCGTGGGTGCCCCCGAGGGGTCGGACCCGATCGAGCTGGACTACCCGACAGGCGAGGACGGTGCGTCCGAGACCCGCACGACGTTCGAGGGCGACGGTGGACCGAGCGTCGGCAACGCCTTCAACCGCCTCATCTACGCGATGAAGTTCCAGGCCGAGCAGATCCTGTTCTCGGATGCCATCAATGAGGAATCCCAGATCCTCTACGATCGCGACCCGTCGGTGCGCGTCCAGAAGGTGGCGCCGTACCTCGAGCTCGACAGCGATCCGTACCCGAGCGTCGTCGACGGCCGGATCGTCTGGATCATCGACGGGTACACCCTGAGTGCGAACTACCCGTACTCCTCGACGGTGAGCCTGTCGTCGGCGATCTCGGACTCGACCAACCCCGCGCCGCGCTTCGCGCTGGATGACATCAACTACATCCGCAACTCCGTCAAGGCGACCGTGGACGCGTACGACGGCTCGGTGACGCTCTACGCGTGGGACGAGGAGGACCCGCTGCTGCAGGCCTGGCAGAAGGTCTACCCCTCCAACCTCCAGTCGTACGAGGACATGTCCGCCGAGCTGATGGCGCACGTGCGGTACCCGACCGATCTGTTCAAGGTGCAGCGCGCGATGTTGCAGGTCTACCACGTCGACACCGCGCAGTCCTTCTACCAGCGCGACAACGCGTGGGCGACTCCGGAGGACCCCCA
>NZTV01000019.1 GCA_002703245.1 Microbacterium sp.
GACGTTGGAGACGGTGGAGAAGTACGGCTATCCGATGCCGTTGCTGTGGTCGAATCTGGCGCGGAACGTGCCGCCACGGGTGTTGAACACCGATGCGGCGATGCTCGAAGTGCTTCCCGACATCGACACCGGCGCCTACGACCCCTCGAAACCCTTCCGCATCGCCGTCATCGCCCACATTTACTATGTGGAGATGACCGACGAGATCATGGATCTCGTCGACACACTGCCGAGCGACTATGACCTGATCGTCACCACGCCCGAGCAGGAACGTGCGGATGCGATCGCGGCGCGCGTCGCCGCTCGAACTCGACAGCCCCGCCGGGCAGAGTACCGCGTGGTCCAGAACGATGGTCGCGATCAGAGCGCCTTCCTCATCGGATGCCGCGATGTCCTGCTCGGCGACGAATACGACCTGGTGGTCAAGCTCCATTCGAAGAAGACCCCCCAGGACGGCTTCAACGTCGGTCGCCACTTCAAGCGGCAGCAGTTCGACAACCTGCTCCACAGCCCCGGCTACACCGCGAATCTCCTCGCGCTGTTCCAGCGTGAACCCGGCTTGGGGATGGTCTACCCCCCGACCATCCATATCGGATATCCGACCATGGGACGTGGGTGGTGGTCGAACAAGCCCGGGTTCGAACGTGTCGCCGCGCAGCTGGGTATCCAGGTGCCCCTCGACGAAATCTCACCACTGGCTCCCTACGGATCGATGTACATTCTGCGGCCTGAATCGCTCCGGCTGCTCGTCGCACACGAGTGGAGCTACCACGACTTCGGAGGAGCCGAGGCTTACCGCGACGGCGGTCTGGCCCACATTCTCGAGCGCGTTCCCTCCTACGCCGCCGGAGAGCTCGGCTACCACACACGCACCGTGTGCACTGCGGAGCATCTCTCGATCAGTCACACGGCGTTCGAGTTCAACCTGGACCAGATGTCGGGGACGATCCCCGGGGACACCGTGGACCAGATCCACTTCCTCAAGCGTGCGGGCTTCGTGGGCAGCGGCACGTGGCGTGACTTCCGCGACATGTACCTCAGGCTCAACCACCCCGAGAACGGCCGACTGCGGCGGGCGCTACGCTTTGCGGCGCGCGTGCGGCGGGGCATCATGAGGGTCGTGCGCGCTGTCGCCCGGCGTGGCGCGCGTGCGGTGCGCGGGCTCAGTTTCGTCGGACGGAGGCGCGGACCGCGCGGGTGAGGTTCGCCCAGGCTCCGGACACGGATCGGGTCGCCTCGAGGCGTTCTTCGAGCCTCCCCCGTTCCCGCTCATCCTGGTCGTGTCGATCGAGGAGAGACGTGCGCTCGCGATGGCAGTCCGCCAGCGCGGCGTGCAGCTCATGGAGCTTGTTACGCAATCCCTCGGCAGAGTCGATGTCGAGCTGTTCGAGCTGTTCTTCGATGTCCTGGCGTTCCCGCGCCAGGCGGCGCAAGTCTGCGGTGAGAGGCCCGGTCGGGTGAGGTGAGACCTTCCCCTGTCGTACGCGTCGCCCATTGATCACGGGCCACTCGTGGAGTTCTGAGGCGAAGTTGTCGAGGGGAATGGTGCGGACGCTGACCCGAGACTGCTCGATCGCGGTGAGTACTGAAAGCTGGTCGCGGCGAGAGTAGCGAAGCACGTGGTCGAACCAGAGTCTGGCCATCTCGGCGGAAGCATTCGTGACGCGACGCGCCAGCATCCCCGTCCACAACGGACGCCGCTGCAGTGTGGCGGGATGGTCGACCGAGTAGTCGAAGAGTTGCTCGTGGACGCGACCTCGGTCGTCGTAGTTCAGGCGGATGACCTCGTCGAACTCGTCGATGAGCGCCTCGCGGTAGCTGTGCTCGGCGACCGCGAAATCGACGCCGTCGGTGAGCCACGCGTCGACGATCCGCTCCGGCGGCACGCGGAGTCGAACGGACGCGTCGATGCTGAGCGTCGCGTCGAATCCGGCGAGTTCAGGGTGGCCGACGATCTTCACGAATCGCGCACTCCGGACCACGTCGCTGGGAAAGCGTGGCTCGATGAGGACGATCCGCCACCTGTCACTGGTGAGCTCCGGGTTGTCCGTGAAGCAGATGTACTCGGTCTGTTCGGACTCCGCCGGTGGCTGGTCGAGGAGTTGGTCATAGGACCCGAGGATGTAGGTGTATACGGCGAGTCTCATCCGCGGCGGCTCCGGATGCGTCGTTGCACGGTCACTACCCTCCGTCGTCCCCGTCCCGTGTGCACCGTTCGGGGGCCGGCGCATCGCCACAGTCGGAGAGTGCGGTCAAATCACTGTGACTTGAGCCCGCGAATAGACAGTACCGGTTTGCGCGTCCGAGTACGGAATCGAGAATGTGGCGCCCTGCCAGAGGATGTCGATGTCATCGCCCACGGCATCGGCGACGACAGCATTGATGAAGTAGGTGCCCCCTGCCAGCGCGAGATCAGGCAGGGTGTACCGGATGGTGTGGGTTCCGGGCGCGGTCGGTCCGTGCGGAACGCCGAGCCGACGCGATCCGGTACCGAATACCTGCTGTCCGTGCGGGGTGTCGATACTGACGCTTGTGTTCCAGTCATCGAGAGGCTCCGAGATCTCGACGTGTATGTCGATGTGTACAGCATCTCCGGGTAGTGCCTGGCCGTCTGGACCGGTCAACCCCGATAGCGTGACCGCGCTGACCTTCGCCGGCGCTTCGGTCGGTTCCTCGGATTCGGCTTCGATGTGGTCGCGACGCTTGCCTTCGAGGATGTCGCGGTGGATCTTCGTGGCGTCGGAGGCCGACCCGACGAACGCGATCTCACCGTCGTGGAGCACGACACCCTCGTCGCACACCTCCATGACCTGACTCGCGGAGTGACTGACGAGGATGATCGTCCGCCCCTCGCGCTGGAATTCTCTGATCTTGTCCATGCACTTCCGCTGGAACGCCTCATCGCCCACGGCCAGCACCTCGTCGACGAGAAGGATATCCGGATCGGTGTGGACGGCCACGGCGAACGCGAGCCGCACGTACATTCCGGAGGAGTAGAACTTCACCTGGGTGTCGATGAAATCGCCGATCTCCGAGAAGGCCACGATGTCGGAGAACTGCGCGTCGGTCTCTTCGCGGGACAGCCCGAGGATCGAGGCGTTCAGGTAGACGTTGTCGCGACCGGACAGGTCTGGATGGAAACCCGCGCCCAGCTCCAGCAGCGCAGCGAGCCGACCGCGACGGCGGACCCGGCCGGCGCTCGGTTCGATGATCCCGCCGATGATCTTCAGCAGAGTGCTCTTGCCGGAACCGTTGGGGCCCATCAAGCCGATCGTCGTCCCGGCACGGATGTCGAGGTTGACACTCTTGAGGGAATCGAACACCTCGCGATATGTGCGTCCCAGTCGGCCGAGCGTGACGACGCGTTCTTTCAGCGAGTTGTCCTTGCGCATCGAGAAGCTCTTGGAGACGCCCTCCACGGCGACGACGACCGGGGTCTCGGCGGTATCTGGTGCCATGTTCACAGCTCCTGGGCGAAGTTGCCCTGCATGCGCGCGAAGGCGCGGTGGCACAGCCACAGCAGGATCAGGCCGACGACGATCGCGATGCTCATCCGGAGGAGGAGGTGGGTCGGGTAGTCATCGGCGGTCCCCGCCATCCAGAATGCCTTGTGGAAGCCGAGCACGGCGAGGGTGAGGGGGTTCGACGTGTAGATGTCCACCGCCCAGGCCGGGAGTCCCGCGATCGCGAACGTGTCGCGCACCATCGTCCAGCCGTAGACGATCGGGGAGGACCACATGCCGAGCATGATGAGGATTCCCGAGAGGTACTGCATGTCGCGCAGGTACACGTTGAGGCCGGCCAGGAGGAGTCCGAGGGCCGTCCCGAAGATCAGCATGATGAGGGTGGCCGGCACGAAGTACAGGATGTCGAGGGACAGCGGCGGGGCGCCGAGGACGATGCAGGCGATGAGCAGGACGACGACCTGCATCCCGAACGTGAAGGTGGCTGAACCGGTCGCCGCAAGCGGGAACACCTCTCGCGGCACGTAGACCTTCTTGACCAGTCCGGCGTTCGCCAGCACCGATCCGGTCGACCCCGAGACGGTCTCCGAGAAGAGGACGTAGATCGTCAGCCCGGAGAAGATGTAGAGCGCGAAGTCCTCGATCCCGCGGGCGGCGCCCAGGAACTGACCCATCACCGTGTAATAGACCGTCAACTGCACCAGCGGGTTGATGAGGGTCCACATCAGGCCGAGGGCGCTGTCCTTATAGCGCGACTTGATGTCGCGACGCACAAGCAACCCCAGGAGCTGGCGGTGGGAGACGATGTCCTTCACCGATCGGGCCCATGACCCGACGCCGCGCGAGGGGGCCACCGTGGACACCAGGGGTTCCGCCGCGAGGCGGGCGAACCGTTCCGCCGTCGTATCGCTCACCCAGATCCTTACCTTGCTCGGGAAAACAGCCCTCAACTATAACGCGCCCTCCGCTGGGCGATCGGTGGATGCCCCTACGAGCGGGTGAGTCGGCCGCGCCGTTCGGTCGCTTTCTCGATGACGCGCCGGATCCCGCCGTGTCGCAGGTAGTACCACAGCAGGGCCGCATCGCGTCGGCGGCCCCGAGGCATCGCAAGGATGCGGTTGAACTCGGATCGGCCGGATGCCCGGCGCCCGGTGACGCGATCTGGGGCGGGTGCGGGATGCGCGCAGAAGTCCGCCAGGGGGGAGACGGTGTTCTCCCACGAGAGGGTCAGTCGAACCTCATCGAGAGATCGCGCGACCCGCTCACGCAGGCTGTCATCGAAGAGAACGGCGATCAGCGCGTCGGAGAGGGCTCGGGGGTCATCGGGCGGGACGACCGCCCCCAGGTCGTGGGCCCGCACGAGATCGGCGAAGCTGTCGCCATCTGTCGTGATGATCGGCAGTCGCGCCCACAGGTAGTCGAGGATCCGCGTGCGGAACGAGAAGCGCGTCTCAAGATGGACCGGGTGTGTGCTCACGCCGGCATCGGCATCGAGCAGATAGTTCACTCGGTCTTCGTAGTCGACCCAGGAGTCGTTGAAGAACACGTGCGTTCCGGTGAGCCCGAGTTCGTCGCTGACGCGGATGGTCTCGCCGAGGATCTGCATCTCCGGCACGTCGGGGTTGAAGTGGCGGGCGCTCATGAAGAAGAGCTTGACTTCGGGATGCTCCTTCGCCGCGATCCCGACCGCCTTCACGAGCGTGACCGGATCGAACCAGTCGTAGATGCCGCCTCCCCAGATGAGCACTTTGTCGTCGGAGCCGATCCCCGGCACGGTGCCTTTCAGCGCGTGTCGGGTCTGGACGGGCTCCGCTTCAGGCAAGCCGAAGGGCACGATCCGCACGAAGGACGAGAAGCTCGGGTCCGCCGGGTAGGTGGCGGGGTTGACGCGACCGAGCGCCGAGAGCGCGCCCAACCACAGCGTCTGTTGCCGGTCGGATGCGCAGATGATCGCGTCGGCGCGTTCGAGTTGCTCGTTGAGCAGGGAGATCGCCTTCGCGACCTCCTCTTCGTACTCTGCGGGGTCCAGGTGCTTGTTCTGCTCGAGCTGTTCCAGATGGAAGGGGTCGTACATGTCGGCGACCACGATCTTCTCCGTACGCGCCACCGACGGGAAGATGCGGAGGGAGATGCCCTGCACGATGATCACGTCCGCCCACTGTTCATGGCGCGACATCGACTTGTCATCGCTTTCATGGACGAAGCGGAGGTCGAACGCGTCGGTGTGGCGGTCGATCCTCGCCCATGACACGACACGCACAT
This sequence comes from Microbacterium sp., assembly GCA_002703245.1. Classification (GTDB taxonomy): domain Bacteria; phylum Actinomycetota; class Actinomycetes; order Actinomycetales; family Microbacteriaceae; genus Microbacterium; species Microbacterium aquimaris. The sequence goes on from NZTV01000019.1 coordinate 5,727, forward strand.
CGCATGTCTTCGCGAGCACTTCGGCGATGTTCCACACACGGATGGCCGGACCTGCCATCCGTGGCCCGATGACGTCTCCTGTGATGAGGAGTACGCGGGAGCGGGCTGTAGGAGGCACGCCGCGATCTTACCCCTCGGTCACTTCCGTCCCGGAGTCGGAGCCCGAAGCGCAACCGGCGCGGTGAGTAGGATTCTTCAGGGTGACGAGACGGGTCGACTCTGGTCGGCTCGCTCATCCGCATCTGGCAGAACGGGAGACAGCGTGACCGATTCAGACCCGAACGCCCCTGCGAAGGCGTCGGACGCGGTCTCTGACTCTTCGTGGTGGCACGTGCCATCGTTCATCGCGCGTGCTCGGACGATCGACGTGCTCGTGTCGGCGATCGCGCTTGTGGCGCTTCTCATTGTGTTGGCGATACACCTCGGGCCAGCGCTGGTCGGGCTGAAGACCTTCAGCGCCGTGGACCGGTTGTCGGCGGTGTACCCATGGTGGAACGGAGGCGAGAGACCGTCCGTTGTGAATCCGTTCCTCGGGGACAGTATCGACGCGCTCCTGCCTAACTACATTCAGATGCGTGAGGGTTTGCTCGGTGGCAGTTGGCCGTTGTGGTCGTCGATCGGCGGGCCGGGTGCGGAGTTGCTCGCGTCGACGAATACGCCGGCGCTGAGCCTCTCGACGTTCTGGTTTCTGGTTGTCCCGACCATTCTCGCGCCCGCGCTTGTGAAGCTGACCGAGGTGATCCTCGCTATGGCGGGGATGTACTTGTGGATGCGTCGGGTCGGAGTCGGAACGCCCGCGGCTCTTGTCGCCGGAGTCGTCTATTGCGGATCCGGCTTCTTCGTCGGGTGGGCGACCTGGACGGCGCAGTCATCGGTTGCAGCGATGTTGCCCGCGATCTTCTGGGCGGTGGAATTCGTGCTGGCTAGAAGAACGATCCGCTCTGCGCTGCCTCTGGCGTTCATTGTGGCTCTTCTGCTGTTGGGAGGGTTCCCCGCGGCCGCCGGCCACGCCCTATATGCCGCGGGCCTGTACTTCCTCACCCGCTATTGTCTCGAGTGGGCGACGATGGGCCCCGGCATTCGGGTGCGAGTGTTCGCGTCGACGGCGGGGGCCGTCCTGCTTGGCTTCGCGCTATCATCCGTGCAGCTGATCCCGTTCGCGCTGGGGCTGCAGGATGTCGACCTCAGCGTGCGTGATCGCCAGTTCTTCGCGCAGCAGCCGATTCGTTCATTGCTGTCGGTGTTCTTTCCGGAGACCTTCTATGAGGTCGGATACGGCGGTGGCACCAATCCGATCGAGGCGTACGCGTTTCTCGGCATCGGCGCGGTCTTCTTCGCGGCGCTCGCCGTCATTTTGCCCCGTTTCGCCGGTCAGAAGAGGGGTGTCGTTCCCTTCCTAGTGGCCATCGGCATGCTCGCCGCGTCGATTGTCTGGTTCCAGGGGTGGTGGACCGCATGGCTGGCAAACCTGCCGGTGCTCTCGGGGAACAATTCGGGCCGGTTGCGTGACATCGTGATGCTCGCCGGCGCCGGTCTCGCCGGAATTGGCCTGCAACATATCGTGGCCGCTAGTCGTGCACAGACTCGCCGCATACTGATCGCGGCGGCGGTCGCGGCTTCGCTTGCGAGTGTGCTCGTGGTTGTCGTGTGGTGGCGGTACCCAGTGAAATCCACGACGCTACTGATGGACGCACTTCCGGGGATAGGGATCATCGCGGCGGCTGCTGCGGCGGTGATGTTCGCCCACCGGCACGTCGGCCGAATCGTCGCGCTCGGTGGAGTTGCTGTGCTGGTCGCCGTCCAGATGTCGGCCTCGGTCTCGAATTACTGGCCGTTGTCCGACCTCGATGACTTCTACCCCGAGACCGCCTTGACGGAAGCCGTCGCAGCTGTCGCGGCCGACCACCGGATCGCGACGTCGTCAACGTTCATGGGGTCGACAAGTACGGCATACGGAGTCCGGTCCCTCACCGCACACACCTTCCAACCGGAGTCGTGGCGAAGCTACCTGCTCGCTCTCGACCTCGGCGCGTTCGGTGCGGGGCAGTCGCCGACGAACCCGACGCTTCGTTTTCCCGGTGAGGAGACGGATGGCCAACGATCGATGTTGGACCGACTATCGGTCTCCGCCTGGGTGACCTCGCCAGGCGAGACCATCCCGGGCGAGACCATGTCGCTCGACGGGCAAGCCAATGGTCACAGCGAGGGCGGCGAAACCCGGGTCATCGCCCCCGGTGATCCTGTCGTCGTGCCGTTCGAGGCGGATGCGATTCGCGGGGTGAACATTTCGATCGCGGCGCTCTCCGCAGAAGCCGATGACGAGGTGACCGTTTCGGTGGACGTGCTCGATAGCGGCGGTCGGATCTTGGCGGGCGGGGCGCTCACGCGTGACCTCTTCAACCCGCAGGTCATCCAAGTCGCTGTCGCTGCTGAGCAGATCGCGATCCCGGAGGGCGCTTCGTTGCGGATCTCTACCAGCAGCCCCGTCTCCGTGAGCGCCGATGCCGATGGCGCCCCACTGCTCAGCGTGATCACCCCTTCCGACGACGGGCTCTCTCTTGTCTATGCGGACGACCATGGGACCGTCTGGCAGCGGCTTAGCGCACTGCCGCGCGTGCGCTGGGCAGGCTTGGCTGAGTCCTATCCAGCGTCCGACGAACGATTGCGACGGTTGGGGGACCAGGAACTATCGCCGTCCACGGTGATCCTCAGCGGCCCCGGTCCGGAGATCTCCGGATCGACCGCCGCGGTGGACGTCGTTCTCGACGAGGGTGATCAGCTCGTGGCGGACGTGGAGGCCGACGGCCTCGGGTATCTGGTCGTCGCGGACTGGATGCATCGGGGTTGGGCGGTCAGCATCGACGGCGAACCAGCGGAGATCGTCGAAGCGGATGAAGCTGCGAGCGCCGTACTCGTCCCCCGGGGCTCACACCGGGTCGAGTTCACATACGTGGGGGCAGGCGTGGTGGTCGGGAGCGTCGTGAGCCTGACAGCACTCGGTCTCGTGGCTATCGTTCTCGTCGTAGGAGCGGTGATGGACCGATCGGGTCGTTCGAGAGACAGGCGTCAGGTCCCACCCTCTTCACAGGCGTAGAGCATCGCGAAACAGCGTGCGATAGCGCTCGCCTACGGCTTCCACGGAGTAGGACTCTGCCCTGTCCCGTGCTCCAGCGCCGAGGCGTAACCGGAGGGAGGCGTCCGAAGCCAGCTCCTCGATGGCGTCTAGCAGTTGTGCGGGGTCCCCTTCTGGGACGAGGAGGCCGCTGCCCGCGTCTTCCACCGCTTCATTTAGACCGGCAAGATCTGATGCCACGACAGCACAACCCGAACCCATCGCCTCCAACAGGGCGACCGGAAGCCCGTCCTGGTCGCCGGTCGATGCCCGCCGGGAGGGAAAGACGGCAATATCGGTACTCCGATACTCTTCGGTGAGCGCTTCGCGTCCAAGCTGCCCGAGGAAGCGCACGGGCATGCCCGCCGCCTGGCTCTCGAGTGCACCGCGTCGTGGGCCGTCACCAACGATGTGGAGGCGATAGGGGAAGCTGGCCCCGGCTAGCGCGGAGAGAAGGACGTCGAAGCCTTTCTTGTCGACGAGCCGTCCGACGGCCAGGAGTCGAATCGGATCGGGGGAGGGAGAGCCGTCAGGCGAGGATGTCCCGACCTCCTCCTCGAGTGCCGCAAGGCGAGCCCCCATGGGGATGACGAGCGTTCGTTCGGCGTCGGCGCCGAGGGAGATCGCGCGTAAGCGCATCTCCTCGTTCATCACGGTGACAGCGGCCGCATGCCGAAGCACCGACGTCTTGGCGCGGCGGACGGGGGGCGAGTTGAGCGCGTAGAGATCACCGCCCAGCGTGGTCACAACGGTCGGAATGCGTGGGGCGGCGACGCGCGTAACGAGGCCCTGCGGGATGATCCAATGCGCGTGAATGGCATCGGGGCGAAACCGCCGAGTCTCGCGCATTATCGCCCGTGCGAGTGCAGCGAGCAGGGGCGGGATCTGGAGCAGACGCGACTTGCGGGACCGGACGTTCTCCAGGATCGCACCAGCGGCGACGTCCTCCCAGCGCTTCGGGAAGTACCGATACCGCACAACGTCGACGGTCTCGGAGAGCCGCTCATACGCAGCGCCGCCCGGGACCGAGGGGGCGATGATCCGCACCTCGAATTCTGTCCCCATGGCAATGGCGAGATCCGCGACGAACGCGGGAGTGCCGTCGCCCAGACGGGCGGGGAGGGTGGAAGTCAGAACGAGGATGCGCGCAATGGCCATAGGATGATGTGGTTCCGAGCAATGAACGGTGGCGGTTTGCAAGTGTATGACATTGCCCTCGTCGGGTCCGCCGGATTCCTCGGTAGCGCTATCGGGGCCACGTTGCGATCGCGCGGTCACCGTACCCACGGTTTCACGCGGGCGGCCCCGATATTCGATGGGAGAAGGCTCGCGCCGATAGCGAACGATGTGTCCGTGATCATCTGGGCCGCTGGCGCAGTCAGCCCCACCGTGGCGGCCGCGCGCCCCGACGTTGTCGAAGTTGAGCTTGCCGAGTTCCGCAACGCGGTGAACGCGGTTCAGCGTCTCGACTCTCCACCGCGCATGCTCCTTTTGTCGTCCGGTGGCACCGTGTACGGACCCCCGGCGAGCGCTCCCTATGTGGAGTCAGACGCTCCGTCGCCGTCGAACAAGTATGGAGAGTACAAGCTCGCCGAGGAGAGGATAGTGCTGGACGCGATCGCCGACTCGGTCGTTCTCAGGGTGTCGAATGCCTACGGTCCTGGCCAACGCGGCGCGCGTGGCCAGGGGGTGCTCGCGGTTTGGATGCGTTCGTTGCTGGCTGGTGAGCCCATTCGGATTCACGGCAGCGGCGCCGTCGCAAGGGACTACGTCTACGTCGACGATGTGGCGGAGGCTGTGGCAGCCGCCGTCGGATGCGAGAGACCACCCCGCGTCGTCAATGTCGGCTCGGGGAGGGCCACGTCGCTCGATGAACTTGCCGCGACGTTCGCCAAGGTGACCGGCGATGTGGAGGTACGTATCGAGCGATTGCCCTCGCGCGGGGTCGACGCGCCTTCGACCTGGCTGGATGTGGGCCTTGCCGCATCGCAGCTGGATTGGCGAGCCGGTGTGGATCTCGAGGAAGGCCTCACCGCTATGTGGGAGTGGATGCGTGCGCAATGAAGAGGATCCTTCGCGCGTGCTTCCTCGCGGTCGCGCTCGGCCTGCTGGCCTGGGCGCTTGTCGCGACGTGGGATGAGGTCCTGGCCGCGCTCAAGCAACTGACATGGGCTGCGGTGCTGGTCGCGTTCTTCTCATGCGTGGTTGCGCTCGGCCTCAATGCGATGTCGTGGCGTGCGGTGATGCATGCCGTCGGGCTGCGTGCACATGTCTCAGAGGCGTTCCGGGTCTTCTTTCTTTCGCAGGTCGGCAAGTATGTGCCGGGCTCCATTTGGCCCGTCGTCGCGCAGGCCGAGTTCGCTCGGGACCACGGTGTCTCGCGGGCGCGCGCCATGACCGGGTCGATTGTGGCGATGATCGTGGGTGTCGTCACGTCGGGCATCATTGGTGCGGTCGGCCTCGTGTTGTCCGTGCCCGGTGCTGTCGGCCAGTACTGGTGGGCGCTGGTCGTCGCTGTGCTCCTCGCGTGTCTGCTATTTCCTGCGGTCCTTGACCGACTCGTGTCAATGGCGTTCAGGTTGACACGCCGTCCCGATGCGCCGGTGAGGATTGGCGCGCGCCCACTTCTTGCTTCAGCGGCGTGGTCCGCAGCTATGTGGCTCGTCCTGGGGGTCCAAGCGTGGGTGCTCCTAAGGGAGATGGCACCAGGGACGACGTTCGTCCTCGCGGCCGGCGCGTTCGCGTTCGCGTGGCTGGTCGGGTTCCTCGTCGTGATCGCACCGGCAGGGGTGGGCGCGCGCGAGGCTGCGCTCATCTTGGCGCTGTCGACGGTGGCTGACCCGGGTGAGGCGCTGAGCTTCGCGCTCATCAGCAGGTTCGTCATGACCCTCGCCGACGCCGCCGGATTCGGTGTTGGTGTGGCCATTGGGGGTTCACGTCTTCGGCGGGACGCGGACAGAATGAGGCGTTCGGGAGCAGCCGGCCATGCGGGCGGAAGTGAAGAATGAACACACTCTCGAGTGTCGTGTTCCCCGAGGAGGACGACAAAGACATTCATCCGCTCTACTTCGCCATCGACGACGGAGCCGCGCAGGTGAGTGGCCGCCACACTCTGACGTTGACCGCCGGGTCGCGCGTGAGCTTGGGAACCTACTTCAACGCGTTTCCCGCCGCCTATTGGCGGAAGTGGTGCGGCATCGACAAGGTTCAGGTGTCGGTCGAGGTACAGGGCCAGGGCGATGTGGAGGTGTGGAGATCCTCTGCGGACGGCCGATGTGAGCGGGTGAGTCGGCTAAGTTCGGGGAAATTGCGCACCGTCGTGGTTCCGCTCGGCGATATCGAAGATGGCGGCTGGCTATGGTTGGAGGCTTATGCCCGCTCTGCGATGCACATCGCGCACGCACGCTGGGGTGTGGAAGAGGCGCCTGTCCGACGCCCCGCGGCGACCCTCGGGATCACGACGTTCAACAAGCCCGAGTACTGCGTCGCCACTCTCACGGCGATAGCCGCGGACCCGGGTGCCAGGTCGGTACTCCGACAGATTATCGTCGTCGACCAAGGGACGAATCTTGTCACTGAGCACGCGGACTTTGGTAAAGCCGCTGGAGACCTCGGTGGCACTCTTGCGGTGGTGCGCCAGCCGAATGTCGGCGGGTCCGGCGGATACGCCCGAGCGATGCTGGCGGCCCAAGCGGATACTGCGTCCGAGTTCGTTCTCCTCATGGACGACGACGTGGAGGTCGAACCAGAGTCAATACGACGCGCGGTGATGTTCGGCGCGTACTGCACGGTGCCGACCATCGTGGGGGGGCACATGCTTGATCTCCTGAACCGATCCCGGCTCTATGCGTGGGCAGAGGTGGTTGATGAGAGGCCCTTCATGTGGCGACCCGTAGATCAGGATCGGATGCCGGTGGACCTTGCACAGCAGGATCTTCGAGAGGAGCCCTCCTTCCACAGGCGCATAGACGCGGACTACAACGGATGGTGGATGTGCCTCGTCCCGACGAGTGCGCTCGGTGATTTGGGGTTGGCCCTTCCCGCATTCATCAAATGGGACGACGCCGAGTATTCTTTGCGTGCGGCTCAGCGGGGAGTGGCGACAGTGTCGCTTCCAGGCGTGGCGCTCTGGCACGTCGCCTGGACGGGGAAGGATGACCAAGTCGATTGGCAGGCGTACTTCCACGCCCGCAACCGTATCCTCACCGCACTCCTCCACTCGACCGCCCGACGTGGGGGGTCGCTGCTCAAGCACAGCCGACGTGTCGACCTCAAGCACGTGATGGCGATGCAGTACTATCCGGTTGCTCTTCGGCACGCCGCATTGCGCGCGATCCTCTCGGGACCGGACCATCTGCATCCCGATCTCCGCGAGGCACTCCCCGCAGCTCGCGCTCTCGCCGCTGAGTATCCCGAAACGAAAGGGCACACAGCTGCAATACATGCCCCGCGCCCCACCAATCTGCCGACCGATGAGTCGGATCGCCCAGCAGGCGTGGGCCTGGTCGTGTTCATGATTCGCGCGATCACCCTTCAGTGGCTCCACCGTCCCCGAGACCGCGAGGAGAATGCCGCTGAAGTGAGGTTGTCCGCCGGGCAGGCGCGATGGTGGCGACTTTGGCGATACGACAGCGCTGTCGTTGAGTCCGCGGCGACCGGAGAGCCACATCTCTTCGTCCGAAACAGGAATCTTGCTCGGCGGCTCCTCCGAGACAGCATCCGACTGCACCGTGAGCTGCGCAGGCGGTGGCCGGAGCTCGCTCGACGGTACCGCGATGCCGATCTGGTTTCGCCCGAACGATGGCGTGACACCCTCGGTGCATAGAACAACTCCGCGACCGGCTGCCAGGAAGCCTCAGCTACAATCCAGTGGATCCCTCGCGAGGCTTTCATGAGTGCGGCCCCGCGGTGCCCGGCTTCGAAAGGAATCGCATGCGCCTGTTCATTCAGGTTCCCTGTCTGAACGAGGAGACCACTCTCCCGCTCGTGCTCGAGAGCATTCCAAAGCACATCGATGGAATCGACGAGATCCACATCTTGATCGTTGACGATGGCTCCACCGATCGGACCGTTGAGGTAGCACGAAATCTGGGTGTTGAGCACTTCGTCTTCCACACCAGGAACATGGGACTGGCGAGGTCGTTCCGCGACGGCGTGGACTACGCACTTCAGCATGGCGCTGACATCGTCGTCAACACGGACGGCGACAACCAGTATCCGCAGAATCGGATAGGCGATCTCGTGCAACCCATCCTGAGAGGTGAGGCGGACATCGTCATCGGGGATCGACAGACGAAGACCATCGAGCACTTCTCGCCCTTCAAGAAGCTCATGCAGGGCGTCGGGAGCAGCGTCGTCAACTTCGCCGCCGGGACAGATCTGCCCGATGCGGCGAGTGGGTTCCGGGCGTACTCGCGCGAGTCGCTCTATCGACTGAACGTGGTGACACAGTTCAGCTACTGCATGGAAACCATCATTCAGGCGGGAAACAAGCGCCTGCGAATTGCGAGTTTGCCGGTCACCACGAACGCGAAGACGCGGGAATCGCGGCTGTTCAAGAACATCTTCCAGCACATGGGCCAATCGGGGCAGGCCATCATGCGCAGCTATGTGATGTTCCGGCCGCATGTCGTGTTCCTCACCCTTGCGGTCTTGTTCTTCCTGGGAGCGGCGATTCCTTTCGCTCGGTTCCTCGTACTCACGTGGATGGGTGTGGCCGGCGATCACATCCAGTCGCTCGTTCTCGGGAGCTCTTTGCTTGTCGGATCGCTCCTGTGTCTCGCATTGCTCGTGCTCTCCGACATGCTGCGCACGAATCGCACGCTCCTCGAGGACTCGTTGGAGCGCATCAAGCTCATGCAGTACGCCCCGGACCGGGTGCTGGACCCCAATCGTGGCCGCGCTGCCGACGCCGCGATTCACCCATCGTTGCCCGTGAGCGTGCGTGCCGCGGAGATGCGATTTGAAGCGGCCGATCCGATTGGCTCGCACGGCGATCAAGCCAGCGACGGCACCGAGGTTGCCTGAGGTGGATCTCCTGATCGTCGGATCGGGCTTCTTCGGCCTCACCGTCGCCGAACGGGCGGCGGAGGCGGGCCGGAAGGTCACGGTCATCGACCGCCGACCGCACATCGGTGGGAACGCGTACAGCGAGTACGAGCCGGAGACCGGGATCGAAGTCCACCGGTACGGTGCGCACCTGTTCCACACGTCGAATCCGACCGTGTGGGAGTACGTCAACCGCTTCACGACCTTCACCGACTACGTGCACCGGGTCTACACCAACCACAAGGGCGTCGTGTACCCGCTGCCGATCAATCTCGGCACCATCAACCAGTTCTTCCAGGCCGCGTACAGCCCGGACGAGGCCAAGGCCTTGGTGAACGAGCTGGCGGGGGAGTTCGACACGAAGTCGGCGGCGAACCTCGAGGAGAAGGCGATCGCGCTGATCGGTCGTCCCCTGTATGAAGCGTTCATCCGCGACTACACCGCCAAGCAGTGGCAGACCGACCCGAAGGATCTGCCGGCGGAGGTCATCAGCCGTCTCCCGGTGCGGTACACCTACGACAACCGCTACTTCAACGACACGTGGGAGGGCCTGCCCGTCGACGGGTACACCGCGTGGCTGGAGCGCATGGCCGACCACCCGAACATCGAGGTGAAGCTCTCGACCGACTACTTCGACGAGTCGCAGCC
>NZTV01000094.1 GCA_002703245.1 Microbacterium sp.
GGGCGCGTCGGCGGTCGCCTCGACGCCGACCGCCCGCGCGGCGAACTCGACCGTCGCGGCGAACCGCCCCGCGCGCAGAAGAGACGTCCCACGAGGCGTGGGACTCTCGCCGAGCTTCATCTGCCCCAACAGCCACCCGCTCTCACGATCGGCATCCGATCGCCACGTCACCTCCGAGGTGTCCGAACTCGTCACCAGGGCACCATGACCCGGCGCATGGAGGACCACGGGAAGCTCCAGCAGTCCGGTTCTCCCGCGGCGGACCAGCGAGCCCAGCGTCGCGACGGCCGCGACCGACGGATCGAAGCCCACCTGCCAGGCGGCGCTCTCCCACGCTTCGACATCGGTCTCACCCGTGCGGACGGCCTCAAGCACGATCCGATCCGGCTGCATGCTCCACTGCAGCTCGAGGCGTTGGCCCGCATCGGGCATCTCAAGGTCGTACCGCACGACGTTGCCGCGAACCCGCACGTCGCCGAGCACCCGCCAGTGTCGCGCCGGCGACGCCACCGCGGCGTGCCCCACCGGGTGCAGCATCACGCCGCTCTGATCGACCCCGGGCCGATGCAGAAGAAGATCGCGGTCGACTCTGCCACGCCCCTCGTCGTCGAGCGCCAGATAACTGAACGCCGCTCTCCCGAGCGAGAAGCCCACCTCGTACGTGGCCGCGGTGAAACGCACCTCGCCCCGCAGGAGCCGCGCCTCGACACCGGCGGGTAGTCCGGTCAGATCGATGCCGGCCTCGGTCAGCCTCATCTCGGCCGTCGCAGGTTCGACGGGCGCGTCTCCGAAGAGTTGGAACGCGTCTTCCGCGAGATTCCACGGAGTCCAGGGCCCATCCAGGCCGGACCCGAGCACCTCGATCGTCGCCGCATCGACGACCACGCCGCCCAGATCGATCGAAAGCGGCTCCGCCGCCGCCGACACCGGCGCCGGCAGTTCTGTCATCTCGATCTCTGTGCGCCATCCGTCTTCTCCGCGCACGCGCAGCCGGAACGCCGTCACCCAATCCCACTGATCCTCGCTGCCGCACTTGTGGTAGCCGCGGCCCGGTCGCACGATCAGGCGGTGCAGCGCGGTCGGTTCCGCGAGCCGGACGGTCCGCGCGTGCACCGTTCGCTCCCCCACCACCTCCGGGTGGGGCGACCAGAGGGCGTGCGTCACCCCCGTGGCGTTGCGATAGCCCAAGCCGCCCAGCGGCGGGCTCGGTTCGGTCAGGGTGAGCAGGTCAACCGTCGAGGGTGCGTTCATGCGTGGCCAACTCCCATCGCGCAACGATGCGCAATCGATTTTTCTTCAGGGTACGGTATTCACGAGCATCCCCGCGAGGTCGACGGCGCGCCGTCCGACGGGGCGTACGTTACGGAGCGGCCGGGGCGCCGCAGCTGGCCGTCCGGCGGAACTCGGTCGCCAGGACGACCGACTTCGGTGCCGCGCCGTCGATCTCCTCGAGAACGAGCTGCGCGGCCTGCGTGCCCATCGCCAGAGGATCCCGCGCGATCGTGCTCACCGGCGGGTCGAGGAACGACAGCACCGGCAGGTCATCACACGAAACCAGACTCACGTCGTCCGGAACCGTGAGGGCGAGGTCGCGCAACGCCTGAAGCACGCCCATCAGGATCTGATTGCTTCCGGCGATGACAGCCGTCGGCCTCGCGGATTTCGCCATGAGTTCACGCGTAGCGGCATAGCCGTACTCGGCGGAGAACTCTCCCATCCGCAACTCCGGCACCACACCGTCGGCATGCTCGAGCGCGCGGCGAAGGGTGGCGGCACGCTCGCGAGAAGGGCGCACCTTCTCGCTGCCGTTGACGAGCGCGATCCGACGGTGCCCGAGCGAGACGAGGCAGGCGACAGCCTCCTCGAGGCCCGCCGCGTGGTCGCTGAGCACCGCCGATCCCGTGAAACCTCGGACGTCACGGTCGATGAGGGTGATCGGAAAGGGCATCCGTTGCAACACAGCTTGCAGCTCGGGGTCGGTCTCATCGCTGACCGACAGCAGCAACCCGTCGACGCTGCGATGCTCCATGAGCAGAAGCTGTTCGCGCACCAACTCGGCGTCGTTGAACGCGTTGGCCACGAGCATCGAGTAGTTCCACGCGCGCAACTCGATCTCGGCACCCGTCGCGATCTCGGCGAACAGCGGGTTGGAGATATCTGCCGCGATGAAGCCGATCGTGTGGGTCGATCCGGTGCGCAGACTCTGCGCGCGGGCATCCGGCCGGAACTCGAGCTCCTCGATGGCCTTCATCACCCGCGCACGCATCGCCTCGCTGACATCGGGGTGGCCCGAAATCACCCGCGAGACGGACGAGATCGCCACGCCTGCGCGCTCCGCGACCTCCTTCATGCCCGGCCGTCGCGGCCTGTTCGACTCGCGCGGTCGTGACCAGTCTCGAGATCCTGCTTCTCTCGGCATCGCCGACGCCCCCCTCTTCACGGTCGGTGGCCCGCAGACCACGCTCATGTCATCTTCCCTGTGGCGGACCGCCGGAACGGCCCGCCACACGCGAAGAGCCTCAGCCGCGTTGCTGCTTCTCCAGGTCATCGAGGAAGCCCTCGATGTCGCCGGAGATCATCGTCTGCGTGAGATTGGTCCACGAAGCGGATTGCGCGGCACCGTTGAACTGGTTCTGGGCCACGTCGACGCCGCCCACCTCCTTGACGATGTCGAGGATCGACCCGGCTCCGGTCGAGCCGGTGATGCCGACGACGTCGACGTCGGTCCGGTTCGGGAACTGGCTCGCCTCTTGGAGCAAGGTGGTCTGGCCCTCGACAGAGACCAACGCCTCGATGAGCTCGATCGACCCCTCCGGATCGGCGGTCTCGGCATTCATGCCGTACATCAGCACCGGGTTGAAGAACTGCCCCTCGAGGGTCGTTCCCGCGACCTTCGGTGAATTGAACACGCCATAGGCGTCGGTACCCAACTTCTCATCCCAGACGCTCCAGTTGATCGCGTTCGAGATCAACCCCGGCACCATCGCTATTTCACCGGCGGCGAAATCGGCCTCGATGTCGGTGAAGGTCTTGCCCGCGAAGTCCTCGTTCCAGCAGCCCTCCTCGTACGACTCCAGCAGCGGCTCCAGAGAGTCCGCGAAACGCGGATCGTTGAGCGGGATCTCACCGGCGCGGACGGCGGTGACGTCCTCGGCGGAGAAGAACTGCGGCGACAGCGCCGACCACGCCCACCAGAGGATGAACGAGTCACCACCGGACATCCCGATCGGGGAGATGCCCGCGTCGTTGAAGGTGGCACACATGCCCAGCATGTCGTCCCACGTCGCCGGGGGCGTCGCGGGATCGAGACCGACCTGATCGAACAGTTCCTTGTTGTAGTACCAGACCACGCCCTGTGCGCCGACCGGCACACCCGCGAAGACGGAGTCGTCGTCGACCGACTTGACCGTGGACTGCCACCCCGCGAGCGCATCCGCACCCTCGATGTCGGCCATCGTCAGATCGGCCATCGAGCTGAAGAGCGATTCGAAGTTCGCCCCGGGAAGCATCTCGACGACGTCACTGAGCTTGCCGGCTCGCGCCTTCGTCGTCGCCGACGCCAGGAACTGATCGAACGGCACCCGGTCCAGCGTCGCCTCGATCCCGGTCTCTTCGGTGAACCCCGACAGGATGTCGCTGAGCGCCTTTCCCTGGCCTTGCGTCGTGTCGGCGTCGCCGCTGCTGAGAAGCGAGACCGACGAAGCGGCATCCTCGCCGCCTCCGTCATCGCCGCCCGCACATCCGGCGAGAAGGCCGATGACCGACGCGCCGGCCAGGAACGCCATTGCTCCACGCCTTGCTGTGTACTTCATTGTGTTACCTCCATCGGTGGGGTGAACGAGAACGGTCAGTCCTTGACCGCTCCCGAGAGGGCTCCTGCCTGCAACCAGCGCTGGCCGACCACGAACAGGAGGAGAACGGGAATAGTGCCGACGATCATCGCCGCGGCAGTGAGTGGGCCTCCGGTGCGAAACTGCGAGGAGAACTGGGCGATCGCCACCGAGACGGTCGGGGTGTCGCCCGAGGGCAGCAGCAGGAGCGCGAGGAGGAGCTCCGACCACTGCAAGAAGCAGGTCAGCACGAACGCGGTCGCGATCGCGGGCTTCGCCATCGGCAGCGCGATCCGCACGAACTGCGTGACGGCGCCCGCGCCGTCCATCTCCCCCGCCTCGAAGACCTCTTCGGGCATCGAGAGGAAGAACGAGCGCATGAAGACGGTCGACCAGGCCGAGAACAGGACGCCGTAGACGACGCCCAGCCACACGAGGGAATCCAGCATTCCCATCGTCTGCAGGATCTCGAACATCGGGATCACCAGCGCGGAGGCCGGCAGGAACATCGCACCGATCGCGATCGAGGCGACGAGCCAACGGGAACGGAAGCGATAGCGGGCCAGCGCGTACCCCGTGCAACACGCGAGTGTGACGGCGAGGGTGGCGCCCACCGACACCGCGATGGTCGAGTGGAGGATCGCCCCCGCCATGCCGCCGGCGGTCCAGACCGTGACGATGTTGTCGAAGGTCCACCCCCCGCCGAGGTCGGCGGGAGCGCCGATGTAGTCGGCCTCCGGTTTGAGAGCGACGCGGACCACCCAGAGGATCGGGCCGAGGACCACGAGGACAGAGAGGGCCACCACGGCGATGCCCAACCAGTTACGACGCATGATCAGCTCCACTCCTCTGCGCGGCGGATTCGTCGCATCCCGGCCTGGATCAGCACGATCATGGCGATGAAGAACAGGCTCACCACCGCGATCGCGGCCCCCCGACCGAGCTGCGATCCCTGATTCAAGGTGACGTAGATCGCATAGTCGAGCGTCGTAGATGCCACGCCCGGCCCACCCTGGGTCAACCCGTAGATCCACGGGAAGAAGCCGGTCACGGTCGACACGGTCAGCAGCAGCACCCAGAAGCGGGTGATCGGGCGCAATGCCGGCCGATAGATGTGCCAGATCAGCTGCCGACGGTTGGCTCCATCGAGCAATGCCGCCTCGATGTACGACGGCGAGATCGCCGCGATACCGGTCGAGTAGAACAGCACGCCACTGCCGAGCGTCGCCCACCCGATCACCAGCACGACGGTGATCAGCACGAAGTTCGCATCCGTGAACCAGCCCGGCGCCAGCCACCCCAAGCCGATCGACCGAAGGAAGGTGTTCACCGGGCCGTCGTCGGCCAGCACGATCCGGAAGACGCCTCCCACGATGATGGGCGGGAGCATCGCCGGGATGTACAGGACGGCGCGGACTGCGGAAGCCGACCTCATCGGGAAGATGAAGATGGCCAGCACGAACGGCACGAACACCCAGAAGACGACGCCGCCCACCAGAAGGAGGTTGTTCAGCAGGATGCGGTGAAAATCGCTCCACGTCGCGAGGAACTCGAAGTTCGCCAGCCCGACCGGGATCGGGTCGGAAAGACCGTCGTACTTGGTCGTCGAATAGTAGAAGACCATGCACAGCGGCCACAGCACGAACACCGCGATCAGCAGCATCTGCGGAAGGGCGAACCCGACCCCCGGGCCCAGCGCGCGGCGGCGGCGCGCTCGCGTTCGCGGCGTTCGGATCATCGTTGAGTCCTTCCCGTCGCGGGGCGGCGGTTCGTTGGTCGAGAGCGTAGGAGTCGTAGACGGCGTTGTCAACGTTTCTGGAAACCTTTCCGGTTGCGAAGGGACCTCAGCTCGAGCAGGGGATCACGCGGGAGAATCAGAGCTCGGCGCCGGCGCCGGCGCCGCATGTTCCCTCAGTAGGCCACTGCCCGCTGGACGGCGGACACGACATCGCTCGCGCGAGGCAGCCAACGCTCTTCCATGGCCGCCGCGTACGGCACCGGGATCTCCTCGGCCGCGACCAGCGCCGGCGGCGCATCGATCAACTCGAGGTTCTTGCTCACGACCCGGCTGATCAGGCTCGCCCCCCAGCTCCCGTCCGGCGGGGCCTCCTGGACCACCACGAGGCGGGAGGTCTCGCGG
The DNA here is from genome assembly GCA_002703245.1 of Microbacterium sp. GTDB lineage: Bacteria > Actinomycetota > Actinomycetes > Actinomycetales > Microbacteriaceae > Microbacterium > Microbacterium aquimaris. Next base: position 5,971 of record NZTV01000094.1, read on the forward strand.
AGACTGTCGAGCACCGTGGCGTCGTCGAAGGGCACCAGAGTGCGCGGGTCGATCACCGTCGCCTGGATGCCCTCGCGCGCCAACTCGTCCGCCGCGGCCAGCGACACATGGCGCATCTGCTGATTGGCGACGATCGTCACGTCGCCACCCCGCCGCACGACGGAGGCCCGACCGAGCGGGATGGGCGCGCCGCCGATCGCGGGAACCTGACCCTTCACCGCGAAGAGGTTCTTGTGCTCGAAGAAGAGCACCGGATCGTCGTCTTCGACAGCCGCGAGCATCAGGCCGAACAGATCCTCGACCGTCCCCGGCGTGACGATCTTCAGTCCCGGCACGTTCAGGAACCAGTTCTCCGCCGGCTGCGAATGCTGCGCGCCGAAGCCGGCGCCGGCACCGTTGGACATGCGGATCACGAGCGGGACGGACAGTTGCCCGCCTGACATGTAGCGGTACTTCGCCACCTGGTTGACGATCTGATCGAAGCACACCGCCGCGAAGTCGGCGAACATCACCTCGGCGACGGGCCGAAGTCCGGTCACCGCCGCGCCCAGGGCCGCACCCACGATGGCCTGCTCGGAAATGGGCGTATCGCGCACGCGGCGCGGACCGAACTCCTCGAGCAGCCCGGGAGTGGCCTTGAAGGCGCCGCCGGCGACCGCGACGTCCTCCCCGAAGAACAGGACATCGGGGTCGCGCCGCATCGCCTCGGCGAGCGAACGGGCGATCGCCTGTCGGTAGTTGATGGTCTCCATCGATGCTTCACTCACGCGTACACATCCAAGAATCTCTCAGCGGGGTCGGGTTCGGGCGAGGCGAGGGCTGCATCCAGGGCAGAGCGGATCTCACCGTCGACCCGCGCCCCGACATCGTCGATGACCTGCTGCGCCGACGGGTCATCACGCGTCATGGCACGCTCGAGCAACGTGATCGGGTCGCGGGCGAACCAATGCTCGACCTCGTCGGCGGGACGATACTTCGCCGGGTCGCTGCGCGAGTGACCCGAGTGGCGATAGGTGTCGGCCTCGATCAGCGTGGGGCCCTCGCCCGCGCGGGCACGCTCGACCGCTTCGGCCGCGGTGGCCCGCATCGTCACGATGTCGTTGCCGTCCACGAACCAGCCGGGCATACCGTAGCTCGCGGCGCGACCGGACAATCGTTCGACGGGGGTCGTCGCCGCGACGGGACTGTACTCGCCGTACTGGTTGTTCTCGAGGACGAACACGACCGGCAACTTCCAGATCGAGGCGAGGTTCAGCGACTCGTGGAACGCACCGATGTTGGTGGCACCGTCACCGAAGTAGGCGGCGGAGACCTCGTCGGTCCCGCGATACTGCGCCGACAGTCCGGCGCCGACGGCGATGGGAAGGTGGGCGCCGACGATGCCGTTCGAGCCGATCGCCCCGCGTGAGGCGTCGGTGAAGTGCATGGACCCACCGCGACCCCCCACCAAACCCGCGGACCGCCCCAGGATCTCGGCGAAACACGCATCGAGGGGCACCCCCTGCGCGATCGTCGCGCCGTGCCCGCGGTAGGTGCACACCATCGCATCGCCCGGTCGCAGCTGGGAGGCCACACCGACGGTGACCGCCTCCTGCCCCTGGCACAGGTGCGTGCTCCCGCGCACGAGACCCTTCGAGAACAGACCGAGGATCGCGTCCTCGAACTTCCGGATTCGCATCATCTCCGCCAAGAGATGAGCGCTGTCTTCTGGGGCACCGTCCCCCAACGACGGGGACGGTCGGTAGTCGGGGTTCATTCGCCACTCTCCGTGTGGTGCATCGTCTTCGTCCGGATCGTCTTACGAGACCGTGTAGCGCGCCAGGTAGTCGGCATCGAGCGTCCAACCCAGCCCGGGTTCATCGCCGAGTTCGATCCACCCGTCCACCGCCTCGGGACGGTTCTCGATCAGGTTCCACCAGAACGGGTCGCGATCGGGGTGGAAGCACTCGGCCACCGTTCCGTGCGCCTGACTGGCGATCAGGTGACTGGAGACGTGGGGTTCCTCGTGGTGTCCCACCGCGACGCCGTAGGTTCCCGCGATCGCGGCCGCGCGGCGCCACATCGTCGGCCCTCCCGACCACGATGCGTCGAAATTCAGGATGTCCACCGCGCCGGCCTCCATGAGCTCGCGGCACGCGGTGGGGGAGAACTCACTCTGACCGGCGCACACCGCGAGCTCGCCGCGGTAGCGCACGTCCCGCATCGATCTGCGGTCGTTGTGCCAGGTCACCGGCTCTTCGAACCAGGCGATGTCCAGGTCGGCGCACATCCGCGACATCTCGATGGCGTCCTCGGTGCGATAGCCCTGATTGGCGTCGATGGAAATCAGGAAGTCGTCTCCGGCAGCCGCCCTCGCGCGCTCGACGCGGGCGAAGTCCTCCGCCGGCGTGCGACCGCCCACCTTGAACTTCATCCCCGCCAGTCCGAGCTCACGGTACGACGCGATCTCCTCCTCGATGCTGCCGAGCGGGTCGCCGTAGTAGCCACCGATGGCGATGAGCTGGACACGGTTGCGGTATCCGCCCCAGAGCTTCCACAACGGCTGCCCGAGAGCCTTGCCGACCGCATCCCACAGCGCCGTGTCCACTCCGGCCAGCGCGACCAGGCCTTCGCGGCGATCGCGGAGGATGTCGAACGTGACGGGGTAGGCGGCATCGAGCGTCTGCTCGGTGCGCATCGCGTCGAGTCCGATGATGCGCGGGGCGATCTCATCCTCGATGATGCGCACGAGTTGGTGGAGGCTCTTGTCCTCATCCCCCACGTATGCCTCACCGACGATCCCCTCCCGCGTGTAGACGCGGGTGACCACCGTTGCGCGGTGGGTCATGTGGTAGAAGCTCCCACGGAACTCGCGCGCCAGGGGCGCGATCACGGGGATGGCCTCGACACGCTCGATCGTGAGCGAAGCGGTAGCGATCGTCATTGATTCCTCCAGTGCCGGTAACGTTTCCAGCGAGCACGAGTGAAGCAGACCTCTCGCGGAATCGCAAGGACGGATCGTCGATCGGCCACGTCGCCTTGACTTCCACCCCACCCATTCCCGAACATGGACTGGAAACCTTTCCGGCGAGGAGGCCGAATGACGTTCGAAGTGCGCGTCGCGAGCATGGGACGCATGCCCCTACCAGGCCCCGAGGTCTTCTGGATGGCCGCGTGGGACGAGTGGTTCGAGGCCACCTTCTGGATGACCGTCATCCGGCGGGGAACCGACATCATCCTCGTCAACACGGGCGCCCCCGACGACCTGCGCGAGCTCAATGACCTGTGGCGCGCCTCCCACCCCAGCGGCCGGTCGCAGTTCGTCCGGAACGCCCGCGAAGGCTTCCGCACCGCCCTGGACCGCCTCGGCATCGCCCCCTCCGCGGTCACACACGTCATCCTCACGCCGATCGTCGCGTACACCCTCGGCAACCTTCGCGCCCTGCCGAACGCGCAGATCGTGATGTCTCGCCGGGGATGGATCGAGGATGTCCTGGCACCGCCGTTGCCTCGCCACGTCCCGCGACACATCTTCGTGCCCGACGACCTGCTCGTTTGGCTGCTGACCGAGGCGAACGACCGCATCACCCTGGTCGACGGCGCACACGAGGTCCTGCCCGGCCTCCGCGCGTGGGAGTGCGGAGTGCACCACCGGTCGTCCATGGTCGTCGAGGTCGACACCTCCGACGGCGTCGTCGCGATCACCGACGCGGCGTTCGCCTACCGGAACGTCGAGGAGAACATCCACCTCGGAATCGGGGAGAGCTACGCCGAAGCGATGACCACCTACGCGCGCCTTCGCGAAAACGCGGCGATCGTCATCCCGCTCTACGATTCGGCGGTCGGGGATCGACACCCGGGAGGGGTCGTCAGCGGATGAACGCCCTGCGCGCGGGAATCATCGGAGCGGGCTCCTGGGCCACGATCGCCCACATCCCCACTCTCGCCGGTTGTGAAGACGTCGAGCTCGTTTCCGTCTGCCGGCGCGGCGACGACGCCCTGACCCGGCTGCAGGACCGGTGGGGGTTCGCTGTCGCCACGGAGGACTATCGCGCCGCGCTCGAGCCCGGCCTCGACATCGTCGTCGTCGCCTCCCCGACCTCGTTCCATCCGGAGCATGTCTCGGCGGCCCTCGCCGCCGGCGCACACGTGCTCTGCGAAAAGCCGATGTCGATGCGCGGCGGCGACGCGTGGGACCTCGTCGCCGCCGCGGAGCGCGCCGACCGGCAGTTGCTGATTTCCTTCGGGTGGAACTTCATGCCGATCTTCCGGCGAGCGCGGCACGCCTTGGACGCCCGGGGAATCGGGCGCCTCGAACACGTCACGGTGCACATGTCCTCAGCCACCCGGGAGCTCCTCTCGGGCTCGGGCTCGTACCCGGACGCCGACCCGACGACCACACCGGATGCGGCGACCTGGACCGATCCGCGCATCTCCGGCGGCGGCTACGGCCAGGCACAACTGAGTCATGCGCTGGGGCTGCTGTTCGGCCTTTTCCCGGTCCGGGTGGTCGACGTGGCCGCGATGACCAGCGCCGAGCTCGGCGCGCCGGTCGAGACCCACGTCGCCATGGCCGCACGATTCGACAACGGCGGCATCGGGGCGATCTCCGGCGGTTCGCACCACACCGGAGCCTGGAACGACAAACACCAGCTGGAGGTCCGCGCGATCGGCTCGGAAGGCCAGCTCATCGTCGACGCCCATCGGGAGCTGGTGTGGATCCACCGCATCGACGGGACGGAGGAACGGATCGACCTTCGCCCCGGCGAGGGGGCATACGACGCCACCGGGCCCGCGCGGGCACTCGTCGAGGTCGCCCGGGGCCGCCTCGAAGAGAACACCGCGCCGGGCGAGCTCGGTGCGCGGACGGTCGAAGCGCTGGAGCTGCTCTACGCGCACACCTGAGCGCTCAGTAGATCAGTTGCCCACCGCTGGCGTTCAGCGTGATCCCGGTCAGATATGACGCATCCGGGCGGGTGAGTGAGAGCGCCGAGGCGGCGATCTCCGCGGGATCGGCCATCCGCCCGAGCGGCACCCCGGCCACCAGTCGGTCCCGATCGGCTTCGTCGAGGTGCGTGTGCATCATGTCGGTGTCGACGAACCCCGGAGCGATCGCGTTCACCCGGATCCCACGCGGGGCCAGCTCTCGCGAGAGCCCCCGGGTCAGCGCCACCACGCCGGCTTTGGTCGCTGCGTAGGGAGCCGAGCCCCCCAGCCCACCGGTCCACCACCCCTGAGAGCTGAACAGCACGATCGATCCCCCCTCGCCGAGCAGGTGACGCAAGCGGACGACGAGGAAGAACGCGCTGCGGAGGTTGACGGCGTACTGGAGGTCGAAGTCGTCCTCGGTGACGTCGTCGAGGGACCCACGGCGCACGATCACGCCCGCAGCGTGCACGACCGCATCCAAACCGCCGACGTCCTCGGCCAGATACTCCGCGAGACCGGTGATCTCGGCCACCCGGGCGAGGTCGACGCGGCGCGTACGCAAGCGCCGCGGCGAGCCGCCGACCGGGTCCGGTACCGGATCCCGATCGACCGCGACCACCTCATCGCCGTCGGCGAGCGCGCGCTCCATGACGGCCCTTCCGATGCCTTTGGCCGCACCCGTCACCAATATCCGTCGAGTCATCGTCGATCCTTCCGGAATCGTTTCCAGTATATGATGCTACCGATCCGAGGAGGCATCATGTCCACGATCGCCCGAGTCGAACCCTTCGTCGTGCCGTACATCGAACGCAACGACCACGATTCCACGAGATGGTCCTGCCTCGTGCGCATCGAGTCAGGTGACGGGGTGATCGGATGGGGCGAAGCCGCGACGATCGCGGAACCCGCCGCCCGCGCGACCGCGGCCATGATCGACGCGTGGCGGGAATCTCTGTGCGGGCTCCCCGCCGAGCCGGACGCCGTGAACCGATGGGCCGACGCGACGACGTGGTGGTACGGCGACGCCGGCGTCGCGATGTTCGCCCGTTCGGCCGTGGACCTGGCCCTGTGGGATCTGGAACTGACCGCGACCGGACGCAGCCTCGGCAGCCGTCTCGGCTGCGCGGACCGCACGCTCCCGGCCCTGTTGTCTCTGCACGCGACGCACGCGGACCTCACGGAGATGGCCGATGACATCGCCCACCACGTCGAGAGGGTGTCGGCCGTCGGGGTGAAGGTCGCGTACGGCAAGCGCGGCGATGCCGGACTCGGCGTTGACCTGCGGCGCGACGTCGACTTCGTCCGGATCCTGCGCGAACGTCTCGGGGCGGATGCACAGATCATGATCGACGTCGCCGCCACGCTCTCCTGGAGCCTCGACGATGCGGTGTCCCGCATCCGCGCGTTCGAGCAGTACGACGTCTCCTGGACGGAAGAACCACTCGGAGCCGACGACCCCGACGGCTACCGAGCACTCCACGCCGCCGTGTCGTCACCGATCGCCTATGGCGAGCGCGAATGGAACGCACGCGGATACGATCGCCACGCCGCCACGGGGACACTCGACGTCGCAGGAGTCGACCCCGGCCGGGTCGGCGGGGTGACCGGATTCCTCGACACGACTCGCGTCCTCGAGAAGCGGGGCGTCCGGGGCAACGCACACGCTTTCGCAGGTCCCATCCTTCTGGCCGCCGCCGTGCCACTCTCGCTGGCCTCCCCGGCATACGAACAACTCGAATACCCACCCCACCGCAACTCGCTGTTCGACCTTGCCAGCGCGCCCGCACCGCACTCCGGGCGTTTTCGCGCCGCATCCGCCCCCGGGCTCGGCGTCGCCGTCGACGAGCAGGCGGTCCGGCACATCGCAAAGAAGTCGCCGCAGTCGTGACGGAGCCTCCGCAACCGCGAAGGGCGCCCGAACGGGTCCTCCTCAGATCACGCGGTCGTTGCCGCCGTCGACAGTGAGGTGCGCGCCCGTCGTCGCGGGGAACGACTCGCAGAACGCCGCCACCGCATCCGCGACCGTCGCGCTCGTGACTTCGACGTGCAACAGGTTGCGGGTGCGGTACTCCTCGACCGTGAGGCCGTAGTGCGCGGCGCGGGCCTTGAGAAGCTCGGGGGTCCAGATCGCCGTGTCGAATACCGCATCCGGCTCCACCTGGTTCACCCGGATGCCGTGCTCCGCCCACTCCAGGGCCGCAACCCGAGCCAGCTGCGCGGCGGCGGCCTTGCTCGCCGAGTATGCGGCGACGCCCGGGCCGGGCGCGGCGACGTTCTTCGTCGACACCAACACCACGCGTCCCCCGCGCGGCGCCAAAGCCAGATACGGCTGCGACGCACGCAGAAGCCGCGCAGGAGCGGTGACATTCACCCGGAACGCCCGATCCCACGCACCGTCGTCGAGCTCCGCGATCGGCTGACTGGGCGGGAAGATCCCCGCACCGACCACGACCATGTCGACACCGCCGAAGTCGCGGACCGCGAGGTCCACCGCTTCCGCAAGCACATCCCCATCGCTCACGTCGCCGACGACCCCACGCCACGACTCCTCGGAGAAGGCGTCGGCGACGCTCGGATTCAGGTCGAGACCGACCACCGCGGCGCCATCGTCGAGAAGGCGCTCGGCCACCGCGCGGCCGATACCCGACGCCGCACCCGTGACGATCGCAACCTCCCCGGTCAGCGGCTTTCGCGCGCGTCCGGCGAGCTTCGCCTGCTCCAGTGACCAATACTCGATGTCGAACGTGTCACCCTCGCCGAGCGAACGGTAACCGCCGAGACGGTCTGCGGCATCGATGATGTCCATCGTGTGCACCGCGACATCGTGGGTGACCCGCATCGCCTTCACCGTCTCCCCGACGACGAGGAGCCCCCACTCGGGGTCGAGGACCACACGCGGCGCGGGATCCAACGGCGTCAACGCAGACGTCGCCCGACCGCTGTTGCGCTCCACATAGGAACGGTACGCATCGGCGAAGCCCGCGACGTCGCGCCCGACCAGCGGCTCCCGCTTCGTATAGAGCACATGCTCCGGGGTCGCCGTGCCACGACTCGTCCGGGCGGCCACACCATCACGACGGGCGAATGCATCCGCCTTCGCCGACGTCGACTGGCGCACATGCATCGGGACCCCCGCGACGTCGCTGATCTCGCGACGCAGACGCGCAATATCGACGGCGGCACCCCGACAGGCGACCACCTCTCCCTCGGCACCCCAATCGGTGGTCCCGACCACCTCACCCGCCCGTGCGACGAGCTCACGGTGCCGCTGGAGCACCGCATCCACATCATCGCCGAACGTGAACAGACCATGATTGCGGAGAACGATCGCGTCGACCCCGCCGACATCCGTGCGCGCGATCAGGCGCGCGAGGGGGAAGCCGGGCATCACATACGGCAACACCCGCACGCCCCCACCGAGCGCGTCGGCGATCTCCGCGTCGTCGACGTCACGGTCGGTGAGGGCGACGATCGCGTCCGCGTGCGAATGGAGCACGACACGACCCGGAAGATACGCGTGCAGCAGCGCCTCGATCGACGCCGTCGGAGCACCGGCATCCATCGACGCCTGACGCAGCTCGTTGACCATCGTCGGATCGTCGAGCTCGTCGAGCCGCAACAACTCCGCGAGGCGATCGCGACGCAACGGCGCGAAGCCCGCGGCCTCGATCGTGCCGAGATTCCAGCCGCTCCCCTTCACCAGCACGAGATCGACCGGGTCACCGGTGACATCGACGCCGGTCGCCTTGATCGACGTATTGCCGCCGCCGTGCAGCACGAACGACGGGTCGGAGCCGAGCTCGCGACTGACCCGCACGATCTCGGCGAGCGCCTCATCGACATCGGTCACCGTGGTCGTCGTCATGCACATGCCTCCCATACGGCACCCATCGCCGCGATCGAACGGTCGAACACCTTCGCCTGCTTCTCGTAATCGGCACGGCTCTCCCCCGGCGCGACCACCAGAGCCGGATCGGGATCCGTGCGCCACGCGTCGACATCCACGCCGATCCCGGTCGCGGCCAGCAGCGCGACACCGCGCGCGCCGAGCTCCGTCCCGAGTTGACGACGCATCGGATGACCGACGACGTCGGCGAACATCTGCGCCCACGCCGGATTCTTCGCCCCGCCACCGGCGAGGGTCCACGGGCCGTCGGCGACGGTCGCGCCGCTCGCGCGCACCTTGTCGATCTGCACCCGGTGATACTGCGTGATTCCCTCCGCCACCGCTCGTGCGATGTGCGGGTAGCGGTGGCTGTCCTTGATCCCGAGGAACGTGCCCGACGCCCCCAAATGTTCGGGGGCCCCGTGGATGAACGGGAGGAAGATCAGTCCGTCGGCCAACGGTGCGACATCCTGCGCCGCCTCGAGAAGGTCACGAGGCGTGACCGGTCCGGTGGCACGCGCGCCCAGCAGCTGCGACGCCCACTCGATGCTGGCCGCCGACGTCGGGGCGACCTCCATCGCGAGCATCGTGCCCGGTTCGGGCAACAACGCATTGATCGTCACCCGCGGCGGCTCGATGTCCGAAGGCACCACGACGCTGTTGATAGCCCACGTACCGACGATCACCGTCACATCTCCCGCCCGGGCCGAACCGGCGCCGAGCGGACTGGCGACGCAATCCATGCACCCCGCCACCACCGGTGTCCCGACGGGCAGACCGGTCGCCCGCGCCGCCGCTTCGGTGACCGCGCCGACGACCTCGTCGCTGCGTCGCAACGGCGGGAACAGCCGCGCCGTCTCCGCCGGAAGACCCAGCATGTCGAGCACCGCCGGCTCGTAGTCGCGCGTCTCGAGGTTCACCAGCCCGCAACCGGACGAATCGGACAGATCGGCGCTGGGCGCACCGGTCAGACAGACGGTGAGCCAGTCTTTGCAGGTGAGCGACCAGCGCGCCGCCGCGAGCGTCTCGGGCTCGTTGTCGGTCAACCACCGCAGCAGCACACCGGGCTGCGCGGCCCACGGCATCGAACCGGTCACCCGCCGCACCCGCTCGACGGTGTCGGGATCGAGACCCGCGACGACCCCCTCGGCGCGACTGTCGGTCGAAGCGATCGCGGTGCGGGCCGGACGCAGGCCCTCGTCGACGAGGTAGAGACCGTTGCCGTGGCCGGTCGCGCCGATCGACGCGACCGTCCACCCCTCGCGCGTCAGCTCGGCGGTGAGGTCGCGCATCACATCGGCGACGACATCCCACAGAGCGTCCATGTCGACCTCTTGCCGCTCCCGCGACACGGCCACGCGAGGGTTGGGCGCCGACACCGTGCGGATCTCGTTCCCCCGCTCATCGAACGCCGCGGCCTTCGCCGACGTCAGCCCGACATCGATCCCGATCACACAGGTCTTCATTGATCCCTCGTCTTCTCTTCTCACACCGATGTGGGCGACGTCGTCACCAGCGCGCGCGGCCGGAAGCGACGAACCGACTCACGGTAGCGCGCCACCTCCGCGTCGGCACGTTCAGACGCCCAGCCCTCGTGCGCGACCAGCACCGCCGCGGCACGCGGCGCAGCCGACAGCGCGACATCGCTGTTGAGCGCGATCGCGGTGCGACGCAGCAGCACGTCCTCGAGCGTGACGGCGCCCTCTTCGCGCACCGCATGCACGATCTCGGCCGCGATGGCCCCCGTCTCATCGTCGATCACCTCGGCGAGCGTGGGATCGGCCGAGGCCAGCGCCTCGATCGCGTGCGCCTGCGCGCCGTAGAGGTCTGCGAGACGGCCCGACGAACGCTCGGGCAAGACGCTGCGGGAGACGAACGTCTTGCGGAAACGAGGGAGAGAGGCCGCCGGCGCGCCCGGGAACAACGCCGCGCGCGTCGACGAGGGGAGACGGTCGAGACCCAACGCCTTCTCGATGTGGCGCAGCACCTCTTCACCGAGGGCGCGGTGCGTGGTGTACTTGCCGCCGATGACCGTCATCAGGCCGGATGCCTCACCGGTGTGGTCGATGATCTCGCTGTCACGCGTGACCTTCGCCGGATTGTCGAGGTCGGCGACATAGGGAAGCGGGCGCACCCCCGAGTACGACCACAGGACGTCGTCGGGAGCCAGCTGCGCCTCCGGCAACAGGTCGTTCACCGCCCGCAGCAGGTAGTCGATCTCGTCGTCGTCGACGACGATCTCCTCGATCGACTCGTCATAGGGAAGGTCGGTCGTGCCGATCATGTACTTGCCGTCCCACCAGGGCAGCACGAACATCGGACGGTTGTCGTCGGGCGACTCGAAGAAGATGCAGGTGTCGGGGGCGCCCGGGAACGGGTCGACCACCAGGTGACTACCCTTGGTCGGTCCGATCTTGCGGTCATGCTCACCGGAGAGGTCGAGCACCTCGTCGACCCAAGGGCCGGCGGAGTTCACCACGACCGGGGCACGCACCTCGCGCCGTTCCCCCGTCTCACGGTCCTGGTAGGCGACACCCGAGATCCGGCCGCCCTCTCGCAGCAACTCCGTGACCGGCGTGTGGGTGAGCACCGTCGCACCGTGCCGTGCCGCATCCACCGCCAGCTCGATCGCGAACCGTTCGGTGACCGGCACGTGCGCATCCTGGAACAGTCCGCCCCACGCGACGCCGCCCTTCGCCACCGACGGCCACTCGCGCGTGAGGCGCCCGGAGAAGACGATGCGGTTGAAGGGCAGCCGCTTGCCGAGCGACAACACGTCGTGCAACATCAGCCCGCACGAGAGCAGCCAGCCCGGCCGTGACGCCTGCTTCGAGAACGGAATGAGCATCGGGTACGGCCGCACGAGGTGCGGCGCCGTCCGCAGCAGGATGTTCCGTTCACGGATCGACTCGTACACCAGCGGGATCTCGAGCCGCTCGAGGTACTTCAACCCGCCGTGGATGAGGCGCGTCGAGATCGCGGAGGTGCGTGCGGCGATGTCGTCCTTGTCGATCATGATGACATGAAGGCCCCGACGCGCGGACTCACGAGCGATCGCGAGGCCGTTGATGCCGGCGCCGATGATGATGACGTCGGCCGTCGTCGGCGCGGCGTAGGTACGCAGTGTGGGCATGGTGTTCCTTGGATGAGGTGGGCGCCCTTCGTGAGGACGCCCACCGGCCGATCAGTGGGAGAGGGTTTCGAAGAGGTCGAAGGCCTCGTCGGGGGTCAGTCCGTCGTGCACGACGCCGCGCACGGCCGAGAGCATCGCCGCGGGGTGCTCCGACTGGAAGACGTTGCGACCCATGTCGACACCGGCGGCACCTTCCTGGATCGCGCGATACGCCACGCGCAGCGCCTCCTTCTCCTCGACCTTCTTCCCCCCGGCGATCACGATCGGCACCGGGCAGGCGCTCGTGACCGTCTCGAAACCGTCTTCGACGTAGTAGGTCTTCACGAACGAGGCGCCCAGCTCGGCGCTGATGCGGGTCGCGAGACGGAAGTAGCGCGCATCGCGCACCATGTCGCGGCCCACGGCGGTGACCGCGAGCACCGGGATGCCCGCCGCCTGACCCTGGTCGACGAGGGTGGTCATGTTCTTGATCGACTTCGTCTCGTTCTCGCCGCCGACGAACACCTGCACGGCAAGCGCCGCGGCATCCAGACGCACGGCGTCGTCGATCGAGACCGCGAGCTCCTCATCCGACAGCTCCTTCAGGACGCTCGGTCCGCCGGAGGCTCGCAACACGATGCCCTTGCCGTTGTCGGCGGGGATCGTCGTGCGCAGGGCGCCGCGGGTGCACATGAGCGCGTCGGCCTGCGGCACGAGCGGCAGGATCGACCGGTCGAGGCGTTCCAGGCCGGAGGTGGGGCCCTGGAAGTAGCCGTGGTCGAACGCCAGCATGACGGTCTTGCCGTCGGCCGGGTCGAACACACGCGACAGGCGGGCACGAAGCCCCCAGTCCTGGCCCGACTGGCCCTTCAGATGGAACCCGTTCTCGGTCGTGGTGGCGCCGGAGTAGTCGGTTCCTTCACGGAGGTCGTCGAGGTCAGCCATGGATGGTCTCCTTCTTTTCGGTGGATGAGAAATCTGAGGTCGACGCGGCATCTGTCGCGTCGTTCGCGTCAGCGGTGCGGGCGGGGCGTAAGGACGAACCCCATCGGCGGAGGGTGCTGCGACCGGTGCCGGTGGTCGCGGAGGCGACCACCACGACGAGCACGACCAGCACGCCCTTCAGGACGTTCTGGGCGCCGATCGACCACCCGACGAGGTTGAGCAACCCCGACAGCAGCACGAAGAACAACGCACCGGTCCACGCGCCCACCGGCACCGGCCGGCCACCCGAGATGAGGGTTCCGCCGATGACGACGACCGCGATCGAGTCGAGCATGTATGACGTGCCGAGCACCGTGCTGGGCGAGATGTACGCCGCGAGCAATCCCCCGACCAAGCCCGCGAATCCGGCGCTCAGCAGGTAGGCGGTCGCGGTGACCACGCCGACTTTGAGGCCGGCGCGCTCGGCGGCGCGTGCGCTCTGACCGACGGCGATGATCGACAGGCCGAGCCGCGTGTGTCGCAGCACGAACCAGATCACCACCGTGAGCACCGCGACGACGAGTGCGATCACCGGAACACCGAGCACCTTCGCGTTCACGAATGCGCGCAGCGCCGGGTCTGCACCGCCGCGCGCCTCCGCCGCCAGAAGCAACGTCGCACTGGTGACGATCAGACTCGTGGCGAGGGTGGCGATGATCGGGGGCACCCGCAACACCAGGATCGCGAGCACACTGATCGCCCCGGCCAGCAGCCCCGCAGCGAACCCGGCGGCCAGCCCCGCGACCGGACCGGCCGTCGCCCCCACGGCCACCGACACATAAGAGGTCATCGAGATGACCGTGCCGACCGAGACGTCGATGTTGCCCGGTCCGAGCGTGATCACCAGCATCTGCCCGAGTGCGACGAGCACGAGGAAGGGCGCGAGCGAGAACGCTCCGGCCAGCGGGTCCAGCGGCGCGCCCGGGCGGACGGCGATCGTGAACGCCCACACCGCGAGCACACCGAGGAGCGACCAGCCCCACGGAGGCCATGGGAACGAGCGGCGTGCGGAGGGAGCGGAGGTCAGTGAGGCGTTCATCGCGCCACCTTTTCGGTGATGATGCGGCCGGCGAGCACGGCGATGACGATCACGCCTTGCGCGGCAGACTGCAGACTGGAGGGGAGGTTGATGAGGCTGAGCAGCACCGTGATCAGACCGAGCGTGACCGCACCGAGGGTCGTGCCGATCGGAAGGGCCCGGCCACCGGAGAACGTGCCGCCGCCGAGGATCACCGCGGCGATGGTCATGAGGGTGTACTCCCCCGCGGAGTTGATGTCACCCGACCAGGTCTGCGAGGCGAGCATCAGGCCCGAGAAGATCATCAGCACGGCCGCGACGGCGTAGGCCGCGACCCGGGTGCGGACCAAAGACACGCCCGCTTTCTCCAGCGTCGGGGCCTGCGAGCCCAGGGCGCGGAAGTGCGTGCCGATCCGCGCGCGACGGGTGACGTACCATCCGATCACCGTCGCGATGACGATGAAAACGATGGGCGCGGGGAACCACGTCGGGCGCCACTGCGACAGGACGGCCAACCACTCCGGCGTCTGCCCGCCCGGGGTGGGGAGGATCTGCAACCCGATACCCAACCACACGAACGACATGCCGAGTGTGATGATGATCGACGGCACCGACCACCGCTGCACCACAACGGCGAGCAACGCGTAGACCGCGACGATGCCGGCGAAGACGGCAAGCGCGATGAGCGGGGTGTCGGCCAGCAGCGTCGCGGCGATGACCGTCACGAGACTCACCAGGCTTCCGACACTCAAATCGATGTCGCCCACGCTCATGATCACCATCTGCGCCTGCGCCGCGAACACGAGCGGCACCGACGACATGAGCATGAGGGTCAGACCCGGAACGCTCAGGATGCCCGGTTGAAGGGTCGCGGTGATCGCGAAGATGACGACGAGGGCGACCAGGGCCAGGAGCGCCGGAGACCCGTTCACCGCGCTCGCACGCAGGCGATCCCGCGAGGTCGGGGCGGAGACGGGCGAGAAGCCCGCGCGGACGGATTCGGTGGTGGTCATCGTGTCGACTCCGGGGTGTGCGCATCGCCGAACGAATCGGCGATGATGCGGTCTTCGGTGATCTCGTCGCCGACGAGCTCGCTGACGATCCGTCCCGACCGGAAGACGTAGACCCGGTCGCAATGGGCCATCTCACTGTTCTCGGTCGAGTACCACACGATCGAGCGGCCCCGGGAGGCCTCGACGCGCATGAGGGCGTAGAGCTCGTTCTTGGTGCTGACATCGACACCGCGGAACGGGTCGTCGAGCAGCACGAGGGCGGCGTCGGTCGCAAAGGCCCGCGCGACGAGCACCTTCTGTTGGTTGCCGCCCGAGAGGGAGGTGATCGGTGCCTTCGCCCCACCCTTGACCCGGAGACGGTCGACCCACTCCGCGGCGAGGCGACGCTTCTGGGCCGAACGGATCACCCCGCCCACGGCCAGGCTGCGGGTGGCGGAGACGGTGAGGTTGTCGGCGACGCTCCACAGCGGGAAGATGCCGCTGGTCTGGCGGTCACCGGGGACATAGGCACGGCGTGGGGCCACAGTCGCCCCTCTCGCGTTGGTCCACAACCGGGCGAGCAACGCATCCTGTCCGTGGCCGGCGAGCCCCGCCAGCCCGACGATCTCGCCCGCCTGCACGACGAAGTCCTCGCGACCGGTCCCGGCGAGGCGCGCGACCATGCCGTCGGAGAGCACGTCGGCGTCGCCACCGGTGATCACGCGGCGCATCGTCGCGGTGTCGGCACGCACCTCACCGCCCATCGCCGCCAGCAGCGCATCCTCGTCGGTCTCCTCGGCGGCGACCACGTCGACGATGCGGCCGTCTTTCATGACCGCGATGCGGTCGGCCGCGGCGAGGACCTCCTGCATGCGGTGCGAGATGAGCACCATGCTCACGCCCCGCTCGGTCAGACGACGCAGGTGCGCGTAGAGCTGCCGGGTGGCGTTTACGCTCAGCGACTCGGTGGGTTCATCGAGGATGAGCATCGACACGTGCGGCGTACACAGCGCCCGGGCGATCTCGACCATCTGGCGCTGCGCCATCGACAGGTCACTAGTGCGACGCACGATGCTCACCCCGTGACCGGGGAAGACCTCATCGAGCACCTCTGCGATGTCCCGCTCGGCGCGACGACGCCACGACCATCCGCGCGCCGAACGGTCGGAGAGGGCGATGTTCTCGGCGACCGTCAGGTCGGGGCACAGCGCCAGTTCCTGGTAGATCATGCGCACGCCCGCCGCGGCGGCCGTCTTCTGGGTCCACGCACCGCCCGCGTGCCAGCTGATGTGGCCCGTATCGGGCTGCTCACGGCCGGCGAGCACGCGCATGAGCGTGCTCTTTCCGGCCCCGTTGTGGCCGACCAGTCCGAGGATCTCTCCGCGCTCGACCGAGATGTCGATGCCCGAGAGGGCGGTGGTGCTGCCGTACGTCTTCGTCACGCCGTCGGCGACGAGCACGGTGGCACGCGTCTCGGTGGCGATGTCGGGGGGACTGTTCACCGCTGATGTCATCGGAGTTCTCCTTCGAACTGGTCGGCCGGTCTTACTCGACGACCGGAGCCTGGACTTCTTCGCCGTTGAGCAGCGCCTCGATCGCAGCCTGCGTCGACGCCTCATCCCACGCGTTGGCGGCGTACTCGTCGGTGTCGAGCTGCTCCACCCAGGTGGAGAGGTTGTCCTGGGTCACCTGCACGAGGGGCAGCACGACCTGCTCGGGGACCTCTTCCCCGCGCTCCTTCGCGACGGCCACGTGAAGGGCGGCGACGACCTGGCCGGGGTCGGTCAGGGCGGCGTACGAACCGTTGTCGATGCCGCTGGTCTGCCAGAATTCCAGCGACTTTCCGTCGGTGTCGAAGACGACGACGGGTGCCTCACGACCGGCCGACTCGAACGCCTGCACGACGCCCATACCGCCGATGCAGCCCGGAACGGCTGCGATCTCGGGCAACGATCCGAGGATCGCGACGATCTCCTTCTGCGCGGTGGCCGAGTCGCAGTATCCGTTCACCTCGGCCGAGACGGTGACGTCGGGGTAGTCCTCGAGGATCTCCAGCTGGCGGGCGTGGAAAGCCTCCTCGGGCTGGGAGCCAATCACACCACGGTTGATGACGATGTCACCCTCGCCGCCGATGGCCTCGAGAGCGGGGACGAGCGAGTCTTCACCCCACTGGCCGTAGTCGTTGCGCACCACGGTGCCGCAGCTGGTGTCCATGTCGGCGTCGAGGATGATCACGTTGATGCCGGCGGAGCAGGCCTCTTCGATCACCGGGACCAGCGCGGTCGACGAGGCCGGGATCACCATGAGCACGTCGGGGCTCTCGAGCATCAGGCTGCGGATCTGCGACGCCTGCTCGGTCGCACTGTTCTCGCCCGGGGCGTTGACCACCGAGTACTCCGAGACGATGCCCTCGCTCTTGAGCTCTTCGGCGGCGGTCTCGAACTTGTCGATCAGGGTCAGGCGCCACCCGTTGACGAAGCCGTTCGAGAGGGCGACACTCAGGCCCTCGGGCTCGCCCCCTGCGGTCGTGTCGTCATCGGTCGTTCCGGTTCCGGCGCATCCGGCCAGCACCAATGCCGCGGTGGCGGCTGCGGCGGCCGCGCCCCATGCGCGGCGGGTCTTGGTGAACTTCATCGTCTCTTCTCCTGGTTCGCTTCTTTGCGGGATTGCGCTGCTGTTCTGCGCGGACCGACCC
>NZTV01000095.1 GCA_002703245.1 Microbacterium sp.
CGACGTACATCTGGGCGCGCGCGCCGGCGCCGGCAAGGGCATAGCGGAGGTGGGTCATCGAGGGCTCCTCAGGAAACGTTTTCTCAGCGTATCACGCAGCACGTGTCCGGATCCGGCCGGTGCGGTCGCACGCCGTGGGGGGCGACTGACCTCGACGGGCGCCGGAGCGGTCTCCGCGAGACGGCGACCGGACTCAGGCCGGCGCGGGTCCGGTGCTCTCGCGAAGGGCGACCACGGGGAGGAGCCAGTCGGCCGTCGGCGGGGCCGAGGCGTCCGTCAGGGCTCTCTCCATGGCCTCCCATGCGCGGGCGCCGAGTTCGCGAGAGGGAACGGATGCGGTGGTCAGGGTGGGAGAGGTCCACCGTGAGAACGGGATGTCGTCGAAGCCCGCGACGGAGATGTCATCCGGGATGCGCATGCCATCGCGCCGGAGCACCCCCATCACGCCCATGGCGACCAGGTCGTTGTAGGCGAGCACGGCCGTGGCGCCGGAAGCGCGCACCTCACCTGCCACGCGGGCGCCGCTGTCGACGTCGACGCCGCAGGGGATCTCGGTGATCATCACGTCGGGATGCGCCGCGGCGAACGCCGCGAGGGCGGCGGTCCGCGCCGCATTGGACGAGCTCCGCGGATTCCCGGAGAGGAAGACGAGTCTGCGATGACCGAGGCGGTGGAGGTGGTGCAGGATTTCGGAGAAGGCCGAGCGATAGTCTGCGCCGACCACGGGGGCATCCGCTGTCGCGCGGTTGACCACGACGACCGGCGACAGCTCCCGCAGGCTCGAGGCGAGGGCGGCGTCGTCCATGCGCGGGGCGCACAACACGACACCGTCGGTACGGCGCCGTGTCGCCCGGGCGAGCACCCGCTCTTCGTCGACCGTCTCGGCCGAGTCGGCCACGAGCACGTGGTACCCGGCGGTGCCTGCCGCGCGACTGAGACCGCGGAGGATCTCTTGGAACGTCGGGTTGCCGAGGTCGGGGACCACGACGGCGATGGTCTGGGTGCGGCCGAGCACGAGGCTGCGTGCGAGTGGGCTTGCGGAGTAGTCGAGCTCGGCCGCCGCCGTGCGTACCCGCTCGGCCATCGCCGGGTCGACGGTGGCGTTGCCGTTCAGTACCCGCGACACCGTCGACAGCGAGACGTTCGCCTTCGCGGCGACATCGGCGATGGTCACCCGTTTCGGCGATCGCGACATCCGCACTCCTTTCGCTCGCGCCACTCTATCCATCCAGGAAACGTTCTCTCGCCAACGGCAACGTCTTCTGCGGTGAACAACACAGGAGACATGGGCGTCCGTGACCCCGGAGAGGGAGATCCGCGCCGATGCGGCGCGGATCTCCTGTGTGGTTCACGGCGATCCCGCCTGGGCGCGGGCCGGGTCGGTGGGCCCGCACGGGCGGACCGGGCGAGCGTGCGCCAGAGGGGCCGTGGAGGACACAGGGATTCGGCTCAGAACGTGCGGTTCGGCAGGGATTCGGCCGCGCTGTCCCGGAGATCTCCGGTGTTGTTCACGCGCCCGGACGTGAGGCGAGCTACCGGCCGGGCCGGGTGCGCGGTCAGACGCGGGGTGGGGTGCTGCCTCGGACGACGGGCTCCACGGGGAGGGCGGGCTGCTCGGGATCCCAGTCGTCGTCGGTCGTGGCGTGCAGCGCCCGGTAGCCCAGCTCGTCGAGCGGGACGTGCGCGGTGGTGAGCCCTGGCCGAATATCGCGCCCGGTGGCGATGTCGTCGAATCCGGCGACGGCGATGTCGGTGCCGACCTCGCGCCCCGCGTCGCGGACGGCCGACATCACGCCGATCGCGACGACGTCGCTGATACCGAAGATCACCGTTCCGGTCGGGACCTCGCCTGCCAGGAGCGTCTCGGTGGCGTCATAGCCTGCGTCGCGGGTGAAGCCGCACCGTACGACGTCACGGATGCGCCCGCCATCGGCGGTGAAGCCCCGCGTGAAGCCGTCGATGCGATCGTCGGAGGTCTGGATCCCCTCGCGTGCCCCGATGATGATCGCCTCGTCGTACCCGAGGTCGCGCAGACGTGTGGCGAGGGCCCTTGCGCCACCGACGTTGTCGACGGCGACCGAGCGGATGCCTGTGGGCGCCGGGCCGAGCATGACGACCTGACCGCCCATGCTCTGGAAGGCCTCCAACTCGGGGTCGAGGCCGACCGCGTCCGGGCCCGTGGTCCGGGATGCGGCGAGGATGAGGCCGCGCGGGCGCTGGCCGCGGAGGGCCCGGACGAGCGACACCTCGCGTTGCGGGTCACGCTCGGTGATGGCGATGGTCACCACCAGGCCGGCTTCGTCGGCGCCGCGTGCGACGCCGGAGGCGAGCTGACCGAAGTACGGGTCGGCGATGTCGGCGACCAGGAGCGCGACGACGGCGGAGGTGCCGCGGGCGGTCGCCTGGGCGGAGAGGTTGGCCGTGTACCCGAGCTGGGCGGCGGCGGCTTCGACCTTGACGCGGTAGCTGTCGGCGACCTTGCGGGTCGATCCGTTCAGCACACGGGACGCGGTCGCGAGCGACACCCCCGCCTCCCGTGCCACGTCGTGGAGAGTGGCCGCGCTGCGGGAGGACGAGGGTGTTCGGGTCACGTGCGTGATTCTAGGGCTTCACCCGGTGCGGGTCAGGCGGGAAGGTGCGGGGAGATGGCGGCGGTGAACGCCGCGGATGTGCGCCGGACCGCTTCGTGCGGGTCGGTGGCCCACACGTCGGCGTTGAAGATCTCCACCTCGATGTCGCCGGTGTATCCGGCGTCGACGATGGCGCGGGTCATCGGTCCGAAGTCGATGACTCCCTCTCCCGGGTAGTGCCTACTGAGGAGCACGTCGGCCGGCAGTGGTGTCTTCCAGTCGCACACCTGGTAGGTGGCGATGCGCCCCTCGCGTCCGGCGCGTTCGATCTGTGGCAGGACCTCGGGGTCCCACCAGATGTGGAAGGTGTCGACCGTGACGCCGACGACGGACGGGTCGAAGTCGTGCGCGATCTCGAGCGCCTGTCCGAGGGTCGAGACGACGCATCGGTCGGATGCGTACATCGGATGCAGGGGTTCGATCGCGAGGGTGACCCCGGCCTCGGCGGCGTACGGGGCCAGTTCGCCGATGGCGTCGCGGACGCGTTCGCGGGCGCCGATGACGTCGCGCGAGCCGTCGGGGAGGCCGCCGGCGACGAGGACGAGGATCGCGGTGGATCCGTCGGCTCCGGCGGCGGCGAGGGTCGCCGCCTCGTCGATGGCGACCTTGTTGTCGTCGATGGACGCCCGTCGCGCCGGGCCCTCCGGCATCGTGAAGAAGCCCGAGCGGCAGTGGGTGGTGAACCGCAGGCCGGAGTCGGCGAGCATCGTCGCGGCGGTCGCGAGGCCGACCTCCTGCACGGGCTCGCGCCACAGACCGATCGCGGGGATCCCCGCGGCCGAGGTGGCCGCCAGTGCGGTCGCGAGGTCGGCGTGTTTGATCGTCCCCTGGTTGATCGACAGGCGACGGTCGACGCTCACGAGATCACCCCGGGGACATCGAGGCCGTTCAGGCGCAGCATCCCGTGCCAGCGGATCGCGGCCAGTTCGGGCCGCTCGAGGGCACCGGAGGCGTTGGCCAGCTCGACGATGCGCGACAGGTGGGGCAGGCTGCGCGCCGAGTGCAAGCCACCGACCATCTGGAAGGCCGGCTGATGGCCGTTCAACCAGGACAGGAATGCGACGCCGGTCTTGTAGTAGAAGGTGGGGGCGGCGAACACCTGTCGGCTGAGCTCTTCGGTGGGCTCCAGGATCTCGAGGTAGCGAGAGCTATCCCCCGCGTCGAGGGCCTGGATCGCGGCCGAGGCGACCGGGGTGATCGCGGCGAAGGCGCCGAGCAGGGCGTCGGAGTGCTGTCGGGGCGAGGATGGGGCGCGTTCGGGCTGACGCGCTTCCGGCACGTCGGCACCTCCGATGAGGCCGACGTAGTTGAAGTCGTCGCCGGTGAACATCCGGACGCGCTCCGGCAGGCGTTCGCGCACCGAGACCTCGGAGGCGGCGTCGAGGAGGCTCATCTTCACGCCGGCGACCTTGTCGGTGTTCTCGCCGATGATCTGCAGCAGCACCTCGGACGCCTCGCGCCAGTCCGGCGAACCGCTTGTACTGAGCTTGGTCGAAGTGAAGTATCCCTCGAGGGTCGGGTCGAACGCCGTGCCCAGCCAGTGCAGGACGACGGGGCCCTGCGCGGAGCCGAGCACCTCGCGGTAGACACGCCGGTAGTCCTCGGCCGAGGACGCGGCGCGCGCCAGGTGACGAGAGGCCATGAGGACGGGCCCGGCGCCCTGCTCCTCGGTGAAGGCGAGTTGCGATCGGTAGGCGTCGATGACCTGGTCGAGGGAGATGTGCTCGTCCTCGATGTGGTCGGTGTTGACGCCGACGACGACCGAGCCGCCTTCTTCGCGTGCCGTCTGGGCGGTGCGGGAGATCAGTTCGCGCACCGCGGCGGCGTCGAGGCCCATGTTCCGCTGCGCGGTGTCCATGGCGTCGGCGACGCCGAGCCCCCAGGAGTAGACCGCGCGGCGAAAGGCGAGAGTCGCATCCCAGTCGATCTCGGCCGGTCGGCCGGGGGTGTTGTCCGCGGCGACCTTCGGGACCACATGTGCGGCGGCATAGGCGACGCGGCTGCGCAGAGGTGCGGTGGGCTTGGTGAATCCGGATGCCTCGCGCAGGGCGACCTGGGAGGTCGCCCCGGCGGGGTCGAGCAGGGTGAGGTGGGGCATGCGGGTCAGTCCAGGCTCAGGGTGGGCAGCTCGATCTTGCGGCCTTCGCGGCTGGATTCCAGACCCGCCTCGGCCAGAAGAACGCCGCGGGCGCCGGAGAGCAGATCGAATTCGTAGTCGGTGCCCTCGACATAGGAGGTGAGGAACTCCTCCCACTGCTGGCGGAAGCCGTTCTGGAAGACGTCGTTGGTCGGGACCTCGGCCCAGTCGGCGTCGTAGTCGTGGTCGTCGGCCAGGTCGGGGTTCCAGACCGGCTTCGGCGTCGCGTTGCGGTGCTGGATCTTCGCACCGAACAGCCCGACGACGGCCGAACCGTGGGTGCCGTCGACGTGGAACTCAACGAGCTCGTCCCGGTTGACCCGAACGGTCCAGGAGGAGTTGATCTGGGCGACGATGTCGCCGTCGAGCTCGAAGATCCCGTAGGCGGCGTCCTCGGCGGTCGCCGTGTAGTGCTCGCCATTCTCGTCCCAGCGGTCGGCGATGTGCACCGCCGCCTGGGCGTACACGCTCTTGACCTCGCCGAACAGGTTCTCCATGACGTAGTTCCAGTGGGGGAACATGTCGACGATGATGCCGCCGCCGTCTTCGGCGCGGTAGTTCCAGCTGGGGCGCTGCGCGGGCTGCCAGTCGCCTTCGAAGACCCAGTATCCGAATTCGCCGCGCACCGAAAGGATGCGGCCGAAGAAGCCGGAGTCGATGAGGCGCTTGAGCTTCTGCAGGCCCGGAAGGTAGAGCTTGTCGTGCACGACGCCGGTCTTCACGCCGGCCTCGCGGGCGAGTTTGGCGAGCTCGAGGGCTTCGGCGGCCGTCTCTGCGGTCGGCTTCTCGGTGTAGATCGTCTTGCCGGCCGCGATCGCCTTGCGGAGGGCTGCCGAGCGGGCCTTGGTGACGAGGAAGTCGGCATAGATCTCCCACCGCGGGTCGGCGAGCGCGGCGTCGAGGTCGGTGGTGTAGTCGTCGATGTCGTGCTTGGCGGCGAGATCGGCGAGCTTCGCCTCGCTGCGGCCGACCAGCAGCGGCCTGACGGTAACCTTCGTGCCGTCGGGCAGGACGATGCCGCCCTGGTCGCGGATCGCGAGGATCGACCGCACGAGGTGCTGGCGGTAACCCATGCGTCCGGAGACGCCGTTCATGATGATGCCGATCTCGCGGACGGCGGGGCGTGCCTCGGCCGCGGCCGGGGCGATCGTGGTGTCGGTCATTCGGTCCTTCTCTCGTGGATCCCGTCGACGACGCGGTCGCGGGGAAGTCGGGGACCCCGGATGGGGTAAACGCTTTCCCCAGTGTGCCACGGCGCGGTGCCGCCGCGCAAGCGCTTTCCCGGCCCGCACCCGACACGCTGCCTCCACGACGTCATTCCACGACGTCATTCCGCTCCGCAGTCGTGTTCTGCGGGTGCGTGGCCGCCTCAGTCCGCACATGATGACTGCGGAGCGGGACAGCCCGCGGCTGGTGACGGCGGAGGTGGCCTGCTGGCGAGGATGTGTGTCTGCGACGCTCACACCAGACGCACGCATCCCCACGACACCGCCGGGAGCTCGATCCGGAGCGACGTCCCGTCGATCCCGGCCGCCAGCGTGCTCAGCCCGATGCGCTCCGGTGCCTCCAAGGTGTTCGAGGCGTACATGTCGTCGTCGTGCAGCAGGTGCGCCTCTGTGACGGCGAGATCGCGGCCGAGATCCGCCGGCAGCGGTGAGAGGTCGACCGACAGAGTCTCGGGAGCGGTCGTGGACCGGTTGACGACGAAGACCGAGATTCCGTCCTCGTCGATCGTCGCCACGGCGTCGACGGTGGGGACCTCGCCGAACGCCGTGCTGGAGAAAGTGGATGCCGTGACCGGCATGTGCACGGCGCGTCCGCGCGCCAGGCGCGACGTGAGGGAGAACGGGAAGAAGGTCGTCTGCCGCCACGCCGGCCCCCCGGGCTCGGTCATGATCGGGGGGATGACGTTGACCAGCTGAGCAAGGGAGGCCGAGCGAACGCGGTCGGCATGCTTGAGCAGCGTGATCAGCAGGTCGCCGAAGACCACCGCGTCGAGCACGTTGTAGCGGTCCTCCAGGAGCCGTGGAGCGACGGGCCATCCGGGTTCTTCCGGCTTGTCCATCAGCTCGCCGTCGTCGGAGTGGAGGTACCAGATGTTCCACTCGTCGAAGGAGATCATGATGCGCTTGTCGCTGTTCTTGGTCGCGGCGACCGCATCGGCGGTCGTCACGACGGACTCGATGAACTTCGTCATGTCCACGCTCGACGCGAGGAACTCTTGGGCCTGTCCGCGCCGTTCCTGGTAATAGGCGTGGCAGGAGATGAAGTCGACGTCGTCGAAGGTGTGCTCGAGCACGGTGCGCTCCCACGAGCCGAAGGTGGGCATGCTGCGACCCGAGGATCCGCACACGACCAGCTCGATCGCAGGGTCGACCATCCGCATGGCCTTCGCGGTGCGCGCGGCGATCTTGCCGTAGTCCTCCGCGTTCCGATGCCCCAGCTGCCAGGGGCCGTCCATCTCGTTGCCGAGGCACCACATCGCGACACCGAACGGCTCCGCGCGGCCGTTCGCGGCGCGTTTGTCGGTCCACGCCGTCTTCGCGTCGACGTTGGCGTACTCGAGCAGATCGAGCGCCTCTTGCGTGCCCCGCGTGCCGAGGTTCACCGCGAGCATGAGATCGCTGCCGACCTGGTCGAGCCACCCTGCGAATTCGTGCAGGCCGACCTCGTTGGTCTCGGTCGAGTGCCACGCGAGATCCAACCGGCACGGGCGCTGGCCAACGGGCCCGATGCCGTCCTCCCAGCGATACCCCGACACGAAGTTCCCGCCGGGGTAGCGGATGGTCGTGACGCCGAGCTCTTTGACCAGGTCCATCACGTCGCGACGGAAGCCGTCTGGACCGGACTCGGGGTGGCCGGGCTCGAAGATGCCGTCGTAGATGTGGCGTCCGAGGTGCTCGACGAACCCGCCGAACAGGCGCCGGTCGATGTCGGAGATCTCGTGATGCGGGTCGAGGCGGGCGGTGGCATCGGCCATGGTTCCTCCGGGGAGCGGTCGGGTCGGTCAGGAGACGGCGGCAGGGGTGAGCGCGGTCGGGCCTGCGGGCGAGGGGGCTTCCGCGACGGGGATCAGTGCGAAGACGACCTGCTGCGGGGCGAGTTCGGTGCGGCCCAGGGGATGACCGGACTCGACATCGGTGCCGGCCAGATCGAGCGTCGCGGGCTTGTCGCCGTGATTGATCACCGTCACGAGGGATCCTCTGCGGGCGACCTCCACCCCGTCGGGAACGTCGTCGACCACGGGACGCACGCCGGTCTCGCGCAGCAGGCGCGCCACGATCGCGTCGACCCCCGCGGCATCCGGCATCGTGGCCACGTACCAGGCCTCGCCTGCGCGGTGCCGCTGCCGGGTCAGCGCCGGACGTCCCGCGTTCGGGCCGTCGTCGAAGGCGACCACGACTTCGGCCGTCGTCGCGTGGATCGCTTCGGCGACGAGCGTGCCGCGCGCGGGGACGCCGTCGAGGGTCAGGGCGACCGTCTGCGGGTCGCCTGCCCCCGTCGCTCCGAGCGCACCGACTCCCATGCCGCTGGCCGGTGGGCCTGCCAGTGCGCCGAAGTCCTCGTAGCGGATTCCCAGCGCCTCGCCGAGCCGCGTGACGAAGCCGCCGTCGCAGAACTGATCGTGCTGGTCGACGATGTCGCTGAACGGCCCGGTCAGGAGCGTGCCGCCCTCACGCGCGTAGCGGTTCAGCGCGGCGGCGCCGTCGTCGCGGAGCAGGTAGAGCGCGGGCGCGAGGACGAGGTCGTAGCGGGCATCGGCTTCTTCGGGGCCGATGATGTCGACCATCACCCCGCGGTGGTGCAGCGCCCCGTACCATTCGAGTGCGACAGCGAGGTACTCGACGTCGAACGGGTGGTCGCGCTCTTCGACGGCCCACCAGTTCTCCCAGTCGAAGATCAGCGCCACGCGCGCGTCGGATCCGGGCGCGGGCAGCTCCCCGAGCCGATGCAGGCGCTCGCCGAGCGAGACGACCTCCTGCCACGTGCGGGTCTGCGTGCCGGCATGGGGGAGCATCGCCGAGTGGAACTTCTCGCTCCCGGCGCGCGACTGGCGCCACTGGAAGAACATGATGCCGTCGGCCCCGCGCCCGATCGACTGTGCGGTCTCGGCGGCGAGGGCGCCGGGGGCCTTGCCGGGGTTGGCGGGGCGCCAGTTGACCGCGTCCGTGGCCTGCTCCCACAGCAGCCAGGGCACGCCGGGCTTCAGCGAGCGCACCAGATCGCGCTGGAAGGCGGAGTCGCGCACACGGGTCGGGTGGGCCGGGTCGGGATAGCAGTCGTCGGCGATGACGTCCATGTGCGGGGCCCACCGGCGGTAGTCGGCCGGTTTGAACGGACCCATGAAGTTGGTGGTGATCGGCTGGGTCGCGCCCGTGGCGAGGAGGATCTCGCGCTCGGCGAGGTAGCACTCCAGCAACATGTCGGAGGTGAACCGCCGGAAGTCGAGCATCGACGAGGGGTTGTGGCTGTAGGGCGCCAGCCGCGGCGGGAAGACCTCGTCGAACGCGCCGTACCGTTGCGACCAGAAGTTCGTGCCCCACGCCGCGTTGAGGGCCGCGACCGTGCCGTACTTCTCTCGGAGCCACCGCCGGTAGGCGTCACGGGCCGCGTCGGAGTAGTCCATCCACAGGTGGCAGCCGAACTCATTGCCGACGTGCCACATCACCACCGCGGGGTGATCGACGTATCGTTCGGCGATGCGGCGGACCAGCTCGCCCGCCAGGCGGCGGTAGACGGGAGACGACGGGGCGAAGTGCTGTCGGCTGCCGGGCCAGTACGAGGCTCCGGTCTCGTCAGCGGGAAGCGTCTCGGGGTAGGTGGCGCTGACCCAGGGCGGTGGCGAGGCGGTCGCGGTGGCGAGGTTCACCCGGATGCCCCCGGCGTGCAGCGTGTCGATCACGCGGTCGAGCCAGCCGAAATCCCACACGCCTTCGGCGGGCTGGATGCGCGACCACGCGAAGATGCCGAGGCTGACGATGTTCACACCCGCCTCGTTCATGCGGCGGACATCGTCGTCCCAGACCTCCTCCGGCCACTGGTCGGGGTTGTAGTCGGCGCCGTACAGCACGCGTGACTCCTTCGGATGGGAACGGGTTGGGGCGGGGGCGAAAGGGATGCCGGTCAGGCACCGGCGCGTCGCGGACGCTCCGGCACGGCGACCACCGCGAGCGCGGCGCAGCCGAGAGCGGGGATGACGAGCGGCGCGAGGACCCACGTCACGATCACCACGAACGCGGCGGTGGCGGCGAGATAGATCGCACCGGGCACATCCCGAGCGACGAGGCCGGGGACCGCGTGCAGCGCGTGTCGCCACCCGGTCTCGGGCGTCCAGGCGCCGGCGGCGGTGAGCAGGGCGACGGCGGTCACGACCAGGCCGGCCCAGCCGACGATGGCGACGACCGCGCCGCCGGGCAGCGCGCCCGACGCGGCGAGGTCGATGTCCAGCGCGAACAGGCCGACGAGGAGGGCGGTGGCGAGGCCCACGGCCGCGCCACCGGCCAGCCCGCGGCGCACGTCCGTCCAGAACTGCGACAGCGGCGACCCCTCGGCGCGGACGAAGCGGCGCAGATGGCGGATGCCGGCGGCCAGTGCCACGGGCAGCGTCACGACCGGGATCGCCACGAGAGTGACGAGCAGCCCTGCCATGAGCACCTCCCCGAGCAGGCCGAACTTCGCCGTGGCGCCCGGGAAGCGGGCGGGAGGGTGCTCGTCGAGCGTGGGGCCGCTTCCGTCGCGGTCTCCGCGGCGGGCGGCCTTCAGCTCGCGACGCTCTCGCGTCCGCTCCGACGACGTGCCCACGAGCTCAGCCCTTCAATCCCTGGGTGGCGACGCCGTCGACCAGGAAGCGCTGGAAGACGATGAAGAACAGCAGGATGGGGACCAGGGCCAGGAACGACGCGGTCACGGTGGCGCCGTAGTCGCTCGTGGAGGTCTGGTCGTTGTAGAGGCGCAGTGCGATCGGCAACGGGTAGTTCTCGGGGCTGGTCAGATAGATGAGGGGTCCGAGGAAGTCGTTCCACGCCCAGATGAACGAGAAGATCGCGCAGGTGATGAGGGCGGGCTTGATCAACGGAAGGATGATCGCCCAGAAGATCCGCAGGTGTCCGGCTCCGTCGATGCGGGCCGCTTCATCCATGTCGCGTGGCATCTGCCGCATGAACTGCACCAACAGGAACACGAAGAACGCTTCGGTGGCCAGGAACTTCGGCAGCACCAGCGGCCAGAACGTGTCGACCATGCCGAGGTTGTTGAACAGCAGGTACTGGGGGATGATCACGACGTGGAACGGCAGCAGCAGCGTTCCGATCATTGCGGCGAACAGCACCCCGAGGCCCTTGAACTGCACGCGGGAGAACGCGTAGGCGGCCAGGGCCGAGCTGAACACCGTGCCGATCACGGCGAGGGTGGCCAGGACGAAGGAGTTCCAGAAGAACTTCCACAGCGGGATGCCTGCGATGCCCTCGAGCACCTTGAAGTAGTTGTCGATGGTCGGGTTCTCGGGGAGCAGACCCGGGTTCTGGCCGAACTCGGCGTTGGGCTTGAACGTCGAGAACAGTAGCCACACCAGCGGGTAGAGCACCACGGCGGTGATTGCGATCAGGACGATGAACCAGACGATTGTCTGCCAGGTCTTGCGCTTGATCTTGCGTCGAGGCGGGGAGGAGACGTCGGGCAGGGTCTGGTCGAGGTCCTGCTGCTCGAGGACCTGAACGGCCGGTTCGCCGAAGCTCTGCGTGCTCATCGGTTGTCTCCCGAGTAGTGGACCCAGTTTCGCTGGGTGCGGAAAAGGATGAAGGCGATGATGGCCACCACGACCAGCAGCACCCAGGCGATCGCGGCCGCGTAGCCCATCTGGCCGTCGGCGAAGCCGCGCTTGTAGAGGTACACGGTGATGAAGTTCGTCATGCCTGCGGGGCCGCCGGAGCCGTTGGAGATGATGTACGCCGAGGCGAAGACCTGGAAGGCACCGATCAGGCCCAGCAGCAGGTTGAAGAAGATGACGGGGGAGAGCATCGGCAGCGTCACCGCGCGGAAGCGGTGCCACGGGCCGGCGCCGTCCATTTCCGCGGCCTCGTACAACTCCTTGGGGATCTGCTTGAGGCCGGCGAGAAAGATGACCATGGTGCCACCGAACTGCCACACCGCGAGGATGATCATCGCGGGGAGGACCAGCTGCGGGTTGCCGATCCAGGAGCCGAGGTTGATGCCGAAGAAGCTCAGGAAGTTGTCGACGGGGCCTTCGCCCGAGAACATGGCGCGCCACACGATGGCGACCGAGACGGAGGCGCCGATGAGCGAGGGGGCGTAGAAGGCCGAGCGGAAGAAGGCGGCGCCGCGGTCGCGGTAGTTCAGCAACATCGCCACGGCGAGCGCTGCGGCGAGCATGATCGGGGTTCCGACCAGCACATAGATCAGGGTGATCTGGGCCGACTGGATGAACTGGGGGTCGTTCGTGAACAGCCGGATGTAGTTGTCGAGCCCCACCCAGCGCGGCGGCTGGAAGATGTTGTACCGCGTGAACGACAGGTACAGCGAGTACACCATCGGGATGATGGTGAGGCCGAAGAAGCCGATCAGCCAGGGCAGCAGGAAGCCGTACCCGGTGAGGGTCTCTTTCCGCTGGCGGCGCTTCTGGCCCGGGCGGGTCGCGTCGCTCTCGGCGCGGCGCCGCTGCATCAGCGAGCGTCGCGAGCTCTTTCCCGTGACGATCACTCTCGTCGCTGTTGTACTCACGTCAACTCCAGTTCGGGGGGCGGGTGGTGCCCCGGGGGCCCGAATGCGTCATCCGAGCCCCCGGGAGGTGTGTCAGCCGAGCGTGACGTCCATCTCGGTGAAGAAGCGGTCGACCGCTTCATCGACGGTGATGGTGCCGAAGCCCAGCTCGGTGCCGAGGACGCGGAACTCCTCCTCGAGGGTGCCGTATCCGTTGACCGGGACCGGCGGGGCATCGCCGAGGCGGTCGGAGATGGAGGCCTCGTAGTCGGCGATCTGCTGACTGAGCGGGTCGAGCTCGGCCGCCGCCAGCGCGGTCTCCGAAGCGGGCAGGCCGCGGTTGGTGCCGAAGATCTCACCCGACTGCGGCGAGTTCACCAGGAAGTTCACCAGGGTTGCTGCCGCCTCGGGGTGCTCGGTGTTGGCCGAGATCGAGTGGAGCATCGACGGCTTGAGGTACAGGTCCTTCGCGCCTTCGACGGTGACCGGGGGCGCGACCAGACCCAACTCCGTGTAGCTCTCACCGAGCTCGCCGAGGTAGCCGGCGCCGAAGTTGTCCCAGGTCAGTTCGCTCGTGGTCAGTGCCGCGCCGAATCCGGAAAGCGGCGAGATCTCCTCGAGGCGCTGCTGCGGGATGACGACGTCGTCGTCGCGGATCGCGGTGCCGGAGTTCCAGAACTCGGCGAGGCGCTCCTCGTCGAAGCCCGGCGCGCCGTCCTCGGTGAACAGCTGCCCGCCCTCGGCGCGCAGCTGGATCTCGAAGTTCTGGATGCGGCCGGTCCAGTCCGTGCCGCCGTAGATCTCGCCGCCGGATGCATCGGTGACCTCGGCCATCCAGTCGTCGTAGTCGTCCCAGCTACCGCCGGCGAACTGGTCGACGCCGATCTGCTCGAGAAGCGCGGGGTTGGTGTACATGCCCCACGCGTTGGTCGAGGTGGCCAGGCCATAGGTGACGCCTCCGACGACGCCGATCTCGAGGATGTTCTGCGGGATCGGGTCGGTCTCGATGATGCCGCCGAGGAACGGGTCGAGGTCGAGCAGCAGGCCGTTCTCGGAGTACTGGCGGAGGTAGGAGTAGTCGAACTGCATGACGTCGGGCAGGTTGCCGCCGGCCGCTTCGGTCTGACGCTTCTCCCAGAACTCGGGGAAGCCGAGGAAGGTGGAGTTCACCGTGATGTTCGGGTACTCCTCTTCGAACGCGGCGATGGCCTCGTTGTAGAGTTCGGCGCGCACGTCGTTGCCCCAGAACGCCAGGTCGAGGGTGACTTCTTCGTTCGGGTCCATCGTGTCGGCGGGCTCGGAGCCCCCTGAGCAGCCGGCCAGGACGAGCCCTGCGCCGGTCGCCAGCGCGATCGCGGCAATGGTCCGCTTCTTGCTGAACATCCTTGTCCTCTCTTCGAACGCCTGTGTTCTCCACCGGGACGTTCGTTGTCCGTTGATGCGGTGTCGGCGTTTCCCTTCAGAGCAGGTGGTGCGGGTATGGGAAAACGCTTGCCTGCAACCGTAGGCTACCGAAAAACGTTTCGCAAGAGTTCCCGCCCAAAAAGTTTGAACGATTCATAACGGTCAGATCACGACGCACGATGCGCGCCCGCCGCGTGTCAGCGAGGGGCGTCGCCGAAGTCGGGGATGGGCAGGCGCTCCCCGCCGCGCAGCGCGGACTCGTGCGCGACGAGCCCGGGGACGGTGTAGCGGGCCGCGACCCACGCGTTCACCGGTGGCAGGGTGTCGGTGGCCACCGCGGTGACGAAGTCGTCGACGAGGAACTGGTGGCTTCCGTCGTGACCGTTCGGCGCCACGGCGTAGCTGTCGGGGAGTCGCCCGGTGTCGTGCACGGGCGCGTGACCGCTGATGAAGGCCGGCCGCAGATCGGGGGCGATGTGGCGCAGCGCGGGGTCGTCGGCATCCATCGAGGGGACGCACTCGAGATCGGCGGAGACATCGTCCACGCCCGACTTGTCCTGCCAGACGCTCACCTCGGCGAGCTGCTCGAAGCTGCCCTCGGTGCCGAAGAAGCGGAAGCGCGATTCGCGGATGTGCGAGGGGTACCCGACGCGTCGGAACTCGTTGACCCGCATGGCGCCGCCGTCTGACATCTCGAACAGCGCCGAGGCGTTGGAGAAGTCGTTCCCGAAGTCGCTGACGTCGCGGTCGAAGACGCCGTCGTCGCGGTCGTCGGCGATGCCGACACAGCTGACGCTGACCGCGTGCGCGTCCAGCGCGCCGAGCACCCCGCCGACCGAGTGCGTGGGGTACTTCATCGGCGGGAAGCTGGCGGTGCGCTTCCACTCCGGCCCCCCGCTGTACTGGTACGCGGCGTAGAAGCCGAGGTCCATGTCGTGCACGTAGTCACCTTCGGCGTAGAAGACCCGGCCGAAGGCCCCCTGCTCGCGCTTGGCGCGGGCCAAAACCGTCGCGGGGTTGTAGTGGCTGGTCTCGCCCATCATGTAGACCAGTCCGGTGCGGCGGACGGCGTCGAGGATGGCCGCGACCTCGTCGACCGTGAACGCCATCGGCACCGTCGAATACACGTGCTTGCCCGCTTCGAGGGCCGCAACCGCTTGCGGCCCGTGCGTCCACCGCTGCGTGAAGATCGCGATCGCGTCGACGTCGGAGGCGAGCATCGCCTCGACGTCGACGAACGTGCCTGCCAGGTCACACTCGTCGACCAGGGCCGTGGCGCGTTCGGGGATCACGTCGGTGACGTACACGTCACCGACCCCGGGGTGCAGAGCGAACAGGGGTGCGAAGTGGCGGGCGAACTGCCCGGCACCGACGATGCCGATGGAGATCATGGGTGTGCCTTTCTCAGCCGAGGACGACGTCCATCTCGATGAAGAACTGATCGACCGCTTCCGGGATGGTGAGCGTGCCGAAGCCGAGTTCCACGCCGAGCTGACGGAACTTCTCCTCGAGGGATCCCTGGCCGGACACAGGCAGGGGCGGCGGGTCGCCGAGGCGGTCGGTGATCGAGGCCTCGTACTCCTGTACCTGCGTCTCGATCGGTCCGAGCTCCATGCCGGCCAACTGGGTGGAGGATGCGGGCAGACCGCGGTTAGTGCCGAAGATCGCGCCGACCTCGGGACTGTTGACCAGGAAGTCGGTGAAGGTGGCCGCTTCTTCGGGGTGCTCGGTGGTCGCGGCGATCGTGTAGAGCATCGACGACTTCAGGAACATGTCCTTCGAGCCTTCGATGAGGGTCGGCGGGGCGACCAGCGCGATCTGCTCCGGGTCGACGCCGAGGTTCTGTACGTAGCTGGCCCCGAAGTTGTCCCACTGCAGTTCACTGGCCGCGACGGCCGCGTCGAATGCCGTGAGGGGGCTGAGCTCCTCCAGTCGCTGTTGCGAGACAGCGACGCCCTCGCGCAAGGGGACGCCCTGCTCCCAGAACTCCGTCAGGCGCTCGCGATCGAACCCCGGCTGGCCGTCTTCCGTGAAGAGGTTGCCGCCCTCGGCGCGCAACTGTAATTCGAAGTTGCGGAAGCCGACGGTCCAGTCGGTGCCGCCGAAGACGCCGGCGTCGGTGCCCGCGGCGGTGGCATCGGCCATCCAGTCGTTGTACTCCTCCCACGTCCCGGCTTCGAAGGGCTCCATCCCCATCTCGTCGAGCAGGCCGAGGTTGTAGAACGCGCCGAAGGTGTTGGTCGAGGTTGCGATCCCCAGGGTCTCGCCCTCGAAGACGCCCAGGGCCAGCACCTCGTCGCTGAGGGTGTCGGTCTGCAACGGGTCGCCGAGGTAGGGGTCGAGGGGGAGGAGCAGGCCCGCTTCGCTGTACTGACGCAGGTACTGCTCGCTGAACTGCATCACGTCCGGGAGTCCGCCGCCGGCGGCTTCGGTCTGACGCTTCTCCCAGAACTCGGCGAAGCCGAGGAAGGTCGAGCGGATCTGAATGTCGGGATGCTGCTCCTCGAACAGCGCGATCGACTCCTCGTACATCTCGGCCCGCACGTCGTTGCCCCAGTAGGCGAAGTCGAGTGTGACGGGGCCGTCCGAGGCGGCGTCGTCGCCGGCGGAACACCCCGCCAGCGTCGCGGTTGCGATGACGGATCCCGCGGCGAGCGCGGTCCAGCGGCGATATCGGAACATCTTTGTCCTCCTAGGAGCGAGTGGCGATAAGTAGCATGCTACACGGTAGCATGCTACTTGTGAACACCTCTCGGGAACCGGAGACCGCAATGACCCAGCCCAACATCCTTCTGCTGCACTGCCATGACCTCGGCCGCTTTCTGCCCGCATACGGGATCGACACGGTGCAGTCTCCCGCTCTGGACGCGCTCGCGGCGGACGGCATCGTCTTCGAGCGGGCGTTCGCCACCGCACCGCAATGCTCGCCCGCGCGTTCGTCCCTGTTCACGGGGGATTACCCGCAGCAGACCGGGGTCCTCGGACTCACCCATGATCCGCACGGGTGGGACATGGCCGACCCGTCTCGCCACGTCGCGACTCACCTGCGCCGGGCCGGCTACGCGACCGAGCTGGTCGGCATCCACCACGAGTCGCGCACCCTGCCCGATGACGAGGTGGCGGAACGGCTCGGATTCGACCACGTCCACACCGGTGGGTACGCCCCCGAGGTCGCACGCCGTGCCGCCGACGCGGTGCGACGGCACGCCGGTCAGGACGCGCCGTTCTACCTGCAGGTCGGGTTCATCGAGCCGCATCGTCTCCAGTCGGATCGTGACGAGGCCGGCGTCGTCGGCTTCCTCGGTTCGCACATCCAAGCCGACGATGAGCGGGGGGTCACGGTCCCTCCGTACCTCGAGGACACCGCATCCAGTCGCGCCGAGATCGCCGAGTTGCAAGGGGCGGTGCGCATGATGGATGCGGCCGTCGGCGAGGTGTTGCAAGCGCTCGAGGACTCCGGGGTCGCCGAGGAGACCCTCGTGGTGTTCACCACAGACCACGGGATCGCGATGCCCCGCGCCAAGTGCTCCCTGTACGAACCCGGACTCGAGGTCGCCCTGATCATGCGCGTGCCGTGGCGAGGCGATCTCGCCGGTGGTCGTCCTCAGGAGATGGTGTCCCATCTGAGCGTGGTCCCGACCCTTCTCGGCGCCGCGGGCATCGAAGACACCGAACGTACCGCCCCGAACCTGATCGCTGTCGCCGATGAGCGCGAACCGGGGCAGAGCGAGGTGTTCGGGCAGATGACCTACCACAACTACTACGACCCCAAACGAAGCGTGCGTGACGAACGGCACAAGCTCATCGTCAACTACTCCAACGCGCCTCTCGCGATGGACCCGACGCAGTCGTGGACCCACCGTTCCCTGCCGCTCGGTCTCGATCGTGGAAACATGCCCAACAACCGCGAACGCGAGCTCTACGATCTCGTCGCCGATCCGCTGGAGCTGACGAATCTCATCGCCGACCCCACGCACGCCGAGGTGCGCGACCGGCTCCAGGCCGACCTCGACGCGTGGATGCGGCGCGTAGACGACCCGCTGCTGACGGGGTTCATTCCGGCGCCGCGTACGCGCTCGACCGTTCCGGGAGCGGTCTCGACCTCATCATGACGGAGAGGCGCGCGCCGCGCACGGCGGACTCGCGTGGCGACCTACACTGAGCAGATGCCCAGCGAGCGTGCCGTGGAATCGACCTCGGAGCAGGTCTTCCTCACACTCCGCAACGAGATCATGCAGGGCGAGATGCCCCCGGGCAGCCGCCACTCGATCTACACGCTCGCCGACCGCCTCGGCGTCTCGCGCACCCCGGTGCGGGAGGCCGTGCTGCGTCTGGCCGACATCAACCTGGTCACCATCGAGCGCAACCGCGGCGTCGTCGTCCGTCGCATCTCGCTGGCCGACATGGAATCCGCCTTCGAGATGCGCTTCCTGGTGGAAGGCGGGGCGGTGTCGTTCCTGGCGACGCCGGACGCGCGGAACATCTCCGCCGATCTCGCCCCGCACACCACGCGGATGCGCGCGGCGCTCGACATCGAGGACGTCCCGGCCTTCGTGGCAGCCGACCGGGCGTGGCACGACACGCTCGTCGCCGCGATGGAGAACCCCTGGATGCAGTCGCAGATCCAGAACCTGCGCTTTGCGACGCCGCCGCCGCCCGAGCGGGTCCAGCCTCCCCACGTGCGCCTCGGGGCCATCCTCGAAGAGCACGCCGCGATCACCGACGCGATCGCCGACGGGGATCGCCGGGTCGCGGTCGACGCGATGCGGTCTCACCTGCGCAAGACGGCGCGCTCGCTCGTCCCGCATGCCGATCGCGCTGACCTGTCGGACGCGTGGCCGGCGACCCTCGCACGTCACTACCCGGCGTGATCGGCGCGTGCGGTGTCAGCGCGTGCTCACCAGCCGGCCCTCGACCACTGTGAGGCGGGCCCGCTGCACCGCACTGCGCCGGTGGGCATCGCCCATGGCATCCCCGATCTCGGAGCCGTCCCACCAGGGGTGGGTGAAGAAGTAGATCCACCCCGACTCCTCGCCGTCGGCGACGACCATCGCGTGGCGTCCGATCTGGATCCCGGTGCTCACGGGGCCGGACCCGTCGAGGAGGAGCGTGTCCTGCCGCTCCCATGCGACGGCGTCGCGTGAGCGGTGCACCGCGAGTCCCCGCCACTCGTCGGTGATCATCCACCACCAGCCGGCGAGCTCGATCACCAACGGCCCTTCGTGCGGGCGGCCGCCGATCGCCGTGCCGGCCGGTTCCCACGCGGCCAGGTCATCCGACACGGCCACCTTCGTGACCGATTCGGCCGCCTCGTCCTTGTACCACAGGCGCCACCGGCCGTCGGGGCAACGCCGCACGGCAGCGTCGATCACCCGGTCGCTGTCCAGAGGGATCGGCCCCACGCGGCGCCAGACGGCGAGATCGTCGGAGACGTACTCGACGATGTGGCGGGCGTGGCCCGCCCAACGGTCGGGGATACCGGCGATCTCGGTGAGGTACATGCGCCACCCGGTGCCGTCGTGGATGACATCCGGCGCCCAGTGCGTGCGGTCGACATCTCGCGGGGGAGGACCGGGCGAAAGGACGAGAGTGCCGGCGGCGTCCAGCGCGAGCGTGCCGACGTAGCGCCAGCGTTCGCCGTCGTCGCTGCGGGCGACGCCCACACGGCTGCCGTGCACCCACGCGACGCCGCGGCCGGGGTCGGGGTGCGTGGCGCGTCGCTGGGTGTAGAACATCCACCACCCCTCGGGGGTGCGCACGACGGTGGGGTCTGTCGCGCCGTCGTAGACGGGGTCGCGGTACACCTCGCCGGGTGCGCGATCCGTCGGGAGCGGACTCATGGGCGCGCCTGCCCTGAGGGCGCCCGCAGGTCGATGACCGGGCTCTCGAAGCCTCGACGATGGGTCGGATGCGCGGCGAGCTCGTCGGGGGTGACCGGGCGTCCGTCGGCCGCAGCCGACGCATACATCGCCGCCACCAGCTCCAGCGACCTCGCCGGAGCGTCCGCCGTCGGCGGCAGAGGCGCTCCCGTACGCAGTGCGGCGAACACGCCGTGCAGGAGAGGGCCGTGACCGCTGGCGACCTCGTGCGTGGGCAGCGCCCAGTCGGCGGCATCGACCTCGAAGCCCGGCCCCGGGGTGATCGACCAATTCTCATGGCCGTGCCCGTACAGGTGGTCGACGGTGACGGTCGCCTTCCGCGTGTCGATGCGGATCGAGCTGGTCTGCCGCGGCGAGACGGTGCTGGAGACCACTTGCGCGACGGTGCCCTGCGCGAACCGCACGGTGGCGGTGGAGGCGTCCTCGGTCTCGGTTTCGCGGTCGAGCCGCCACAGGCGCGCTTCGACGCTCGTCCAGTCGCCGAGGAGGAATGCCAGCAGATCGAGCTGATGGATGGCGTGGCCGAGCGTCGTGCCGCCGCCCTCGGTGCTCCACGTGCCCCGCCAGGGAACGGCGAAGTAGTCGACATCGCGGAACCACAGGGTCTGGCACTGCGCGAGCAGGGGCCGTCCCAGCGCGCCGTCGTCGAGGAGGCGCTTGACGTGCGCCGCGGCGGTCCCGGTGCGCTGCTGGAACACGACGGCCAATCGACGGTCGGCGGCCGCGGCCGCACGCCGCATCTCGTCGAGTTCCGCCAGGCTCGGCGCCGGGGGCTTTTCGACCACCACGTGGGCGCCCGCCGCAAAGGCGGCGAGGGTCTGCTCGCGGTGCACCGCCGGCGGTGTGCAGATCAGGACGACCTCCGGGCGCTCGGCGCTCAGCAGGGCGTCCAGGCCGGCGTGGACCGTCGGCACGTCGTGGGCCTGCGCGAAGTTCCGCGCCGCATCCGGCGAGATGTCGGTGACGGCCACCAGCTGGGCCGCGGGGTCTGCAGCGACGGCTTCGGCGTGCAGCCGGGCCACGCTGCCGGTTCCCACCAGCGCGCAGCGCAGCGGACGGTCGGTGTCGAGGGTCATGGGGGCCCTTCCTTCGTGATGGATCGCGGGGGACCGGGTCAGGTCGAGGGCCAGCGCCAGGTCTGCAGGCGACCGCACATGCCGAACCGGCGCGGCCCGGAGACGGGGTCCGCGCGCACGACGGTCGCGTCGCCCATCTGTCCCGGACGGCCCTCCGCGAGGGCGGCCAGCTGATCGCGCGTGCGATTCGTCTCGGCGGCGACCGTGCGTTCCCACATCTGCTGCCAGTGTGCGACGCGCGGCCGGACCAGTCTCGCGGCGCGGCGTTGGAACTCGGCGTAGGCCTCCGGGCCGCGGTCGCGGATGGCGGCGCGCAGCTGCCCGTAGCCCTCGAGTGCGAGGTCGCGGCGGCGGCGTGCGGCGGAGGCCACGAGATCGGCGTCCCCGTCGGGCAGGGATGCCGCCGCGGCGTACGCGTCGGGATCCTCCAGCACCTCCGTCGGGAACGTCAGGACCGCATCCCCCGCCTCGGGAAGGCCCGCGTTCTGCATGACCACGACGAGCCGGAGGTCGCCGCGGTTGACGAGCCGATGCGCGGTGCCGGGTGAGAAGTAGACCACCTCGCCGGGCGCCAACGGGTGGATGGCCGCCCCCTCGTGGGACAGCGTGTGCACCTCACCGATACCGCCGGTGACCACGTAGCCCTCGCTCGAGGCGGTGTGCAGGTGCGGAGATCCGCCGGCGAGTCCGTCGGCTCCCTCGGTGTCGTAGACGCACAGATCGCTGACGGCGACCCCGCCGGGGAAGATCGGCGGGATGCGGATGGCACCGGTCAGCGGATGCCCCGCGCTCACGGCGCCAGCTCCCTCGCGATCGAACGCGCCTCCTCCGCATCCCAGATGCGGTCGCCGAAGACATAGCGGTGGGAGAGGGAGATCTCCGTCTCGGGGGCGAAGTGGATGTGCTCGTCGAACGACGGCGACGGGCTGAGCACCGGGAACGGTTCGCTGCGCACGAACCACTTCACCGGCGGAGGCGCCGAGGACGCCCCCGCGTAGGAGAGCACGGTCCCGCCGCCGTCGACATCGTCGTGCCGGCCCGAGAAGGCGACCCATTCCGCGACGGTCCCCATGAGCTCGTCCGGGTCTGAGGCGTCGGGTGAGACCACTGTCCCGCCGGTCCATGCGCGCGGCATCCGCAGGAAGAAACCGGTGTAGCCCGCGTTCGGTCGCCCCTGGGTCGTCGGACTCCCGAGCTCGAGGGTCCTGCCACTGATGTTGCGCAACGTGGTGTCGAAGTCGAGGACCCACAGCCCCCGATCGCGGTCGACGCCCCCGAACCGGTGGGTCCGCGTCTCGGAGACCCACTCGCTGCCCGCCTGTGTGATCCACGTGAGCTGTTCGGTGAAGGCGACCTCCTTCCCGGCATCGACGAGGGTGGCGAAGTCGTCGTGGCGCATCCGGCCGACATTGTCGCGCGCGACATAGCCCTCCCCGTCGATGTAGGTCGGGCCACCCCAGAAGTTCTCGCCGGACACATGGGTCCACGTGAACTGGAGACCCTTGTGCCAGCGGTGGTCCCACGGGCGGTACCCGGTCAGGATCCCCCCGTCGAGGGTGCGGATCGGGTGCAGGTACGGCTTCGGACCCTCGAAGGTCGGCGCGTCGGATGCGAAGACGTACGTGGCGATCTCGGTGTCGTCCGCGCGGACGACCAGCCGATCCTCGCCGCGGGTGATGGTGAGCGTCATGCCGAAACCCCCTTGATCGGCGCCCAGGGAGCGCCATCGCCGTCCATCCGGGTCACGAAGGCATCGTCTCCCGAAATCTCCCCCGCTGCCACCGGTCGCCCTCGGAAGGCCGATGCGTATGTCGCCGCGGCGAATTCCAACGTGCGGCGGGCATCGGCGATCGACACGCCTGGCTCGCCGCCGCCGCGCAGGGCGTCGATCACGGCGGCGAACTGCATCCGGTGTCCGCTGGTGGTGGCGTCCTCGTCGTCGCCGGCTCGCCAACGGTCGGCGAGATCCTCGTGGCCGGGCGCAGGGGTGAAGGTCCAGTCCGCATCGGTGTACCCGTAGAGGTGCTCGACCTCGACCGTGGCGTGCTCGAAGTCGAACCGCAGGCGCGAGGTCTCGCGCGGGGAGACGACGGAGTTGACCACTGTGGCCAGCGCGCCGTTGTCGAACCGCGCGATCGCCATCGAGACATCCTCGGTGTCGGTCGGGCGGGACTGTCGAGCGGCCATCGCCGTCACCTCGGCCCAGGGGCCCAGGATGCTCAGCAGGAGGTCAAACTGGTGGATGCCGTGACCCATCGTCGGACCGCCCCCCTCGGTGTCCCATCGTCCGCGCCACGGCACCGCGAAGTAGTCGTCGGGTCGGTACCAGAGGGTCTCGCAGGTCGCCACCTGCGGGCGCCCGAGAGCTCCCTCCTCGGCGAGGGCGCGCAACCGCACCGCGGCGGGCCCGAAGCGGTGCTGGTACACCGTCAGCGCCGGCACCCCGGTCTCGGCATGGACGGCGACGAGCTCGTCCATCTCGGCGAGGCTCAGTGCCGTCGGCTTCTCCACGAGCACCGGGACCCCGGCCTGCATCGCGGCGATCGCCAGCGGCGTGTGGGTCTTCGGCGGGGTGCACACCGAGACGAGGTCGAGGCCCGCTTCGGCCAACAGCTGGTCGGCGGTGCCGTACGTGGCCGGTCCGCCGAAGCGCGCGGCGAATTCGCTCGCGCGGTCCGCGTCGACGTCCGCGACACCGACGAGCTCGATGCGCGGCGTCAGCTCGGCGATCGCCGACGCGTGGGCGTGGGCGATCGCGCCGGTGCCGATGATCCCGGCCCGCAGCGGCGGGGGGGTGATGGTCACGGGGGACTCCTCTTCGAGGTCGGTGGACGGTGGGTGCTTCAGGCCGATCCAGCCTGTGTCAGGTGCAGGTCCGCGTAGCGGCCCTCGAGGTCGAGCAGGTCGCCGTGGCTCCCCTGCTCGACGATGCGGCCGTGCTCGAGGACGACGATCCGGTCCGCCCGGCGGATGGTAGAGAGCCGGTGTGCGACGACGAGGGTCGTTCGACCCGCCATCAGGCGCGCCAGGGCCTCCTTGACGAGCTGCTCGGACTCGGGGTCCAACGCACTGGTCGCCTCGTCCAGGAGGAGGATGCGCGGGTCGCGGATGAGGGCGCGGGCGATGGCGAGCCGTTGGCGTTGCCCCCCGGACAAGCGCGCGCCGCGCTCGCCGACCAACGTGTCCAGGCCCTGGGGTTGCGCATCGACGAACTCCAGCGCATTCGCGTCGGCGAGGGCCTGGCGGATCCGTTCGTCGGAGACGTCCTCCAGGCCGTAGGCGATGTTCTCCCGGATGCTGCCCTCGAACAGGACCGACTCCTGCGGAACGACGGAGACGAAGCGTCGGGCGGTGCGCAGGTCGAGTTCCTGCATGTCGACGCCGTCGAGCAGGATGCGGCCGCCGGTGGGGCGGAGGAATCCCAGAACGAGGTTCAGCATCGTCGACTTGCCGGATCCGCTGGACCCGACGAAGGCGATCGTCTGGCCGGACGGGATCTGCAGATCGATGTCGTGCAGCGAGTCCTCGTCGGCTCCGGGGTACCGGTGGCTGACCGCCGACAGGGTGATGTCGCCTCGAACCGTCTCGACCGCACGCTTGCCCTCGTTCAGCTCCAGGTCCGGCTCCTGGGTCACTTCGGCGATCGAACGCACGGATTCCAGGCCGCGGGCGCCGACGGGGATCAGCATGAGCAGCTGGGTGAGCCCCTGGGTCAGCAGGGTGAAGTAGGTCGACAGCAGGACGACCTCGCCGGGGGTGATGGGCAGGATCCCGGTCAGCGCGAAAACGGCGGCCAGCACGAGGCATCCCACCCCCAGCAGCTGCATCGCGACCCAGGAGATCGACGCGACGTGCCCGTTGAGGATGTCGAGATTCAGACCAGCGCGGCGGACGCCGTCGGCGCCGGTGGCGACCCGGGTCACGGCGGTGCGCTCGAGGCCATGGGCGCGCGTGACCGGGATCAGGGAGGCCATCTCGCCGACCCGCGCCGAGAGCACTTCGACCTCGCGACGGAAGAGCTCGTTGCGGGTGCGCGAGCGTTTCCGCAGTCCGTAGCGGATGCCGATCGCGATCGGGACGGCGAGGGCGTACACCGGGAGGAATTGCGGGACGGCGACCGCGGTCATCGCGAGGGCGCCGATCATCACCATCGTCGCCGACAGCAGCGGGTGCGTCACCTGCTGCAACATCAGCTCGACGTTCTCGACGTCGCGCACGACCTTGGTCTGCACGATCGACGAGCTCACGCGCGAGTGATAGCCGATCGACAGGCTCTGCAGGCGTTGCGCGAGCGCGTTGCGGAGATCCGCCCCGGTGTCGCGCACGATGGTCATGAACTGGCGGGTGTACAGGATGTGGTTCGGGTAGTTCTGGATCAGCAGGACGGCGGCGAGGGCGAACCACCACAGCACCGCGCTCACGTCGCCGTCGTCGGCGACGATGTCGATGATCGCCGCGGTGATGACGGGGAGGAACCACAGCGGGATCTCCTTCAGGGCGAAGGCGAGCACGGCGATGAGCATGCGCCACGGTCGACGCAGCAGGAGCCGGATCACCGATCGCGCGGGACGGCGGCCGTCGATGGCGTCCGTCAGATCGGGAAGCGTTTTCCGAGTCATCGCCTCCATGCTAGCGCGCTCCGGGATCCTCGTCACGGTCGGATCTGCGACCGGCAGAGGTGAGGGTGGGCAAGCGTTTTCTCGCCGGCATCGGATTCTGCTTCGATGGAGGGGATGTCTGCGCAGCGATACACCGTGTCCGTCTCCGCCCCCTCCGACGCGCACCCCGTCCTCGATGCCGGTATCGGCCCCGGCCACGGGATGACCGACCGCGCCGTCCTCGTCGACGGTCGGCCGGTCTTCCCGCGCAGCGGGGAG
The DNA here is from genome assembly GCA_002703245.1 of Microbacterium sp. Classification (GTDB taxonomy): domain Bacteria; phylum Actinomycetota; class Actinomycetes; order Actinomycetales; family Microbacteriaceae; genus Microbacterium; species Microbacterium aquimaris. Next base: position 25,720 of record NZTV01000095.1, read on the forward strand.
ATCCACTACTCGCGGATCCCGCGCGCCGACTGGAGTCGCGTCCTGCACGCGGCGGCCGCCGGAGGGCTCACGCACGTGGCCACCTACGTCTTGTGGAACCACCACGAGCCGGTCCGCGGCCAGGCGGACTTCTGCGGTGGACGCGATCTGCGGGCGTTCCTCGAGCACGCCCGCGACGCCGGGCTCGGGGTCGTCCTCCGCATCGGGCCCTACGCGCACGCCGAAGCCAGGCACGGCGGCCTGCCCGATTGGCTCGTCGACGGGGGGATCGCCGTCCGGAGCGACGACCCCGCGTACCTCGACGAGGTGCGGCGCTGGTACCGGCGGATCGCCGCGGAGATCGCCGGCATCGACCTGTTCGCGGTGCAGGTCGACAATGAGCTCTACGACCGTCCCGAGCACCTCGCCACGCTGCGCGCGATCGCCGAGGAGGTCGGGATCTCCGCCCCCCTCTGGGTCGCGACCGGGTGGGGAGGTGCGCAGCTGCCCCCCACGGTCGTGCCGACCTACGGCGGGTATGCCGACTCCTTCTGGGTCGAAGCCTCCGACGCGCGAGACGACCGCAGCCTCAGCAACTTCGAAATCACGCCGCGTCGCGACGACGACTCGATCGGTGCCGACCACCGCGGGGATGCGCGCGGCGCGGCGGACCAGGTGCGGGGCCGCTTTCCCTACCTCACCTGCGAGCTGGGCGCCGGCATGGTCTCCGCCTACCATCGACGACCGGCGGTGACCGCCCGCGATGTCGAGGCGCTCGCCATGGCCAAGCTCGCCTCCGGCAGCTCGTGGCAGGGGTACTACATGTACGCCGACGGCCGGAATCCGCGGCGGGAACTGCAGGAGCAGCACGCGCTCGGCGAGCCGAACGACTTCATCGAGATCGGGTACGACTTCGGCGCCGCCGTGACCCTCGACGGCGCGGTCCGCGAGTCCTGGGCGCGGCTGAGACACCAGCATGCGCTCCTGGCGTCGTGGGGGCGGGAACTCGCCGACATGCCCGTCACCTTCCCGGCGCACGTGCCGACCCACGACGACGCCGCCTCCCTGCGGTGGTCGGTGCGCTCCGACGGGCACCGCGGGTTCGTCTTCGTCGTGAACCACCAGGCGCACACGGTCATGGCCGACCATGCGGGCGTGGTCTTCGACATCGAGCTCCCCGACGGTGCCGCGCGCTTCCCGGCGGTGGACATCCCCGGCGGCGCCGTGTTCGCGTGGCCCTTCGGCTGGACCCTCGGCGCCGCCCGCATCCGGACGCTGACCGCCCAGCCGGTCACCGAGACGACCTGGCGCCAGGCCCCGCTTCTCGTGGTCGCCGCGACCGCCGGCATCGAGGTGATGGTCGACCTCGAAGATGCCGAGGTGGGGGAGAAGTCGTCGCTGCGCTTCGGTGACGTGTTCGAGCTGGTGCGGGACGGCTCGGTCACCGCGCGCGTGCTGGTCGTCGACCCCGACACGGCGCTCGCGCTCAGCGTGGATCGGGGACGCCTCGTCCACACCTCCGGAGCCGTGCACGGTGGATGGGTCGTCTCCGACGACGCGACCGAGGTCTGGTGTCTGCAGGACGAGGGGTGGATGCACGCGGGAGCCGTGCGAGCGGAGCGGTGGGCCGCGACCGTGCGGGCCGTGCGGGACGCCGCCGTTCCTCCCGCACCGCGTGCCGCGCCGAACGGGCGCGCGTCGATCCCCACCGACTGGACGGGAGCCGCCGTGGCCCGGGTGTCGCTCGGCGAGGTGCCCGAAGCCGGGGCGCTCGTCCTCGAGTGGCACGGCGATCTCGCCCGCGCGTGGGCGGGCGACCGTCTCGTCTCCGACGCGGTGTGGAACGGTCGCCCCTGGCGCATCCCGGCCGCCGATCTCGCCGGCCTCGAGGAGATCCGCCTGGAGATCCTGCCGTACGGCGCTGGCGGGCACATCCACATCATCGCCGGGCGGCCCGACGCGGCGAGGATCGAGCGGGCCGCGTGGGAGGTCCCCGGGCGCCTCAGATTGCCGTGACGTGCGCGCCCGCCGTCGACGCCCGCACGACCAGCTCCGGCTCGAACATCACCGTCGCACCGTCGGGTTCGTCGCCGGTGATGCGCGCGATGAGCAGTTCGGCTGCGCGGCGCCCCATGTCTCGTGCGGGCTGACGCACCGAGGTCAGCGGGACGGCCGCGACCGAGGCGAACTCGATGTCGTCGTAGCCGACCACCGCGATGTCCTCGGGCACGCGCACGCCCGACGCGATGAGCCCGAACACGATGCCGCACGCGAGGTGGTCATTGGCGGTCACGATTCCGTCCGGGCGCTCGTCAGGCGCGGCGGCCGCGATGCGTTCGCCGAGTTCGCGGCCCAGCTGCGCCGTCGTGCGAGCCGACCAGATGACATCGATCGTCGCATCCGGATACGCCGACACAGCCTCCCGCGCACCGGCGAGGCGCTCGCGCACCTGGCGGACCTCTTCGCGCGCACCGACGAAGGCGAGGCGGCGGCGACCGGCCCGCAGCAGGTGGTCGGCGGAGAGCCTGCCCCCGGCCACATCGTCGAACGACACGGCCGACAGGGTGCCGTCGTCGTCGACCGCATCCACCAGGACCACCGGGATGCCGCGCGCACGCAGCGTCGAGATCGACTCGTCCGGCGAACCGTACGGCGAGACCAGCACCCCCTCGACCTGCACCCGCTCGAACAGGCGCAGGTGCTCGCGCTCCTTGTCGGCGTCGTCGTCGTCGTTTCCGACGAGGATCCGGTACCCGGACTCGGCGGCGGCCTCCTCGGCGCCCGACACCATGGCCGCGAAGAACGGGTTGGCGATGTTGATCACGGTCATCCCGAGCAGCCCGCTGCGTCCGGCGCGCAACTGTTGCGCCGCCTGCAGGGGGACGTATCCGAGGGCGTCGGCGGCCGACCGGACTCGCGACACGAGCTCCTCGCGTACCCGCTCCGGGCGGTTCAGGGCATTGGAGACGGTGCTGATGGACACACCGGCCCGTTCGGCGACATCGCGGATCCCCACGCGCTTCATCGCATCCTCGCGTTCCCCGGCCTTCGGCGGCCGGCACCCCCATGGTAGGCGTTTTCCAGAAAAACGTTTCGCGAATCCCCGGATGTCGGAGAATCATCCCGATCTCGGAGGATCCGGCCGATATCCTCCGACAAACGCGCGATCATCCGACCAACGGGAAGCCACACGATGACACAGACGTACGCCGCCGCTTTCGACTGGGCGCGTCAGCAGGTGGAAACCGGCGCGCTACCGACCGCCGTGCTCGGCATCGCCGACCGATCCGGAGTCATCGCGCTCGACGCCTTCGGACACACCGAGGGCCGCCCCGCGACCGTCGACGACCACTACTTCCTGTGGTCGATCACGAAGGTGCTCGTGGGGCTCACGGCCGCCCGAGCGATCGAGCGAGGGCTCGTGACGCCCCAGACCCCGCTGACCGACGCGCTGCCGGAGTTCGGGAGGGACCGGGACGATGCCGTGCTGCTGCGCCACCTGGTCTCGCACACGGCGGGCATCCCCGAACCGGCCCTCGATCACCGCGGCGCCCTCCGGGAGGCGCTTCTCACCCCGGGACGCGATTTCGCCGCCGGGTGGATGTCGCGCTACTCCTCGGTCGCCTTCGACGGGGTGGCCGCACTCCTCGAGCACGCCGCGGGGTCGTCGTGGGAGTCGCAGCTGGGTGCGTGGACCGCGGCGGCCGGAGCCGACGGGGTGACCCTGGACACCTCGTGCGATCCTCATCCCGTCCCGGATGCGGCGGCCGCGGGCGTGGACATGTCCGCTTTCGCGGCCCTCCGCCATCCGGGCGCGGGTGCGATGGCGCGTGCGAGCGATCTCCTGGCGATCGGGTCGGCACTGCTGCGGGGCGGCGACGGGATCGTCGCACCGGCCACCCTCGGCATGATGCGACGCCCGCTCACCGGCGACATCCCCCGTTTGGAGCCCTACCCCGCGGATCGCGGGCAGGACTGGGGCTTCACGTGGAACCTGCGCACACGCGCGCCGGGCCTCATCGACACCGACGTGTACGGGCACGGAGGTTGGGCGGGGACCGAGTTCTGGATCCACCCGCGCCTCGGCGTCGCATACGTGCTCCTGACCAACCGCGCCGAACGTTCGGACGTCGACGCCGACCGCCTCGACAACGCCATCGCCGCAGCAGCCTCCCGCTGACCTTGAGCCCCCCCCTCCCCGCCGACCCGTCCCGTTGCATCTCGGGGCAAAGGGGTGGTTCGGGCACAAAGGGATGGCTCGGTCGCCGACCTGGGCAGCACGGCCGCGGACCCGCGGGGCGGGGCGGCCGGCGCGGGGCGTCAGGCGTCGCCGAGCGCGGCGGTGATCACCGCGCGGGCCTCCTCCTGCACCTGGCGCAGGTGTTCCTCGCCCCGAAGGGTCTCGGCGTACAGCTTGTAGACGTCTTCGGTGCCGGACGGGCGCGCCGCGAACCACGCGCCGGCGGTCTGCACCTTCAGTCCGCCGATCGCCGCGCCGTTGCCGGGGGCGTGCGACAGCTTCGCCGTGATCGGCTCGCCGGCCAGTTCCGTGGCCGTCACCGACTCCGGGGCGAGCTTGCCGAGCGCGGCCTTCTGTTCGGGCGTGGCCGGGGCGTCCACACGCTGGTACACGGACGCGCCGTACTCGGCTTCGAGTTCGGCGTAGCGCTGCGAGGGGGTCTTCCCGGTGACGGCGAGGATCTCGGCGGCCAGCAGGCACAGCAGGATGCCGTCCTTGTCGGTGGTCCACACCGAGCCGTTCTTGCGGAGGAACGACGCGCCGGCCGACTCCTCGCCCCCGAAGGCGACCGATCCGTCGAGCAGGCCCGGCACGAACCACTTGAACCCGACCGGTACCTCCAGGAGGGTGCGGCCGAGGGCGTCGGCGACCTTGTCGATGATCATCGACGAGACCAGGGTCTTGCCGATCGCGGCGTCCGCGGGCCACTCCGGACGGTGCGCATACAGATAGTCGATCGCGACCGCGAGGTAATGGTTGGGGTTCATGAGGCCCGCATCGGGGGTGACGATGCCGTGGCGGTCGGCGTCGGCGTCGTTGCCGGTGAGGATGTCGTACTCGTCGCGGCGGGCGACCAGCGAGGCCATGGCCGAGGGTGAGGACGGGTCCATCCGGATCTTCTCGTCCCAGTCCAGGGTCATGAATCGCCACGTCGGATCGACGTCGGGGTTCACGACGGTCAGGTCCAGCCCGTAGACCTCCGCGATGCGCGCCCAGTAGTCCACGGACGCGCCGCCGAGCGGGTCGGCGCCGATACGCACCCCGGCGGAACGGATGGCGTCGACGTCGATGATGTCGGCCAGGTCGCGCACGTACGCCTCGCGGAAGTCGTACTCGCCGAGCGTCGACTCGTCGAGGTCCTTGAACGGGGTGCGCTTGACGCCATCCATCCCGGCGGCGATCAGCGCGTTCGCGCGGTCGGCGATCCACCCGGTCGCGTCGGTGTCGGCGGGGCCGCCGTGGGGCGGGTTGTACTTGAACCCGCCGTCGCGCGGCGGGTTGTGACTCGGGGTGACGACGATGCCGTCCGCGCGGCCAGGGTCGTCGGTGGCGCGGCCGGCGTTGTGCACGAGGATCGCGTGACTGAGGGCGGGCGTGGGCACCCACGAATCGCGCGAGTCGCGACGCACATCCACGCCGTTGGCGACGAGGACCTCGACCGCGGTGCGCTCGGCGGGAAGCGACAGCCCGTGCGTGTCGCGGCCCAGGAACAGCGGGCCGGAGATCCCCTGTGCGGCGCGGTAGTCGACGATGGCCTGCGTGGTGGCGAGGATGTGATCCTCGTTGAAGCTCGTCGACAGCGAGGACCCGCGGTGGCCGCTGGTGCCGAACGCGACGCGCTGGGCGGGCACCGATGCGTCCGGCTTGCGGTCGTAGTACGCGGCCAGCAGCTCGTCGATGTCGATCAGGTCGGATGCCTCGGCGGGTGTTCCTGCACGGGTGCTCATGGACCCCATTGTGCCCCGTGAGGCGCGTCTCGGCACCCCTCCCGCGCGCTCCCGCACGCCTCGTGCCCCGACTGTGGAGAACGCGGAGTGCGAGCACACCGGGCGGGACTAGGCTTGCCGCCGTGATGCCCGAGCCCGAATCCGCGCCCACCCTCCGCCAGTACAGCTACCTCGGGCCGGCCGGAACCTTCACCGAGGCCGCGCTCGCGCAGGTCCCCGAGGCGCGCGGGCAGCGGTGGAAGTCGGTGCACAACGTCGGTGAGGCGCTCGCCGACGTCGTCGAGGGCAGCTCGCATGCGGCGATGATCGCGATCGAGAACTCCGTCGACGGCGGCGTCTCGACCGCGCAGGACGCCCTGGCCACGATCCCGGGTCTGCGCATCATCGGCGAGTACCTCGTCCCGGTCGACTTCGTCCTCGTCGCGCGCCCCGGCGTCCGTCTCGAGGACGTCAAGCTGGTCTCCGCCCACCCGGTCGCGTACGCCCAGTGCCTGCAGTGGCTCAGTCGGTCCCTCCCCGAGCACGCCCACATCCCCGCGGCCAGCAACGTGGCCAGTGCCCTCGGCATCCTCGAGGGCACCAGCGACGCGGATGCGGCGATCTCCCCGCCGGGGATCCTCGACCACCATGAACTGGACCTGTTGGCCGAGAAGATCGGCGACAACGACAATGCCGTCACCCGATTCGTGCTGGTGGGACGCACCGTCGCGCCGCCGCCGGCGACCGGAGCCGACAAGACGTCGCTGATCGTCGAACTCCCCGATGACCACCCCGGCGCGCTGCTGGAGATGCTCGAGCAGTTCGCCACGCGCGGCATCAACCTGTCGCTGCTGGCGTCCCGGCCCATCGGTGATTCGCTCGGCCGCTACCGGTTCGTCATCGACGCGGACGGACATATCCAGGACGAACGGATGGCGGACGCCCTGATGGGGCTGCGCCGGTTCAGCCCCAAGGTGATCTTCCTCGGTTCGTACCCGCGGGCGGACCGCTCGATCGTGCGCTACTCCGAGCGCTATGCCGACGACGTCTTCGTCGAGGCCCGCGACTGGCTGCGGGGCCTGCTGTCGGGCGAACCGGGCGTCTGACCGGTCACGTCCCGTGTGGTGGGGTGCGCACCAGGCGCACCTCACGGATCGGGACACCGTCGACCGTCTGGGTCTTCACCGCGCCGTCGGCGACGAACCCGTGCCGGCGGTAGAAGGCGCGGGCACGGGGGTTATCCTCCAGCACCCACAGTGAGGCGGCCTCGTCGCCCAGCGCCGCATCCAGGAGCAGGTCTCCCGCGCCGGTGCCGTAGTCGGCCTCGAGGACGTAGATGGCGTACAGCTCGCGCCGGCCCGGAATCGCGTCGTCGTCGCGGCAGCGGCCCGCGGAGGCGAAGCCGATCACGTCGCCGGCGAGTTCGGCGACCCACACCGCCCCGGCTTCCCCCGGGACCTCGCCGGCGAGCAGGCGCCGCCAGATCGCCGCGCGCTCGGCCACATCCATGCCGTCGAGCACCTCGTCCGGGATGCGTCCGGCGTAGGCCTCACGCCACGACGTGACATGCACGGCCGCGATCGCGGTGGCATCCGCCGCACGTGCGCGCCGCACCGTGTACTGCTCAGTCACCGCCCGCTCCGGGGTCGACCGTCTCGTCGAGGTCGTGCGCCCACGTCGGGGCGAGCGAGCGGATCCGTGCACCACGCCACTGCCAGACCGCCCACATCATGGGCCACAGCAGCGCCGCGGTCGGTCCGTCGAAGACGAGACGGTCACGCCACAGCGTGCGGGTCGGGTCGCCGGGCGCCGGGGAGACGGCCATCTGGTGGTCCCAGACATCCAGCGAGGCCAGAGGGCCGGTGAGGGGGATGCCGCTGTCGCGGAAGATGCGCACCGTTCCGCCGGGCTCCTCCACTTCACGGTGGCTGACGTGGATGAGCTGGCTGCCCAGCGGCAGGGGGCCGGTCTCGAGGGTGACCGGCACGTCATCGCCGACCTCCCACCGCGTCGGAAGATCCGAGGGGACCACCGGTGCCATCGAGACCATGGGGCCGTACAGCTCGGCCACCGCACGGGGGGAGTGCAGTGCGCGCCAGGCGGCGTCGGGGTCGCAGTCGATCACGAGCTTCAGCAGAACGCGCATGCTCCATCGTGTCACCGCGCGACGCCTCCGGCGCAAGCCCCCCCATCCATCCATCCATCCGTCCCGCAGGCGTCCGTGCTTCGGTGGGCGGTGCATGTCGATATGAGGCCCGGATACGACATCGAGCGGCGAGGGCGCGCGCGGAACGGCATCCGCCGCCGATCGTTTCGCGGTGTGACGGATGCGCCCGCGCGCTCCGCGTGGCGGACGTAGGCTTCTGCGCGTGAGTACGCCGTTCGACCAGCATCGCTATCAGGTCCGCCACGAGTGGGGGGCGGCCGGCCTCGCGCGTCTCGCGCCGGCCGACGTCGTCGTGGTCGTCTCGGTACTCGGTGAGCACGAGGCGGTGCCGATCGCCGATGCGGCCCACGCGGCGGGCTCGCTCGTCCTGCTGGGCGGGCTGCGCAACGCGTCGGCGGTGGCTTCGGCGATCGCCGACGAACAGGCGCTCCGCGGCGCCCGCACCAGCGTTTCGGTCATCGCCGCGGGTGAGGAGACCTCCGCCGGAGTCCGTTTCGCCGTCGAGGACCAGTTCGGCGCCGGCGCAGTCGTCGACGCCCTCGTCCGGCGGGGGATCGACCACACCTCGCCCGAGGCCGCCGCCGCCGGGGAGGCCTATCGCGGACTCGGCCGCGCGGTCCGTCATCTGCTCACCGCCGGGGGAACCGGGCAGAGACTGATCGCCGAGGGAAGACGCGAAGATGTGATGCGCGCGGCCGACCTCGACGCGAGCGACGATCCGCGCGTCTACGCTCCGGCGCTCAGCGCGGCGTCATCGCCGCGAGCCGCGTCGCCGGAGTGATCTCGCGTCGGGTCCATGTCAGCAGGTGGCGTTCGTCGAACCGCGGCGCGCAGGTCGCGCAGGAGGTCGGGCGCGACGTGCGCCGGTGACGGTATGCCACATGACCCGCGGGACACACGCCCACCCACGGAGCGAGGTCGTCGGCGGTCTCGCCGCGATGCGTCGTGCCGCCGACGTAGCCGAGGTCGCGCGCGATGGCCTTCCAGCGGGGGCCGTGCCCGGCCGCCGCTCCGGCGAGGGCGTGCGCGACCTCGTGGAGTAGCGTCTGATGGTTCGTGTCGTCGTCGTACCGCGCGGACAGGTAGCGCGAGACCGTGATGCGGTGACGGGTGAAGTCGCACTGGCCGGCGCGGCGTTTGGCGTTGTCGAAGCCGAAGGTCCACGTCGGATCCAGGTGTGTGGCGATCAGAGCCTCCGCCCAGCGGCGCACACGATGCAGGTCTGACATGCCGGAAGGATAGGACGAACCGACGACACGTCGCGGTTCAGCTGGCCACCGCGGTCTGCGCGCGACGACGGTCGCACAGATCGATCGCGAGCAGGACGTTCTGCAGTTGCGACTCCGGGGCTCCGGATTCTTGGCGGAGGAACAGCGTCCGCTTGAAGTCGCTCCGCGCATCTTCGTACTCCGCGGCGTCGAAGCTGACCCGGCCGCGGTGCTGAAGCGCGAACGCCGCGAGCGCCGACCAGCCCTGCCCCTCGGCCTCCTCCGCGCATGTGGTCAATTCTTGGTGGGCCGCGGCGTAGGCGCCGCGCGCCTGCACGACCGTGGCGTGGAGGATGCGCGCCCGCAGCAGGTCCTTGCGGGTGCCGGCCATGCGGGCGAAGCGCACGGACTGCTCCGACAGTGTCAGCGCCTCTTCGGTCTCGCCGAGCACTTTCAGTAGCCACACGCGCTCGAGCATCGACACGAGGCTGCGCTGTTCACCGATCTCGGCCAGCCGCTCCTTGCACTGGGCCGGATCGACGATCTCCCGCAGCGTGTCGGGGTCGTATCCGTGGATGAAGCTCACCGTCGACTCCCTTCGCGCGTGCGGTTCACCTCACCAGTGTGCCTTCCGGTCGTGCCGGTTCCCGGCGGCCACGCCGATGTGTCGCATCCCTCACCCCGACTCGCGACGCCCACCCGTGCGCCCCACGCGTTCCGCAGTCACGATATGTGGGCGCGGGTCCGCCTACGTCGGCGTGTCCTGACTGCGGAAGGCACGGCGCGCCGACGCGGGGTTCCGCAGTCGGGAGGTGCGGGTGCGGTGTCGCGCGTATCGGCGTGTCGTGACTGCGGAGCGGTGGGGGAGGGGGGATCAGCGGTCGAAGAGGCTCGACGAGGGTTTCGGTGACGCCACGGCGTCGGCGTCGGTGGCCGGCAGCGAGCCGCGCACGAACGCGTCGATCTCCGCGCCCTCGGCGACCTTCGCCGGGTGCGGCCCGGCGGCCATCAGCCGCGGCAGCCAGGCGGTCGGCAGCGGCGCGGCCGAGGCGGCGACCACGAGGTTGCCGAAACGACGTCCCTTGAGGGTCTGGACCTCCGCCAGCACGATGACGTTCGCCAACACCTCGCGGACCGTCGCGACCTGCCGTCGGACGAACGCGAGACCGGCCCCGTCGGCGACGTTGACCAGCAGGACGCCGTCCGGGGCGAGGAGGCGGACGGCCTCCGTGTAGAACTCCACGGAGGTCAGGTGGGCCGGGATCTGCGCCCCGGCGTACACATCCACCACCAGCACGTCGACCTGGCCGACCAGTCCCGGTGGGAAGCGCTCGAGCGCGGCGCGTGCATCCCCGATCCGCACCCGGATGGACGCCCCACGCGGCAGCGGCAGCCGTTCGCGCACGAGGGTGATCAGCGCAGGCTCCAGTTCGACCACCTGCTGGCGGGATCCGGGTCGGGTCGCCTCGACGTACCGGGGCAGTGTCAGCGCCCCCGCGCCGAGGTGCACGGCGGTCAGGGGCTGCCCCGGGAGCTTCAGGCGGTCGACCACGGCGGCCATGCGCGCGATGTACTCGAAGTGCAGATGGGTCGGGTCGTCGAGGTCGACGTGTGACTGGGGGGTGCCGTCGACGACGAGTTCGTAGCCCGAGGTGTACGGCGACGGTTCGATGGATGCGAGGGATCCGTCGCCGAGGCGCACCGGGGGGTCGGTCTGCTCATCGCGCCTACGGGACATGTTCCCAGCTTGCCCGATACCGGCCCGCAGCCGCCGCCGGTACCGTGAGGGCATGGCCGCCATCGACCTCAACGCCGACCTCGGCGAGACTGTCGACGGGGTTCCGACCGCCGACGACGACGCCATGTTCGCCGTCGTCTCCAGTGCCAGCGTCGCGTGCGGCGGGCATGCCGGCGACGAGGCGTCGATGCGGGCGTCGGTCGTGCGGGCGGCGCGGCACGGGGTGGCGGTGGGAGCCCATCCGTCGTACCCCGATGCGGCCGGGTTCGGACGGACGTCATGGACCATGAGCGGCCGGGAACTGCGGGCGACCCTCGACGCGCAGCTCGCGGCGCTCGCCGAGGCCGGCGGTGCGATCCGCTACGTCAAGCCCCACGGGGCGCTCTACCACGCTGTGACCGCGGACGAGGCGACCGCCCGGGTGGTCGCCTCGGCGGTGCGGGCGCTGTCGGACGACATCGGCGGGGACCTTCCGCTCCTGGGGCTCGGTGGTGTCGGTGAGCGGTGTGCCCGGGATGTGGGCCTGCCGTTCGTGCGGGAGGCCTTCCTCGACCGGGGGTACCTGCCCGACGGTTCCCTCGTGCCCCGTCGCGAACCCGGGGCACTGCTGGATGATCCGGATCGGGTCGCGCGCCGCGCCGTCCGCCTCGCCACAGACGGTCGCGTGGAGACGGTCGACGGCACCGTGATCGTCGCCGACGCCGCGTCGCTGTGCGTGCACGGGGACAGCCCCGCCGCGGTGGCGATGGCACGTGCGGTCAGGGCCGCGCTCGATGCGGCCGGCATCGAGGTCCGGGCGCCGTGGTGACACCGACGGCCGCCTCCCGACGCGTGCGTCCGATGGGGGAGCGCGCGGTGCTGGTGGAGGTGGCGACCCTCGCCGATGTCGTGTCGCTGCACGCGGCGCTCGCCGCTTCTCGCCCTCCCGGCGTCATCGACCTCGTCCCCGCCGCACGGACCGTCCTCGTGCAGGTCGACCCGGAGGTACTCCCGCCGGCGGCGGCCCGGGACTGGATCGCCGGGGTCACGGGGCACGCGGTCGACGCGTCGCCGGCGTCCACGGTCGAGCTGGACATCCGGTACGACGGGGCCGATCTCACCGAGACCGCGGCGTTGCTGGATGTCGACGTCGACGAACTCGTGCGTCGCCACTGCGGTGCGGTGTGGACCGTCGCGTTCACCGGATTCGCCCCCGGATTCGGATATCTCGTGAGCGACGACTGGCCCTTCGACGTGCCGCGACTGGCCACTCCGCGCACCCGCGTTCCCGCCGGATCGGTCGGCCTGGCCGCGGGGTTCACCGGCGCCTATCCGCGGGAGACGCCTGGAGGGTGGCGCCTGGTCGGCACGACCGAGGCGCCGCTGTTCGACCCCGGTTCGGCGGTGCCGGCGCTGCTCGCGCCGGGGACCCGCGTCCGATTCCGGTCGGCGTCGGCGCTGGCGTCGGGCACGGGCACGTATTCAGGCCAGGAGCCGGCGCCGGTGGCGGCAGGCCGTCCCCGGCGGCCTTCGGCCGTCGTCCAGCCTGAGTTGGGGCACGCTCGGGTCGGTGGAGGCCGTGGGTTCGAGGTCATCGAAGCCGGTTTGCTCGCCACGGTGCAAGATCTCGGGCGTCCGGGCCGGGCCGCACTCGGGGTGGCGCGCTCGGGTGCGATGGACCGCACGGCACTGCGGACCGGCAACCGACTCGTGGGCAATCCCGAGGGCCGGGCGGGGGTCGAGATCACGATGGGCGGATTCCGTGCACGGGCACAGATGCCGTTGTGGTTCGCGGTGACCGGAGGGTGGGGGCCGGTGCGGCTGGACGGGCGCACCGTCGACCCCTACACCGCGCACGAGTGGCCCGCCGGCAGCGAGCTGCACATCGACTGGGCCACGCACGGGGTGCGGATGATGCTCACGGTGCGGGGCGGGGTCGACGTCGACGAGGTGCTCGGCTCGCGCAGCACCGACGTGCTGGCCGGTCTCGGCCCCGACCGGCTGGTCGCCGGTGCGTGGGTGCCGGTCGGGGAGGACCCGGCGGCGCCCATCCCGGTGGCACCTCCCGCGGCGTGGGGTGTGCCGGCGGACGACCTCGAGATCCGCCTCGTCCCGGGGCCGCGCGCCGACTGGTTCACCGCCGCCGCCCTCGCGGCACTGTTCGAGGCGGAGTGGACCGTCGGCGAGGAGTCCGATCGAGTGGGGATGCGGCTGGACGGTCCCGGGTTGCCGCGTCGCGACGACGGTGAGCTTGCCAGCGAGGGGATGGTCGTCGGCGCGATCCAGGTGCCGCCCAGCGGGCGTCCCACGGTGCTCGGCGCCGATGGGCCCGTCACCGGCGGGTACCCGGTGATCGCGGTGGTGGCGGATGCCTCGTGGGATGCGCTCGGGCAGGCCCGGCCGGGCACGCGCGTGCGATTCCGGCATGCGCGACCGGTGTGAGCTCGCCGTCTCCCCGCCGGAATCGCGCGATTTATACCCCACCACGTCGGTCGGGTCAAGGATCGGCTGGACATGGCGCGTCGCGAGGGGTACAGTCGGTAGTTGCGCTCTTGGATTCCCCCTGCCCTCATATGGTGGTCGGCGGGCCCACGCGCCCCGAGGCTCCGGTCGTCGCGACAGCGGCGAGTGGAGGGGGGCGTGGGGAGGTTCATGTGCCCCCGCTTCATCGTGCGACTCGAAGCGGTGTGTGGCTCATGGGCTTCGGGGACGACTGAGCACTCCACCTGACGACAAGGAAACAGGCCCCGCCCGGGCCCACGGAGGTAATCCCCTTGGCTGCTGCGAGCAACGCATCCACC
>NZTV01000096.1 GCA_002703245.1 Microbacterium sp.
ACGAGACCTGGCTGCATCACTACAATCACCACAGACCCCACACCGGGATCGGCGGCCAAACGCCCTCAACCCGCGTTCACAACCTCACGGGGAATTACAGCTAGGAACCGCTCTGGGGCATTCCGCGGCCTACGTCCTCGCGACCGCATCAGCCCTTGTGGCAGTCCTGATTCTCATCATCGGCTGGCCGAAGCTCGATAGGCTCAAGCATCGCATGCACCAGACTTCAATCGAAGAAGCCGAGGACATTGCGATCGGCGACGAACTCTGAGTTGAGGGCGACTGAACGAGGCTGCGGAGCACACAGTCAATTCATCCGAGTCGCCCAAGCAGTTCATCCGTGGTGAGAATCTCGGCGAAGAGACCCAGGGAGCCGGTCGTCGCCGCGTGTACTGCTTCGTCGACGGTTGAGGAGGCGTCCTCGACGAGAATGACGTTATAGCCGAGGTCGGAGCCCTCACGAATGGTGCTCTCAACTGATGCATTGGTGGCGACTCCGAAGACTACGATCGTGTCGATGCCACGGCTGCGGAGGACGGTGTCGAGGGAGCTGTTGGCGAACCCGCTCACCCGGTCATTGGTGATGACGATGTCGCCCTCCTGCGGCGGCACTTCAGCGAGGATCTCGGTCTGCCAAGTGTCGAGCGTGAGGCAGCTGGTCTGTTGCACGATCTGCAGCAGAGGCGTGTTCGCCAGCAGGGTCGCATGCCCTGTCGGCCAGCCGACTCGCGTGTAGATGACGGGGCGCCCATTGTCTCGTGCGGCGTTGAGGATGCGGCCTGCTTTCGCGACGACGCCGCGTTCGGCCGCGCTGGCAGCGAAGTACCCGGAGAACGCACCGTCAGCGTGAACGATATCGTTCTGGAGGTGGACGGCGACGACGGCGGCGTTGGTGAGGTCGGTCATGGTAGTGAGTCTCCTTCGATCTCAGGTTGCGGCTTACGCGGCAGGGCGAACGACGACGTTGGTGAACCCGCCGGAGCGGTGCTCGAGCGAGGAGAGGGCCTCATTGACCTCGTCGAGCGGGTAGACCTCGTTGTCGAAAAGAGACAGGTCGAGGGTGCCTGCGGCGGCCATGGCAGCCATGTCCTGACCTTCCGCGACCGAGAACCACAGCGACCCGATGACACTGATCTGGAAACACATCAGCCGGAACATCTCCAGCGGAAGAGGCTCCGACATGCCACCGATATCCACCATTCGGCCCCCGCGTCGCAGGGAGTCGATTCCATCCAGGCTGGTCTGCTTCGGAGCACCGGGCCCAATTGCGTCGATGAACACATCGGCGCCCAGTCCGTCTGAGTGCGACCGCACCCACTCCGGCAACGACTGTCCGCTGTCAAGGGAAAAGGTGAACACGCGACGCGGGTCAAGTTCGCGCAGACGCTCAAGACGCTGCAGGTCGCGAGCGACGGCAAGGACTTTGGGGGCTCCCATGGCGAGGGCGTTCAGAACGGCTCCGACACCGAGGGTGCCGGTGCCGCCGCTGACCAAGACGATGGTGTCCGACCCAGCCCGCGCCTTGCGCAGAGCCGAGTAGGCGGTGCCGAGGTAGCCGAATCGGCACGCCTGCTCGAAGCTCACCTCGTCCGGGAGGATCACGAGCCCGTCGGCGGGGGCCTTCTGATACTCGCAGAGTCCGCCGTGGGGGTAGTCATCGAAGATCTGCTGTGAGCCTTCCCCGAAGCCGAAGTACCCCTGGAAGGTGTACGCAGGATCGTTGATCCGCTCGCCACGACGCGACGCATGCGAGTCCCCAGAGTCGCGTCCAGGATTCAGGTAGACACGATCGCCGACCTGGACGTTGCGGACCTGCGCACCCACCTCTGCGACGATCCCGGCGGCATCCAGTCCGAAGATCGCCGGGAGTGCCGGGAGCGGAAGGTAAGGGAACCATTCCGGGTAGCTGGTGATCACGTTCGAAAGGTTCGGCACGAGATTGCATGCCTGGACCTGGATGATCACATCCCGCGGGCCGGGTGTCGGGCGGTCCACCTCATCGATCTGGAAGTGTCCGCCGATTCGGTGCAGGCGTGCGGCGCGCATTGTGCTCACTGTTTGACTCCTTTGTCATGACTACCTCGCGACTCTGCGAGATAGCGGGCCAAAGAGGACCCAGTGATAGTATTGCAGTCTGGCATGCAAGCATGCAAGGAATCTTTCGCGGGTCTGGCCGAGCCGACAAGCAGCGGCCATCCAGCACGGCTAGACCGATCCCGAGTTAGGGAAGTCGGATCATCATGGACCAGTCAGAGCAACCGGAGCAGAGGGCTGATGCTCCTTACGTGCCCTTTACCAAACGAGAACGGTTGATGGTCGTGAGCACGATAGTGCTGTGCGCGATCACAATCGGTGGGCTCATCGCGATCATTGTCGGTCGAATGTCAGGCTGACCGCGGCTTCTTCTCGTGCCAAGGCAGTGCGGAGCGTGACGATTTTGTGCCGCTGATGTGGCCGGGCTACGGCCGTTCCGCGCGCCTGGCGACACGGAACGGCCGTGACGGCCATTACACAGTTGGGGCGAGGAAGGGATGCTGCAAGCCGGCCGATCCGGTCGTGTCTCGGCCGCGGCTTCCGGGCGTGACGTCGATCGGGTCGCCATACCAGGTGAGGCCCTCCGGGAAGTCCACGGGCTTCCACTCCAGTGCGGGGTGGTCGGGTTCGAAGATGAGGTACCCGCCGGCGTACAGCTCGACACGGTGGTCAGAGCCGGGGTCGTGCACGTACAGGTACATGGCCTGTCCGATGCCGTGCTTGCCCGGCCCTACGCCGAACGACACGTCGAGATCCCGCAGGACGTCGGCGGCCGTCAGCGAGTCGGAGAAGTTCTCGAGGTTGTAGGCCAGGTGATGCAGCTGCCCCTTCTTCTCCTCCCGGTTGGCCACGATGGCAAGGTCGTGCACCTGCGGGGTGACGCTCATCCACGACGCCATGACGGTCGAGGGGTTCTCGGGCAGCATGGCGAACTCGCGTCGCTTGAAGCCGAGGTTGTCGCGCACCCACTGCTCGGCCTGATTGATGCTCTCTGGCGAGGTCTGCACGTTGAAGTGGTCCAGGCGTCGCACGCCCAGCCCGCGTCGCCGCGAGCTGTTGGAGGGCAGCTTCGAGCGCAGCGAGGGGTCGGCCTCGGGGCGCTCGATGTCGTAGTAAAGCTCGAACGGGTGCTCGCCGCCGGGTAGCAGGAACCGGACGGCGGTGCCGCGGCCGCGCTCGGTGCCCGAGGGCACCTCGATCGCCTCCACTTCGAGCCGCTGCAGCTCCTCGTAGAACAACTCCACGTCCTGCGGCCGCTTCGTGCGGAAGCTGTACGCGTTGACGATGTTCTCGTCCTGCTGGGTCAGCACGAGCGAGTGGTGGACGAGCTCCTGATAGGCGCGGAGGTAGGCGACGTCACCGTGCCGCTCGACCTCTTCCATCCCGAGGATGTCGCGGAAGAACCAGAGTGAGCGCTCGAGGTCCTTCGTGCCGAGGTTGATGGTGCCTGCGTGCGAGATCTGGGGGCCTGGGTCGTATCGATCAGACAGCGTCGTCATGGTGCTTCTCCTTCGTTGGGGTGGGTGGATGTCAGGCGCCGATGCCGCGTGCGGCGAGCCAGCGCACGATGACGTCGTTGAACTCGGCGGCGCGCTCGACCTGCGACCAGTGGCCGCACTGGCTGAAGATGTGCGCGTCGGCGTGGGGGATGATGTTGAGGAGCTCCCACGTGCGTGAGACGGGGATGACCACGTCCTGCACGCCGTGGACGAGGAGCACCGGCACGTCGAGGTGCGCGAGCACGTCGAAGTCGAGCGGCAGGGCGGTGCGGTCGCGGTCTCGCGCGGCGACGACGGCGGCGAGCCGGTCGCTCGCCGTGTCGTTGAGCGCCGAGCGGTAGCGCAGCTCGACGAGCTCGTCGGTGACGAGGCTCTTGTCGACGACGAAGGACTCCAGCGTCTGGCGGATGCCCTCGGGTGTAAGCACGGGGTTCGCGTGGCTCTTGAGGGCCCCCGTCAGCTTCGCCCCGCCCGTGCCCATCGAGACGATGCCCGAGAGGCGCTCGGGGAAGTCGATCGCGAACTGGAAGGCGAGCCATCCGCCGAGCGAGTTGCCGACGATCCAGGTCTTGTCGATGCCGAGCGCGTCGAGGACGCGCACGGCGTGGCGCACCCACTCGCGGATGCCGTACGCGGTGCCGTCGGCGACGACCGTCTGGCCGTAGCCGATCGAGTCGATCGCGATGCAGCGGCCCGCGGCGGAGAGGTCCGGCAGGTTCAGCCACCAGTTGGCCGCGGCGGTGACGCCCGTGCCGGAGCCGTGCAGGAACAGGATCGGCGCGCCCTCGCCGAGCTCGTGGTAGTGCGTCAGCTCGCCGGGCGCCGTCTGGACCCAGCGGTCCTCCAGGCCGAAGAACGCGTCGGTGGTGTAGTCGGGAGTCGGCACCGTGAGGGTCATGCCGGCACCTCCTCGTGAGTGTGTCCGGAAGTCGCCGCGCGCGCGGCAATGAGGTCGAGTGCGACGTCGGCGATCATGTCCTCCTGGCCGCCGATGAGGCGGCGGGCGCCGACCTCGACGAGGATGTCGCGCGCGTCGAGCCCGTAGATCGCGCCCGCCCGCTCGGCGTGACGCAGGAAGCTGGAGTACGTGCCCGCGTAGCCGAGGGTGAGCGTCTCCCTGTCGACCTGCACGGGCCGGTCGTGGAGCGGGCGGACGAGGTCGTCCGCGGCGTCCTGCAGCGCGAACAGGTCGGCGCGGAGGTCCCAGCCCTGCAGCTGGCCGACCGCGACGAGCGGCTCGATGGGCGTGTTGCCGGCCCCCGCGCCGTGGCCGGCGAGCGATGCGTCCACGCGGTAGGCGCCCTCCTCGACGGCCACGACGGAGTTCGCCACGGCGAGCGAGAGGTTCTGGTGCGCGTGGATGCCGATCTGCGTCGCGGGGTCGAGCGCGTCGCGGTAGGCGCGCACACGCTCCCTGACGCCGTCCATCGTGAGGCGCCCCGCGGAGTCGGTGACGTACACGCAGTTCGCGCCGTACGACTCCATGAGCCGCGCCTGCTTCGCGAGCGACGCCGCATCCGACAGGTGCGCCATCATGAGGAACCCGGAGACGTCCATGCCCCACGACCGCGCGGTCTCGATGTGCTGCTTGGACACGTCGGCCTCGGTGCAGTGGGTGGCCACGCGCACCGACCGGACGCCCAGGTCGAACGCCTCGCGCAGCTCGTGGAGCGTGCCGATGCCCGGCAGCAGCAGCGTCGTGAGCACGGCGTGCTCGATGGCGCCGGCCGCGGCCTCGATCCACTCGGCGTTGGTGTGGGACCCCGCCCCGTAGGTGAGCGAGTTGCCCGCGAGGCCGTCGCCGTGGGCGACCTCGATCGCGTCGACGCCTGCGGCGTCGAGCGCGCCGGCGATCTCGGCGACCTTCTCGGGCGTGATGCGGTGACGGATGGCGTGCATCCCGTCGCGCAGGGTGACGTCCTGCAGGTAGACCTTCGGACCGGTCATGCGACGGCCTCCTTCTCCTTCGTGGCTTCCGTGACGAGCCGCTCGGCGACGCGGAGAGCGGCGGACGTCATGATGTCGAGGTTTCCCGCGTACGACGGCAGGTACATGGCCGCGCCCTCCACCTCGAGGTAGACGCTCACGCGCGTGTAGGAGCCGCCGCGGCGCTCCTCCGGCACGAGCAGGTCGAGCTCGGCGCCCTCGTCGAGGAACTGCACGCGCTGCTTGAGGCGGTAGCCGGGCACGTACTCCGCGACGCGCTCCGCCTGGGCGGCGACGGCCGCCTCGACGGCGGCGCGCCCCGCGTCGTCGAGACGGTCCACGATCGCCTGCACGGTGTCGCGCATGATGACGGGCGGATCCGCGGGGTTCAGCACGATGATCGCCTTGCCCTTCGCGGCGCCCCCGACGACCTCGATCGCCTTCGACGTCGTCTCCGTGAACTCGTCGATGTTGGCGCGCGTGCCGGGCCCAGCGGACTTCGACGCGATGGACGCGACGATCTCCGCGTAGTGCACAGGGGCGACGGAGCCGATCGCGGCGACCATCGGGATCGTCGCCTGCCCGCCGCACGTGACCATGTTGACGTTCCCGGCCCCAAGGTGCTCGTCGAGGTTCACGACCGGCACGACGTACGGCCCGATCGCGGCGGGTGTGAGGTCCACGAGCTTCTTGCCGTACGGCGCGAGGGCCTCCGCGTTGCGCACGTGTGCGCCCGCGCTCGTGGCGTCGAAGACCACCTCGATGTCCGCGAACTCCGGCAGGGCGATGAGGCCCGCCACGCCCTCGTGCGTCGTCGCGTAGCCGAGCCGGCGCGCGCGGGCGAGCCCGTCGGAGTCCGGGTCGATGCCGACCATGACGGAGAAGTCGAGCACCTCGCTCAGGCGGATGATCTTGAACATCAGGTCAGTGCCGATGTTGCCGGAGCCGATAATGGCGACCTTACTGGGCACGATTGTGCGTCCTTTCTGCGGTGACGGATACTTCGCCGAGCGCGCCGATCTGCGCGGTAACCACAGCGCCCGGCGTCAGCGGGACCATGGGTCCGAGCGCACCGGAGAGGACAACCTCCCCGGCACGCAGCGGATCACCCAGCCGGGCGGCGGTCTGTGCTACCCATACCAGCGCGTTCACGGGGTCGCCCAGACAGGCTGCCCCGTCTCCTGTTGACGCCGTAGCGCCGTTGACGTGGAGGACCATTTCCACGTCTCTTGGGCTGAACTCGCTGAGCGGCAGACGAGTGCGACCCAGCACGAACCTCGCGCTGGACGCGTTGTCGGCGACCGTGTCGACAATCGATATGTCCCAGCCCTCGATCCTGCTGTCGACGATTTCCAACGCCCCGACCGCGTAGTCGACCGCTTCGAGGACGGCCGTCGGCGACGGGTCGGTGACGTCCTTGGCCAACACGAACGCGACCTCTGCTTCGATTCGCGGGGCAACCAGCTCCCCGAGGTCGACCCCGCCTCCGGACGGGACTGCCATGTTCGAGAGCAGCACACCGAAGTCGGGCTGGTCGACGCCAAGTTGGGCCTGCACCGCGGCGGAGGTCAGTCCCACCTTGCGACCCACTCTGGTAGCTCCGCCCACCTGGAGTGCGTCGATCAGCTGGGCCTGCACATCATAGGCAGCGTCCACATCGCCATCGAGCCGATCCCGGATCGGGGCGATAGGCCGGCCCGTGCGCAACGCCTGGAGCAGGTCCGCGGCGACCCGCTGTGCGGATGCCGTCTGAGACGCGTTCATCGGTGAGTCCTTTCCGTTCTCATACGGTGGGGGTCAGGATGGCGATTCCGAGAATCTGCGCGACCACATCCTCGAGCAGCGCTCGGCACTGGCCAGCGTCGGTCGGTGCGACTTGTGCACGCCAGGCGACAACGCCGTCTGGGCGGACGAGGACTGCGCCGGACTCCCCCACCTCACGCACCCGCTGCCACTCCAGGTACAAGTCCTCCGTGCCCGGATCGCCAATGACCACCGCGCGCAACCGCTGGTGAGAAAGCGCTTCGACAGCGTCGACCCAGACCCTCCCCGCACGGCCCGTGAGCAGAGTCATGGATGAACCGGAGACGACATCGAGCGTGGAGATCCGCTGCCCACGCGTATCCACGAGCCACGCGTGCGGCAATTTCGCTCCGGGACGAGTGGTGGCTTGCACGAACAAGTCGGGGTCGCGGTCGAAAACTTCCGGCGCCGCGTCCGGGTCCGGGAGGACGGCGGCGGAAGCGTAGCGCTGGTTCATCTCGACACCCTGCGCGTTGAACTCGTACTGCTTCAGATCCACCGCTGCCTCCAGCAGAGCCCGCGCGCGTTGGCCGTCTGGGCTGTCGCTGGTCAGCTTGCCAAGCCCGCGCGCACTGTCCGGGGACTCGGGGGCAAGGGCGTCACGGATAAGGGCGTAGTCGCGGCGGGACTGGTTCGCCCGCGTCACGATCTGCCTTCCAACTGGCGCTCGTTCGTCGCTGTAAGACTCCAGCAGCGTAGGGCCCGCATCGCCGGTGACAGCGAACGCGAGCTTCCAGGCCAGGTTGAACGCGTCCTGGATGCACGTGTTCGAGCCCAGGCCGCTCGACGGCGGATGCCGGTGCACGGCGTCGCCGCCGCAGAAGATCCGCCCCGTCGAGTACTGCGGTGCGTAAGCCTCGTTGACGTACCACGGAGCGATGGAGAGGATTTCTGGTTCGAAGTCCGGGTCGCCCACATATGCGCGGATCCGTTCCTTCGCGGTCTCCGGGCTCAGGTCAGGTTCCCCCTGCGAGACATCGAATCCCCAGCCGGCGATCCACCGATCCCACGGGTGCACCGCACGCAGCAGGCCGAGACCGATCTCTCCAACCGCCGCGTCCTCGTTCACGATCCAGTTGAGGATGCTGGGACGATGCGCGACATACTTCGACAAGTCCCCACGGAACTGCGCGTAAACGGTGCCTGCCCGGGCCATCACTCCTTCTACCGAGAGACCGGCATCCTGCATCACGCGAGAGCGCGCGCCATCCGCGCCGACGAGGTACTTAGCCCGTTGGGTGTACTCGACGCCGCTGACGGTGTCGCGTAGTCGCACAGTCACGCCGGACTCGTCCTGCGCACTGCCCACATACTCGGTGTGGAAGGAGAGCACCGCTCCGCGTGAGCCGGCCGCGTTCACCAGGATCGGCTCCGCGACTGTCTGCGGCAGATCGACCATCGTCGAGGGACTCGAGCGGCGGTAGTCGCCGTACCGGTCATCGCCAGTTCCCCAGGTGCGCATCCGGAACAATTCCGGCCCGGCCAGGCTGGAAGTGAACGGGGTGTCTCCCATCCACTCCCACGGGGTCGCCTGCTTGCGGATCTCCTCCTCCAGCCCGAGGCTGCGCAGCACCTCTGCCGCACGCAGGTTCGTAATATGCGCCCGAGGAGTGTCTGCCAGCCACCTGGCACGGGAGACCGCATGTACTCGCACCCCGTAGGTCGCCAAGGCCACGGCGGTGGTGGCCCCCATCGGCCCCAGCCCTACCACGAGCACATCGGTGTCGAACCGCTCCGTCGTCATCGCTGCCCCATTCCTTCCTCTTGCCTGGTGAATCATTCGTCACACCGTCACGTCGCGCGGCGCTGTCGCGCCAGGAGTATCGACCGCGTTGTTCTGAGCAGCCGCTTCACGGCGGCCCCACGGCCCGCCGACAAGCAGGAGCGACACGATCGTGATGACCGACACCACAGTGAGATAGAGGAACAAGGGCACCAAGGTGCCGTAGGCCCCGAACAGCGCCGCTGCGATTAGGGGGGCGAAGGCCGACCCGGCGATCTGAGAAATCGTGTACCCGATCGATGCTCCGGAATACCGCACTTCCGGGCTGAACAGTAGCGAGAACAACGACCCGGTCGCCCCTCCCGCGGGCGCCATTGCCAGCCCGAAGACCAGGATCAGAGCGACAGCGAACAGCCAGACCTCACCCGTGCTGATCAAGTACAGCGCCGGACCGATCAGCACCGCCATCGCAACCGCGCCGATCGTATATGTCGTCTTCCGGCCCCATGAGTCCGACAAAGCGCCGAATACTGCGTACAGCACTGTGCCGACAACCCCGGCGACGAATACTGACAGCAGTGCACCGACGCGATCGATTCCCGCCGCGGTCGTTCCGTAAGAGACGAAGTACGACATGCAGATATACGCGAATACGCCTTGGCTCAGATAGATCCCGGCAACCAGGAAAATCTGCTTCGGGTGGGTGCGGAACGCTTGCACCGCGGGCATCCTCACCCGCTGCTGCTGCTCCCGCACCTTCGTGAACTCCGGGCTCTCCGCGACGGTCAATCGGATCACCAAACCGACCGCGACCAGTACTGCGCTGAGCAAGAACGGCAGCCGCCAGCCCCAAGCGAAGAAGACGTCGTCAGGGAGCTGCGCGACCAGTAGGAACGCCAGCGTCGCGATTGCCACGCCAGCCGGCGCACCCATCTGCGGGAACGCACCGTAGAAGCCACGGCGCCCGGCGGGCGCATGCTCAACCGCCATCAAGACGGCGCCGCCCCACTCACCGCCCACGCAGAACCCCTGCAGCAACCGCAACACCGTGAGGAGGATCGGCGCAGCCAACCCGATCGCCGCGTACCCAGGCAACACGCCCATCAGGAACGTCGCGGCTCCCATCCCGACCAGCGAGAGCACCAGCATCCGCTTGCGGCCGATGCGGTCGCCGAAGTGGCCGAACACCACGCCGCCGATCGGGCGTGCGAAGAATCCCACCCCGAACGTCGCGAATGCCAGCAGAGTCCCCATCAGCGGCGTCGCCTCCGGGAAGAAGATCTGCGGGAACACCAGCGCAGCCGCTGTCCCGTAGATGAAGAAGTCGTAGTACTCGACCGTCGTGCCGATGAAGCTCGCTACCGCGACCCGCGCCGGGGAACGTCCACCATTCGTCGCCATTGATCCACCTGTTCTCCATTGAAAGGGCATAACCAATCCCGGTCGGGACCGTACTGGCATGCTAGCATCTCAGATGGGTTTCGCAAACCAGATCGCGGGCTCGCCGGAACGTCAGAAGGGGCGACCAAGGCATGCATGCTAGCCTCCGAGCGCACAGCGTTGACCGCGGAGGGGCTCGCAAATGGCAGTACGCACGGGCAGAGCCTCGGTCGCGATCTACGACGAGCTCCTCGACCGCCTCGTTTCAGGCATCCTGCGGCACGGCGAACGCATCTCTATCGAAGGACTTCGAACAGAGTTCGGCGTCAGCAAGCAACCCATCATGGAAGCGCTGCGTCTGCTGTCCGCGGACGGTCTCATCGAGATCGTCCCGCAGGTCGGCTCCGTGGTCTCGACCTACCCGCCACAGGAGATCGCCGACTTCTTCGACATGTTCGCCGGTTTCGAGGGCGCTATCGCGGCGGCAGCAGCAGTCCGGAGATCGGACGAGCAGTTGAGCTCGCTCGAACGCGTGTCGCAGCGGATCGAACAACTGACCCATAGCGACAACGCCCACCGCCGCGCCGCCGAGTACCGCCGCCTCAACCGCGACTTCCACCGGACCATCCATGACATGGCGAACTCCAGCATCATGGCCGAGACCAGCCGGCGCATGTGGGACCTCAGCGACTTTCTCGTCAACTCCACCGGCGCCTCCGAACCGTTCGGCGACAACACAGCTTCCAGACACCAGGAACACGAAGAGATCCGAGCCGCGCTCCACGCTCGCGATCCGATCCGTGCGCGCGCCGCCATGGAGCACCACATCCGGGACACCGCAACGATCATCGCGCTCTGAGAAAGCGAAGGCGCTCGACTGCTCGCTACCTGATGCGACCGGCTCCGGCTGGAAGCGCTTCAGGATCGCTGGGGGGCACAGGGAACTCGTCAAGTGTTGCCGAGGGACTGAGCGTGCTCAGCCTCCGGCCCGCACCGTTCGGTAGCACCGGAGCACGATGCACGTCTCAGACTACGGTTCTCCACTCGAGGGCAACCCCGATCGCGAGTGAATTGAGCGATCTCCCGCCATGTTCGCTCTCGACAGCGCCGCTGAGGGCGCACCTCAGCGTCCTGTTCCATTAGTCAATTGCCACTCGGTCTGGCTTACCGAGAATGCATGAGCATCGAATCGCCGCGAGCACAGTCGCACCCATGACGCGGAAAGGAACACCATCTCGAAAAGTCAGATCCCACGAGAGCAGCACAAACACTCCGGCCCAAACACCCCGTTCACGTACGCCGCCAAACGAATCGTGTCATCCGTCCGCACACTGCAACACGAGCGCTATCTAGTTGCGTGGATACGTAAAGGATCGGCGCAAATCTTCGCTGAAGAATGCGTATTTCACGCGGGAGTAGACGATCTAATCGTCGTGCGCCACCATACGGCGCATCGTCTTCAAGTACTGAGCGAACTCGAGGTGGTTTGCGTCACCTTCAACTCCGACTTCGTGCTCAACCATATTCGCTGGAGCCGCCCGCTCGTAACTGGTGATGAACGAAATGATCGAGAGTGGATTGCTGGGGTGAATCCTGCCGTCACGCTCACTCATCTAATTGGTGCAACACGGCTGGATTTCGAGCAACGCATCCGACACCTCGCCGCTATTGCAGAGGCGAACACGGGTATTGCGCAGCAACTTGCCAGCGCGTCGCAACTCATCTGGACAGTGCATGCACTGCTCACATCGCCTGCGGACGCAACCAGTCTGACCGGGGAGAAGTTGCTCCGCAACGAACTGCGCGCAGCTGTGCGATTGCTCACTGAGCGCCCAGGTGAGCCTTGGACTTCCGCTGCCATTGCTCGCGAAGTCGCTCTCTCGGAGTCCGCACTTCGACGTGCGTTCCTACGCACGCTCGGAGTTACCCCGAGGGCATTCCTGAACGAGGTGCGGCTGCGCCGTCTCAAGCATCTCCTGGCAACAACTCACCATACGATTGAGGAGATATCCCACATGGTCGGCTGGCGCTCTACGGCACAAGCGCGCAAAGCAGTTCAAACGCGCTGGGGCGTATCTCCTAGAAAGCTTCGCGAATCGTACCGGGTGGCTGGCGCCGCCACTAGCGCAGGTGACCAGTGTTCGACTCGCGCGGACAACATACCCAACTAGGCGAACGCGCCCGACCACAGGTTGTCGACAATAGCGCCGGAACGAGTGGCGACGTTGACCTGCACGGTTACGCCACCTGTCTAGTGGGAATCCCCATAGGTCCAGATCCAGTCCTTAGTGGCCCAGGACGTGAGACCACAAAGATCAGTACCTCCGCCGAGTAGCGGGACTCGGCTGCTCGGCCAACAACGATGACGGGATCGCGTCAGATGCGATTCGTCATCGTCGGACCTCTACTGAAAGAGGTGTGTTAGGAGAAGGGCAAGCGGAGCGAGGCCAAGAGGGGGTCGGCTCCGTCGGGCGTGACGGAGCCGGTCGGAGGGGTCAGCGGCCGGGGGCGTTCGGCGGCTGCGGTGGCTCGGGGCGCTCGGGTGTGATGTGCCGGAGGGCCGGTCGGCCGGTGGTCGCTTCGGGGGCTGGGCGGCTCTGGGTCCGGGCGAGGACGCCGGTCGGGTCGCTGCGGATCAGTTCGAGCAGGTCGTGCGCGCCGGTGACGAGGCTCGCGGCTCCGGCGGCGATGAGCAGATGCGGCCCGGTGCTCCCCTCGCTGGTGACGGGGCCGGGGACGGCGGCGACGATGCGCCCGAGGTCGCGGGCGATCTGCGCTGTGTAGAGCGAGGCGCTGCGCGCTCCGGCCTCGGCGACCACCGTGGTCCCGCTGAGCGCGGCGACGAGCTGGTCGCGTCGGAGGAACCGCGCGCGGGTCGGGTCGGTGTGCGGCGGCACCTCCGCGATGGCAACGCCCCGGTCTGCAACCCGCCGGATCAGTTCCTCGTTCATCGCCGGGTAGTAGCGATCAAGTCCTCCGGCGAGCACGGCGACGGGGCGGCCGCCGCTTGAGAGCGCGGCGCGGTGGGCGGCGGCGTCGATCCCAGCGCCGGCTCCGGCGACGACGATGCGGCCGTCCTCGACGATGCCGGTGACGAGCTCGGTCGTCATGTGCGTGCCGTAGCCGCTCGGGGCGAGCCGGCCGGTGAAGGCGATCCGCTGCGCGAGGGGGCCGTCGAGCAGCACACGGTCACCTTGCGTGAACAGTGCGAGCGGCGGCGCAGGCAGCTCGTCGAGCGCGTCGGGCCACTCCGGGTCGCCGGGGATAGTGATCGTGATGCCGTGGTTCTCGCTCGCGCGGAGCGCGTCGGCGACGGTCGTGGTGCTCGTCCGGTTGCTGATGCGCTCCTGCCAGGATGCGAACCCCGCGATCGGGATGCCCGCGGGCGCGGGCGCGTCCTCGTCCTGGGCGAGTCGCAGCGTCTCCTCGGTGCCGTAGCGCTGCACGAGCACGGCGGTGATGGCGTCGCCGGGGTCACTGGTCGCGGCGAGGTGCACGCGGCGGTCGCGTTCGTTGGTGTCGGTCATGGCTTCCTCCTGCTGATCGGGCGGGCGAGCGCCCGCACCAGGAGGTGCGCCTGCGAGGGGCCGGGACCGTGCGAGTCAGTCCGCGAGCGAGCGGCCGGTGCTCGGCCGTGCGGCGGCGGGCAGCGGCCCTGCGATGGGCGGCAGCCTCCGGCCGGTCGGGGGTGTGACGGATGCCCGGTCGAGGGCGGTGCTCGAGATGTCGAAGCCGCCCCAGGGCGAGTAGCCGGGGACGTGCCGGGTGCCGACGCCGCCACGGTCGGTGATGAGCGGGGCGCCTTCGATCTGCCAGGCGTCGGGGTAGTTGTCGCGTATCCAGGCGAGCGCCTTCTTCGACCACTTGCCCTGGTTGCGCGCCTCGATGTGCGCGGGGACGACGGGCAGGTCTCTCCAGCCGGGCCAGGCGTGGTCGTGCCACGCCTCGATGATCTCCGCCTCGGTGCCGATGACGTGCCATTGGCAGGGCTCGCAGATCGCCTGGTCGAGCAGCCCGCCGACGCAGGCGCAGGGCTCGGGCCGTCCGTTCTCGCCCTTCTCGTGCTTCCAGCGGTTGCAGCCTAGGTCGACGCTGAAGCTGACGAGCTCGTGCCCGTTCGCCTCGCCGTGCGGGTCGATCGGCGTGCCGGGGTGCCACATGTGGCTCTTCGCGTGGGAGTCGAAGTGCCCGTGCAGGAAGATCCAGTGATCCCAGGCCGCGGTGAGGTCGGCCGGGCTGTAGTAGTCGACGGTGAAGTGCAGGGGCGCGGGTCCGGCCCACGGCGGGGCGGCCGCGACGTCGGCCTCGTGGATCATCGCGTCGAGGTCGAACGCGAGTTGTCCCTCGGCGGGGCGCTGCTTGGGCATGGCGGGGTCCTTTCAGAACAGGGTGATCTGCCCGTCGCGGGTCTGCCGGGCGGTGAGCGTGCCGACGACGGTGAACGGGCTGAGCCGAGCAGCGCGCGCCGGTCTCGGTGCCGGAGTCGGCAGGTGCTTGGCGAGCACGGTCTTCACGTCGCTCCACAGGTCGGGCCTGGCGAGGTCGGCGTCGTGCTCGCAGTTGCGCGCGAGCTGCTGGAGGAACCCGTCGCGGCGCTCCGCGGTCGAGAGCTGCGCGTCGTAGAACCCGTCGAGGTTGTAGTGGGCGATGAAGCCGAAGTAGCCGTGCGTGGACAGGCCGAGGTAGAGGCGTCGGCTGAACTTCTCGCGCGGGAACCCGGCGGCGGCGAAGCGGAGGAACTCGTTCACGAACCTCGCCTTGCGCTCGGGAGTGCCGGAGTCCCAGCCGGAGGGCTGGAACTGGTCGGGCTGGTATCGGGTGGACATGGCGGCTCCTTCCTGGCGCGGGCGAGGTGCCCGTCGCCAGGAAGGTGGGCACCGCGCCGTCGCCACTACGCGCCGGGCTCGTCGGGGTGCAGGGTGATCGTCGTGCGCGGGTCGAGCCAGTAGTCGTCACTCGTGATGACGAGGCGCCGCCCCTCGGTGAGTGTGATCCGATGGGCGGGCGTGTCGTCCTCGGCGTCTTCGATGAAGGTGATGCCGAGGACGACAGCGCCCTGGGTATGGCTGATCCAGTCGAGGGTGCCGATCGGGGTCTCGTTCTCGATCAGCGCCTCGGGCTCCGGGATTGTCCAGCTGACGCGCGCCCCGATGTGGTCGTAAGCGAGGCTGCGGGCGGCGAGCGTCGTCACGGCCGGGGCTCCTCCGCTCGCTCCAGCGTGTAGTGGTCGCCGGGCATCCGGGCGCGTAGCGCGCTCAGCGAGAAGCGATTCGCCTCGTCCGACTCCGGCCAACTGCTGACGAAGACGGTGCGCTTCGGAGCCGTGTAGGTGAACGTCGCCTCGCTCCTACCGACTTCGCCTCTCGACCAGTGCCACCAGCGGTGGGGATAGTCGGCATCGACCCAGGCGTTCAGAATCTTGCTCGCGTCGGCACGGGTCACGGTGTAGGAGGCTGTGCCGTCATCGGAAGTCATTGCCTGCGCCGAAACGGTGATCGCCTCGCCGCCGACCGCGGTGAAGATGAACCTGCGCTCGTCGCCGGGCTGCGGCTCGGCGTTCATGGGTTCGCTGCTCATGTCGTGCTCCTCTCGGGGTGGGCGGGCGGCTCACGCCGCCCGCCCGGTCGGGTTCGATCAGCGGTCGATCCGCTGGTCAGCGGCCCAGGCGAGGAGGGCCTCGAAGGTGTCGGCTCCGGCGGCCTGGGACTCGAACGCGGTGTGCGCGTCCTCCAGGCCGCGGGCGCTGTAGCGCGGGGCGGGGATCGCCCGAGCGGGCAGCGGGGCGGGCGGCTCGCGGAAGTCGATGACGTGCTCGGTGAAGACGGGGCCGACCTTGATGCGGCTTGCACGGCTGACGTAGCCCTTGCGGTGCTTGTCGTGGTGGGTCGTGAGTTCGAGCGCGAGGCGCACCTCGTCGCCGTGCCGGTCGGCCTGCGCTGTGTCGTCGAGCAGGAACCGGGTCGTGATGGAGCGGTCGCCGCTGGCGCGGCTGCTGCGGATGTCGTGGATGTCGTGGATGTCGTGGATGGTCATGGTCGTGTGCTCCTTGCTGGGTCAGTGGTCGGTTGCGGCGATGTCGAAGTCGAACGGCATCTGTGTCGTGGAGTAGCGGTCATCGCCTTCGGAGCCGATGGCCGACTCCCATTCGCTGAGTCCGAGTTCGCCGTCGAGGTGGAGGGCGGTGACGAAGACGCCGAGGGGCGAGTAGTGCCAGGCGCGGCGCACGTCGTCCGCGCCGTCCGGGGCGAGGCCGGTCGGGGCGTCGGCCCAGGCGGTGATGACCGCCTCGGCCTGGGGCTGGGCGATGAGCCAGCCGGTGCCGAAGATCGTGTCGTCGGGCTCTGCGCCGTCGATGACGACGGGCTCGGCGAGGGGGTAGCCGGTGATGGTGAGTCGCATGAGGGTTCTCCTTGTCGGGGTCAGTAGCGGTGCCAGCGGCCCGGCGTCGTCTCGAACTCGATGACGGCGCCGGGATGCGCGGCGGCGAGGTCGGTGAGCGGCTGGTGGTGCGGGTGCTCGGCGGGCTCGCAGTCGTGCGAGTTGAGCCAGCGCCCGGAGGCGAGCGGGAGCCCGTGGGCGTCGAGAATGCGGAACCGGAGTCCGATCCCGGCGCTGAGCAGGTCGAGGCTTCCGGCGCTCGCGTGCGCGGGGCCGGCGAGCCCTGGGGCGGTCATCCATGCCATGTCACCGCTCCCGTTCAGGCCGCGACGTCGGCGGCGGCCGTGGTGCGGGTAACGTCGGCCTTCGCCCAGCCGAGGTCGGGGCCGAGGGTGTCCGCCTCGATCTCGACGGTCGTGCCGGAAGCGCCGCCCGCGGTCCACTCGCGGAGGCGGAGTCGCCCGGTGACGATCACCCGGTCGCCCTTCCTCAGCGACGCGGCCGCGTTCACGGCGAGCCGCCGGTAGCCGGTGATGGTGTACCAGTTGCTGCACGCCTCGGCCATCTGGTCGTCGCCGGGGCTGCTGCGCCGCTGGGGGCTGGCGAGCCGGAACGAGACGATGGCGAGCCCTTCGCCCGTGACGAGGTGCCTCGGCTCGGTGGCGATCGTGCCCAGGACGGTGATCTGGTCGGTCATTGCGCTTCTCCTGTCGGTGGTGACGGGGCCTCGGGAGTCCTGATGGACCCCCTCCCTCCCCGCTGTGCCTTTCGGCACCCGCCGATTCCTCCCCGAAGGAGCTGGCCGTCAAGAAACCGTGGAATACCGGACTGAG
Source organism: Microbacterium sp. (assembly GCA_002703245.1). Taxonomy (GTDB): domain Bacteria; phylum Actinomycetota; class Actinomycetes; order Actinomycetales; family Microbacteriaceae; genus Microbacterium; species Microbacterium aquimaris. The sequence continues at coordinate 17,577 of NZTV01000096.1, forward strand.
CGCAGCGAGGGAGGATATGCCGCGAAAGTTCTTGACGGACGGCGACGCGGGGATAACCTGGACGGCCGAAAGACACTCGGCTCGCCCGACATCGCCTGTGGGAAATGGCAGGTCGGCTCGCGTTTCCCTTCGCGTGGCCCGTGTCCGTGGCCTGTTCATGCGCGTGCCGGTCGTAGCGAGATCGCCGGTGATCGAGCGTCGAACGCCGGTGGATGAGCGCGCTTCCTGCCGCCCGGCCGTCTGAAGTCTCACCTTCGACTAGAACGTTGCTTCACTCGCTCAGCGCGGACGGGGCGCAGCAACGGCGCCGCACCTGGTCCGTGCGGAGGTTCGGCGACCCCTGAACCTCTCGCGGGAAAGGAGGCGCGAATGTCGCAGGTCACGCCGAGCTCGGCGACCGGCCCGGTGCGCGTGCCGCGCGCGGTGGTGCGCACGTCGATCACGGGCAACACGGCGATCGCCGCGGGCGCGTTCTGGCTGTCGTTCACCGCGCTCGCCGACCTCGCCGGACGGGCCGGCATCCCGGTATCGCAGGCGTGGGTGTGGCCCTCGATCGTCGACGGCATGATCGTCGTCGCCACGGTCTCCGTGATGGCGCTGGAGTCGCATGGGCGGCGTGTGACGTGGTTCCCGTGGGCGCTGCTGTTCGCCGGCGCAGTCGTCTCGGTCGCGGGCAACAGCGTCCACGCGGCCCTGTTCGGCGATGCGGACGTGCCGCTGCCGATCCGCATCGCGATCGCCGCGGTCCCGCCGCTGGTGCTGCTGGCCTCGACGCATCTCACGGTCCAGCTGATCCGCCACAGCCGCGCCCTCTCGCTCGCCGAGCAGCCGACCATCCCCGCGGCCGCCTCGGCGCCCGAGGCGCCGGACGAGGAGGAGCCCGTCGACGTCGACCTGCGCGACGAGGCGATCCGGCTGAAGGAGGTCATGGGGTGGACGAACCGGCGCATCGCCGCGGTCCTCGAGGTGCATCCCTCGACGGTGGGCCGATGGCTTCCGCCGCGTCCACCTGCGATCGAGGCGGCCCCGGAGCGGCGCGCTCCGGCAGATCCCGAAGACGAGGCCGTCGCCTGACGGCCCGAAGCAGCAGCACCGCACATGAAGGAGTTCCTGATGGATGAGCAGCACAGCCAGACCGAGCACCACGCGCTCGCGACCCACCGCGACCCCTCGGTGGACCGCCGCCGGCAGGAGACCGCGCGGCCGAAGACTGAGTACGGCATCGAGTGGGTGTCGGTCTCCGAGCTCGGCCAGCGCGCGAGCACGCGCGTCCTGGCGCACGGCGCGCGGGCGAACCGGCAGGCGATCGGGAGGGCGCGCACCGCGGTCGCCGATCGCGCGCGGCGGCTCGCGCCGCTGGCCGCGTTCGGCCGCACCGCGCACGGACCCGGCCAAGGACATACCCGAAGCCTCTGAGCCGGGGCGGGTCTCCCGCCCCGGCGAACCCGGCAGAGAAGTCGCCGGGACCATGCCGCACCTCGCGGCATGGAGAGTGCGAAGCCTGTCATGGTCGAACCGTCGCGCAAGTCCGATACTGCGCCGGGATTCACCAGCGCGGCAGGCTTCCGCGCGTTCCTGCGCCGGGTCGAGACCGAGGGCTCCTGGGCGACCGATCCGGAGGTGCCGGAGCTGCTCGCCTTCGTGCGGGCGAAGTACCTGCGGCTCGCGCTGAAGTGGGACCGCGACCCGGACGATGCGGTGACGCTCGCGTTCCTCATCATGCGCACCGAGTCCGCGCGGGAGGCCGACGACCCGTGGGCGTCGCTGACCACCTCCGTCGCCCGGAAGCTGAAGGCCGAGGCGCACGCCGACTGGCTCATGGTCACGACCGAGCAGGCGAGCCACCCGTCGAAGATCGAGCACGAGCGCCCGGTGCGCTCCGGCGCCTACGAGCACATCCTGGATCACCTGGCGGCAGCCGAGGCCCCGGACGGCGACGACGACGCCGGCTGGCTGTCGGAGACGCTGACGGCGGTGCTCGCCGGGCTCGGCTGGCCGCGGGAGGTCGCCGAGGGCTGCGTCGACTACGTCCTGGACCGGCTGGTGCGCTCTGGGAAGCGCGAGGCGGCGGCCGACGCCCTGCGCCGCGACATCACGATGCTCGCGCTCTACCAGCTGCCCCGCGAGTCGTGGCTGGTGCTGTTGCGCGAGCTGCTCGGCCCGATCGGACGGCCCGGCCAGGTGGTGCGGCGCGGGCTGATCGCCCGGTTGCTGCTGGAGGAGCCGGTCGAGAGCCTGCTCGCCGACGACGACATCGTGCTCGCGCTCCATGAGGCGGCCCCGCGCTCGGGACGGTGGTCGTCGTGAGCGAGGGCTTCCTGCAGCTGCGCCGCACCGTCGACAGCATCCGTATCGGCGAGCGGGTGCGGCAGGATCTCGGCGACATCGACGAGTTGGTGGAGTCCATCCGGCAGACCGGCGGGCCGCTGCAACCGATCACGATCTCCCCGGACGGCTGGCTGATCTGCGGGCTGCGCCGCCTGGAGGCGGTCAAGCGCCTGGGCATGACCGTCATCGACGTGTGGGTGCGCACCGGCATCACGACGCAGCTCGAGCGGCTGCTCGCCGAGTACCACGAGAACACGATGCGCAAGCCGCTGACGCTCGTGGAGGCCGGGCAGCGGTTCCGTGAGCTGCTGGCGATCACGAAGGAGGACGCGCAGCGCCGCCAACTCGCCACTCGATTCGGTGCCGAGCCCGACGAGTCCGTCGGTGCGGGCAAGTTGCCCGCACCGACCGGGCGCGCCGCAGACCAGGCCGCCGCGATCATCGGCATGGGGCGCCGCACCCTGGAGAAGATCGCCACCGTGCTCGACGCCGCCGACGATCCGACGGTGGACCCCACGGTGCGGGAGGTCGCCACCCAGCAGCGGGAGCTGATGGCGACCGGGCAGGTGCGCGCCGATCCCGCGCACCGGGCCGTGCGCGCCGCGCAGGATGAGACGACCCGCGCCGCCCTCGACGCCGTGGCCCGCGCGAAGGCCGCACGGCTGCGGCCGGTCACCGCTCGCGCTGCCGGGGAGCGGACACCGCCCGCCGATCCCCGGCAGCTGAGCCCGCGCGCGTTCATGGTGATGCTCGCCGAGACCGACTACTGGTGGCTCTACTACGACCAGGAGGAACTGGCGGCCCGACTGACCCCTGCGAGTTGGGAGCACGTCGCGGAGTGGCACGAGCAGTCCTCCCGCTTCCTCACCGAGCTGCTGCAACGTCGCCGGATGAGCGCGTAGCGAAGCGACGCCGCACCTTCGGGCATGAGGTTCAGCACCCTGCCCCGGCGCACGCGGATCATCCTCCTGGTCGCGGCGTCGCTCGCCGTCGCGGTCGTCGCCGTCGCGCTGTTCGGCCTGCTCCGCGGCCCCGCGACACGGGAGCCCGCACCGACCGATCCGCCGACCCCGACCCAGCCGGCCGCGCCGGAGATCATCGCCCCGTCGAGCCAGCCCGTCACCTTCGCCGAGCGCGTCGCCGCCGCGCTGTTCGACTGGGACACCACCGGCTCCACGCCGGAGCAGATCACCGACGCGGTGATGGCGGTCGCCGAGCCGGGTGGCGAGGACGTGCCCGGCCTCTACGCCGACATCGCCCGCTACCTGCCCACTGCCGCGCAATGGGCGCAGCTGCGCGAGTACGACACCAGCCAGCGTCTCAAAATCGACGACGCCTTCGTGCCCGAGTCCTGGCAGACGCTCGCCGCCACCGGCGCCGACGACCTGCCCGAGGATGCCGCCGCGGTGACCGTCGACGGCACCCGCGTCCGCACCGGCGTCTGGCTGGGCGAGACGACCGAGCTGCGCTCGCCGGTCTCGTTCACCGTGTTCCTGCTGTGCGACCCGGACGAGGACGGCGGCTGCGTCGTGTTGCGCCTGTCCGAGCCGGGGAGGTCGTTGCGGTGAAGGCGCTCATCGCGCTCGTCGTCGCCGCGGGCCTCCTGCTCGGCTCGCCGTTCCTCCTGCTCGGGGTCGGCGTCATCGCCGTGGTCACGGCGGTCGCCGGATGCGTGCCACCCGCCGTCAGCGGCGGCTTCGAGCCCGGCGACATCCCCGAGACGACGCGAGTCGTGATGCCGCTGCCGCCTGGCACCTACTCGATCTCTGACTCCTACGGCTGGCGGACCGATCCGTTCACGGGCGAGCGGGCGTTCCACCACGGCACAGACCTCCCAGCCGGCGACGGCACACCGATCATGGCGGTCGCCGATGGCGTCGTCCGGCTCTCGGGCGACATCGGCGGCTGGGGCAACCTGATCGTGATCGAGCACACGGTCGGCGGCGAGGCCGTCGCCTCCGTGTACGCCCACATGTGGGACTCGGGAATCTACGTCTCGCCGGGTCAGAGCGTGCAGGCCGGTGACGTCATCGGCGCGGTCGGGTCGTCAGGGCGCTCCACCGGGCCGCATCTGCATCTGGAGATCCGGCCCGGCGGTTGGGGCCACGAGACCATCGACGCGGCCGCGTGGCTCGCCGCCCACGATGCCGAAGGCATGGACGCCGCGCTGGAGCCGGCCGGCTGCACGAGCGGAGCCGCAGCATGAACCTCGCCCCGGCCGAGGACACGCCCGTCTACCCCGACGTCGGCGCGCTCACCGGCTCCGCGACCCTCGAAGAGGTCGCCGGAGCCCTGCTGACCTTCACGCTCATCGTCGCGGTCCTCATGCTCATCGTCTGCGGCGCGACCTGGGCGATCGCCGCATCCGCCGGCAACGTCGGTACGGCGGCGAAGGCTCGCGTCGGGCTGTTCGTCGCGCTCGGCGGTGCGGTCATGGCCGGAGGTGCGATGGCCTGGCTGAACTGGCTGATCGACGTCGGCTCGACCCTCTGAGCTGCTGCCGGAGCCGCACCGAACCTCCCGACGTGGGGCCGCCCGGCTCCCGCGACCGATGGAGGCCCCGTGTCCGATCTGCCCGTCTTCCTCGCCCAGCTGCCCGCCGCGCTCGGCATCCTGCCCACGGTCGAGATTCCGCCGAACGACACAGGGTTGCCCGGCATCGCCCAGCTGCGCACGATCGTCGGCGCGGTGATGACCGTCGGCTTGATCCTCTCCGTCCTGGCCCTCATCATCGCCGCGATCGTCTGGGGCCTGGGGTCGAGCTCCTCGAATCCTCACCTCAGCAGCCGAGGAAAGATGGGCGTCCTCATTGCCTGCATCGCCGCCGTCGTGTGCGGCGCGGCGGTCGCGCTCGTGAACTTCTTCTGGGCCGTGGGCCAGACGGTCTAGGCGCCGGAGCCCTTCCCGATGAGCATCTGCGACGTTCCCCTCATCGCTGATGTGTGCTCGGCGGTCGGCGACGCGACCGCTTCGCTCATCAGCGCGCCGTTCGACTTCCTCGCCTCCGCTATCGGCGGTGCCGCGCAATGGCTGTTCACGTCCGTCTGGACGCTTATCGACCAGACCACCCTCGTCGACCTGACGAACCCCGGCTATGTCGGCATCTACAACCTGCTGTTCGGCGTCGCGATCAGCATCGTCGTGATCTTCTTCCTCGCCCAGCTCATCACGGGCATGATCCGCCGCGACCCCTCGGCGCTTGCCCGCGCCGCCACCGGCGCAGGCAAGGCGGTGCTCGGCTCGTTCCTGGTCATCACCCTCGGTACGCTGCTGCTCGAGGTAACCGACCAGCTCACCATCGGCGTCGTACAGGCGGCAGGTCTGACGATGAGCGAGATGGGCCTGCGGCTGGGGACCATGTTCGTCGCCCTCGGCACCCTCAGCATCGCCAGCCCCGGCGTGGGGGCGATCCTGACGATCTTCCTCGGCTTCCTCGCCATCGCCGGCATCCTCATCGTCTGGTTCTCGCTGCTGGTGCGGAAGGCGCTGATTCTTGCGGCGATCGTGCTCGCCCCCATCGCGCTGGCCGGCTCGGCCTGGGATGCCACGCGCGCCTGGTTCGGGCGGTGGGCGGCGTTCGTCGTGGCGATGATCGTCTCGAAGCTCGTCATCGTGGTCGTGATGCTCGTCGCTGTCGTGCAGCTCGACGCGCCGATCGACCTGGATCTGCAATCCATCGCTGACCCGATGGCCGGCGTGGTGCTCCTGCTCACGGCCGCGTTCGCGCCGTATCTGGTCTACAAGCTCATCAGTTTTGCCGGATTCGACTTCTATCAGACGATCTCCGCCGAGCAGGAGGCGAAGCAGGCCCTCGACCGGCGCGTGCCGATCCCGGCGGCCCTGCCTCCGGCACGACCGAGCGACGCGGGATCGCCCGCTCCGTCCGGCAGCGGCCCGAACACAGCCACGACCGCTGCCGAAGCGGGCGAGACCGGCACCAGCACCGCGGGCACCGCGGGCGGAGGTGCCGCAGCGGGCGGCGCAGCTGGCGCCGGAGCTGCGGGAGGCGGAAGCGCTGCCGGAGGCGGGGCGGCCGCAGGAGGTGCCGCAGCGGGCGGCGCAGCCGCCGCAGGTCCTGCTGCCATCGCGGTCGTCGCGGCCCAGGCCGCCGTCGCCGTCGCCGAAGCCGGGCCGCGCGCGGGCGCTGCGGTGGCGGGCGCGACCGAGGCTCAGGCGGACAGCGCTCAGGCGACGCCTCCGCAGCCGCCCGCATCACCGCGTCCGAACACCACCGCGCCCGCGACCAGCCCAGCGCCGCCGTCGACGCAGCCCCCCAGCCAGCCACCGACGAGTCAGCCCCCGGCGAAGGAGCAGCCATGACGACGATCCGCGATGAGCACCCGGTCCGCCCGGTGTCGTTCTCCCGGCTGGAGCGGCGCGGCATCCTGCTTGGGCTCTCCGGCCCCAGGCTCGCCGCGGCGACCTTCGCGATCGTCGTCCTGGTGGCCTCGCTCAGCGTCGCCGGCACGACCGGCATGGCGTGGACGTCCCCGCTGTGGGGTGCGGCGCTCACCGTCGCCTTGGCTCGCGCCGGTGGCCGCGCCCTCATCGAGTGGGCGCCGGTCGTCGCGCACTGGCTGCTGCGGAAGGCCAGGTCGCAGACCCGCTACCGGCGCCGGATCGTCAAGCCGAAGCTCGTCGGCTCGCTCGCGCTTCCCGGTGACGCCGCCCGCCTGCGGCACTACGACGACCCTGAGAGCGGCGCGGTCATGGTGCACGATCCTCACGCGGGCACGCTCCTCGCGCTGGTGGAGGTGACGCATCCGGCGTTCGTGCTGCTCGATCCCGCCGAGCAGCAGCGCCGCGTCGAGGGCTGGGGTCGTGCCCTGTCGACGCTGTGCCGCTCGACGCGGGTCGCGCGCGTGCAGGTGCTGGAGCGCACGATCCCCGATGCCGGCACGGGCCTGGAGTCGTGGTGGCGCGAGCATGGCGTCGATGACGGCTCGTGGGCGGCCCGCGTCTACAGCGAGCTCATCGACCGTGCCGCGCCGACCGCCGAGCGGCACGTCACGACGATCACCCTCAGCGTCGACCTGCGGGCGGCATCCCGCGCGATCCGCTCCGCTGGCGGCGGGATGAAGGGCGCCGCAGCGGTGCTGCGGCAGGACATGGAAGCGCTGACCTCGGCGCTGCGCTCCGCCGAGCTGCGTCCTGGCCGGTGGGTGACGCCCGACGATCTCGCGCTCATGCTCCGCTCCGCCTACGATCCCGCGGTCGCCGCCGCCCTGGAACGCCACAGCGCCGTGGGCCGGGAGCTGGCGACCGCGGGACCGATCGCCGTCGAGGAACGGTGGGCGTCGCTGCGGTCGGACTCCGCCCACCACGCGGTGCTGTGGCTGTCGGAGTGGCCGAGGTCGATGGTGTATCCCGGCTTCCTCTCGCCGATCCTGCTCGCTTCCGGGGTGCGCCGGGCGGTGTCGATCGTCTACGACCCGATCCGTCCCGACGTCGCCGCTCGCGCGATCCGCCGCCGCAAGGTCGAGCACCTCTCCGACCGCGCCCAGCGCGCCCGGATCGGCCAGGTCGAGGATGCCGCGATCAGCGCGGAACTCGACGATGTGCTGCAGCAGGAAGCCGACCTCGTGGCGGGCCACGGCATCCTCCGCTACGCCGCGTTCATCGCCGTCACCGCCACGACCGCCGACGAGCTCGAAGCGGCCGTCGCCCGCATCGAACAGGCCGCGATCCAGGCGTCCTGCGAGACCAGACGCATCTGGGGCCAGCAAGCCCAAGCCTTCGTCGCCGCCGCTCTCCCGCTGGCCCGCGGCCTCTGACCCGATCCAGCGAACGAGCCCTGATGAACGACGACGGACGCCGGATGCACACCGCGGGGATGATCGTCCCCGCCGGGGAACGACGCCGCGACCGCAGGCAGCGTGCAACTGCGACGCGCCGCCTCGAGCGCGAGGCCATGAACTCCCTCGCCCGACCGCGCACACCGAGCCCCGACGATGACGCGCCACCGGAGGGCTACCTTCCCGCGGCAGGCGAGCCGGGGCCTGATGGGTTGCGTTCCTGGCTGCGGTTCCGTGCCCCCGCCCACCAGGACACCTCGGCGACGCTCGCCGCCGGATATCCGTTCCTTGCGGAAGGCGGCCTCGGCACGGAAGGGCTCTACATCGGCCAAGACCTCTACAGCGGAGCGAGCTTCGTCTACGACCCCTGGGTCGCCTACCAGCGCGGGCTCATCTCCGCGCCGAACATGGTGATCGCCGGGATCGTCGGCAGCGGCAAGTCGGCGCTGGCGAAGTCGCTCTACACCCGCAGCCTCGCCTTCGGCCGGCGGGTCTATGTGGTCGGCGATCCCAAGGGTGAGCACAGCGAGATCGCCCGCATGGTCGGGGGCCGGGCGATCACGCTCGGCCACGGGATGCACACCCGCCTGAATCCGCTGGATGAGGGCTACCGGCCGAAGTCGATGTCGGATGCGGAATGGGCCGTGCAGGTGGCGACCCGGCGCCGCGAGCTCGTCGGGGCGCTCACCGAGACCGTGCTCGGTCGTCCGCTCGCGCCGGTCGAGCACACCGCGATCGACGTGGCCCTGGATGCCGCGGTGCGCTCCGCCGACGTCCCGGTGCTGCCGCACGTCGTCGACCGGCTGCTCGCGCCGGATGCCGACGACGATCCGAGGCTCGCCGAGGACGGCCGGCAGGCCGCGCACGCGCTACGCCGCCTGGTGCTCGGGGATCTCCGGGGTCTGTTCGACGGCCCCTCTACGGAGGTGTTCGATCCGACCCTGCCGATGATCTCCCTCGACCTGTCCCGCGTCGCCGAGAACGACGCCCTGCTGAGCGTGCTGATGACCTGCTCCGCGGCGTGGATGGAGGCGGCTCTGACCGACCCGCAGGGAGGGCAGCGGTTCGTGATCTACGACGAGGCATGGAGGCTCATGCGCAGCGCGAGCCTCCTGCGGCGGATGGACGCACAGTGGCGTCTATCGCGCGCCTACGGCATCTGCAACGTCTTGATCTTCCATAAGCTGTCCGACTTGGACACGGTGGGCGATCAAGGATCGGCAATGCGCGCGCTCGCCTCGTCGCTGCTGGCGCTCGCCGAGACGCGCATCATCTACCGGCAGGAATCCGATCAGGCCGGCCCGACCTCGGCTGCGCTCGGGCTGACCGGCACCGAGCGCGCCCTGCTCCCGTCCCTCGGCGTCGGCCAGGGTCTCTGGCGGATCAAGGAGAGAAGCTTCGCCATCGGCCACGCCCTGCACCCTGCCGAGCTCGCGGCCTTCGACACCACGGCCAGGATGCGATGAGCGACGGCGGGCCGGACTACTTCCTCGACGCCCTGCGCGCCTTCGGCGACCAGTTCGACACCGACGAGGTATTCCGCCACCTGCAACTGGCCGAGCCCTCCTTCAGCGAAGGGCGCGGCGACATCGGCATTCTCACCACGACGCAGGACATCGTTGTCGAACTCAGGCTGACCCGCGAGCGCCTGACGATCCAGGCGGGCGCATGGGCCACCGAGGACCGCGCCGAGGTCGACGCAGCCACGGCCGGGAACCTCCTCGGCTTCGATGCCGCCACGGGCGAACGACTGATGGCACACACGGAGGGAGCGCTTCGCGCGGGCGTCGCCGCCTGGGACACGTTGCTCGCCGAATACCGGGAGGAGATGAGCAAGTTCGTCCCGAACATGATGGCGCTGGACGACGCGCTCCGGCGCATCGAGAAGAAGTACGACCAGGTCTTCCTCTCCGAGGAAGACCCAGAGACGTTCGGGGCAGGACACTATGTGTTCTACCCCCTGGGCCACACGAGGTCGCGGCTTGCGATCGAGGAACGCTACACGGGCACGGATTGGTCCGATCCCGATCGCGTACCGACGTCGTGGACCTGGCGGGCCGAACGAAACGTGCGCCGCGCCGACGGTCGCTATCGCTGGGTCACCGACCACGAGGGCGAGACCCCCTCTGATCGGTACGCGGAGCTGATCGACCGCGCCGAGGCATGGGCGCGGCGCACGAACTTCATCGAGACGCGTATCGACTCCTTCCGCCGGAGCTTCGTCAGCCAGCGTCTTCACCCGCCTCAACTCTGAGCGCGACGCGGGGCACGCACCGAACCTCGGTCTGAACGACGACGAGGAGCGAGATGCGCGATCGAAACGGCCGGGGCGCGGAGCCCGAATCTGAGCATCAGCCCCTGGCGGGCGTGCTCCCGCTGGTGCGGGTGGCCGAGCACGACGACGGGACGGTGACCGTCACCCTGGACGGGAACCTCGTCGTCTCCGGGCCGATCGAACGATCACGCCTGGGCCGGGTGCTCTCGGCCGTCGCCGAGCAGAGCGGCGGGCCGGTGCGCGTGGAGCTTACCGCGACCGATGGGCGCGTGTTCGCCGACGTGCTGCGCCCGCCGACCCGCCCCTCACCGTTCGCCCCGCCGGTGCCGCCACCGACCGAGCTGCCCGAGCCGCTGCGCGCCCCCTCCCACGCGGCCAACACCATCCACGAACTGCTCGAGGTGCGCGGCGAGGGGTTCATCCCCGGCGAGGACGTGCAGGTCGCCGCGATCCTCACCGCCTCCAGCGCCGCACCGGACGGCGCGGCCCGCGGCCTGGTCGACGCCTCCCTCATCGGGGCGCCGATTCGCGCACTGGCGCTCATCGGCGGCGTCTCCGGCACGCTCGCGATCCGGTACCTGTGATGAGCATGCAGCGCGGGGGCGGGCCGGCGAGCGACGTGCTGGTCAATCTCGCGCTCGGCGCGATCGCCGCCGTCGCGGGGCTCGCGCTCGTGCTGCGCGGCGCGGCGAGCGTCGCGGCCTGGCTCAGCGGTCTTCCGCAGCCCGACGGCGACATCGCCTCCGGGCTGGCGGTGCTGCTCGACCCGCTGAACCCGGCGGAGGCGACCGGCACGCCGGGACTCAACGCGATCGTGTTCTGGCTCGTCGCCGGGCTCATGCTCGCCGTCCTCACCACGGGCGTCGCCTTCGGCGTGGTCAAGTGGCGCTCACGCAGCCGCCGCCGCGACCCGCGCCGGCTGGAGGGGACTGCCACGGGGTCGGACATCGCCCAGACCGCCTCCACGCGCGCCCTGCAGAAGCGGTCGGCGAACCTGCGCCCGTCGCTCGGCAAGCAGGCCAAGCCTGCCGAGGTCGGCTACCTCATCGGCACCGCGAAGGGCCAGCGAGTCTGGGCATCGGTGGAGGACTCGATCCTCGTCCTCGGGCCGCCTCGTGCTGGCAAGGGCTACTACCTCGCTGGGAACTTCATCCTCGACGCGCCCGGCTCGGTGGTCACGACCTCGACGCGGCCGGACAACCTCGCGATCACGCTGCGCGCCCGTCGTCGCCTCGGCCCGGTCGCCGTCTTCGACCCGCAACGACTCGCACCGGGACTCCCGGCCGGGCTGCGCTGGTCACCCGTGCGCGGCTGCGAAGACCCCCTCACCGCAATGATCCGCGCCAGCGGCTTCGCTGCGTCGACCGGGCTCAGCGGAGGCGGGGTCGACTCCGGCGGATTCTGGGAGGGCAAGACCCGCGAGGCGATCCAGGCGCTGCTGCACGCCGCCGCCCTCGGCGGCCTGGATGCCAGGAACCTCTACCGCTGGACCCTCAGCCCGGCGGCTGCCGCCGACGCGGTGCGCATCCTCGCCGCCGAGCCGAACGCGGCCGAAGGGTGGGCGGACTCGCTGGACTCGATGATCCAGGCCGACCCGCGCACGCGAGACTCGATCTGGCAGGGCGTGAGCCTGGCCTTCTCCGCGTTCGCCGACCCGCGCGTGCTCGCTGCGGTGACACCCGCCCCCGGCGAGGTGTTCGACCCGACCCCGTTCCTGCAGGAGCGCGGCACCCTGATGATGCTCGCGACCGGCGCCGGGGCCGGGGCCGCCGGCGCACTGGTGGCGGCATTCATCGAGGACATCGTGGAAACCGCCCGCAGGATGGCGGCCCGCTCGCCGGGCGCGCGGCTCGACCCGCCGCTGGCGCTCGTGCTCGACGAGATCGGCAACCTGTCGCCCCTGCCGAGCCTGCCGACGCTCATGGCTGAGGGCGGCGGTTCGGGCATCACGACGATGCCGTTCCTCCAGTCCCTCGCCCAGGCCCGCGACAAGTGGGGGCAGGAGAAGGCCGGCGCGATCTGGGACTCCGCGATCGTGAAGATCCTGCTCGGCGGGCAGGCGAACCCGAAGGACCTGCAGGACATCTCCAACCTGCTCGGCGAGCGCGACGACACGACGATGAGCGTCAGCCACGATGCCTTCGGCGCCCGCTCCTATCAGAGCTCGATCCGCCGGGTGCCGGTGATGTCCGGCGAGGAGCTGCGCACGATGCCGTTCGGCGTCGCCCTGACGCTGCTGCGGGCCGTTCCGCCGATCGTCACCGACCTGCGCGCATGGACGGCGCGACCGGATGCCGACCTGTTGCGCGCCGATCAGCGCGAGATCCAGGCGATCCTGCAGGCCGCCGAGTAGCGCGCCGGGGTTCGTTCGCACCTTCCTCACAGAGCCCGGCGGCACGCGCCAGGCCTGACAGGAAGGGTGACGGAGATGGCACCGAGCGCAGACCCGGATCAGCGGATGCCGGAGGACCCGGACATCGAGCCGCGGGAGGGCATCGACGGGTTCATCGTGTCCAGCCCCCGGCTGACCACGATGTCGGATGGGCGTTCCCGGTTCTACGCCCGCATCGGTATGGAGCATTCCCAGCACCTCGGCGGCGGCCGCTTCGAGCAGCTCGACGCGACCTTCCACAACATGGTCGCCACCGGGCGGATCGCGGAGATCGCCGCCGACAAGCTCGTCAAGGGCGACAGGTTCGTCGCCCTCGGACACTTCGAGAAGCGTCCCGATCGCAACGACCCGGACGCGACGATCAAGGAGTTCGTGCTGACCGCCTTCGGCCCGAACGCGGCGCTGACGACCTACGCCGTCGACCGCACGCCTCGCCGCGGCGTCTCCCGCGAGGCGGCCGGCACCGCGGCGGAGCGCGAGAGCGGTCTGGACGCTCCGGCGGAGCCTTCCGCGGTGCGCGCCCCGCGCGGCCGTCCGTCGCGGACCACCGCGTCGGGTCGGCAGCTCGCCGACCTGAGCGCGGGCAGCGCCCCGGCCCAGGCGGTCTCCGGCGACGACATCCCGTTCTGAGTGGGGAACGGGATGAGCGAGTACGACGAGGACGGCCCGGCCGACGACCTGGAGGACGTGGATGACGCGCTCCCGGTCGGGCTGCCCGAGCCGCCGCACCCGATCCGCTGGGACACGCTCAGCGCCGACGAGGCGGAGGCCGAATGGCTCGACCTGAACGCCTGGGTGAGTTGGCTGCGCCGAGCCTACGGCCTGCCCGCGAGCGTCCTGCCGCCGTTCTGGTACCGGCACGAGGAGCTGCTGTGGGAGCTGTCGGCGCTGCACCTGCACTGGCTCGGCGCCTACGACCCGGAGCAGCATGGTTCCGCTCCGATCGCCTGGCACGCCGACTTCGCCGCCGCCCGCGAGCGGCTGCGGGACTGGGTCTCGACCTCGGGCACGCGCCTGGACCGCGACCGGCCGACCAGGGTGACCGACTGGCCCGGCGAGGAGCCGACCGATCACGGCGCCGAGATCGTCATCGAGAACCGCGACGAGGACTTCGTGGACTTCGTCGCCGCTGACGTGGCCCGCCGCCGCGACCGCGACGGCAGGGCCACGGGAGGTGTCGACCCGGCAACCGGCGAGGTGCTGGACTGATGGCCCGCCGCCGCCCACGCGTGCATCCGGGCCAACTGGAGTTCGATCTGTGGGGTCTCGGCGAGGCTGAGGCCGATGAGAGGATCGGTGCCGCCCGCTACCACCCGGTCGGCCCGGAGACGGAGGGCGCGAGTGAATCGCTACGGCAGGCAGGCGATGGAGCACTGGCGGAAGTGGGCACCGAGCCGCCTGGCGGCGCTGCCGGACCCGGAGACGTTCTTCACAGCGTTGGGCCTCGAAGCGGAGACACAGGTGTCGGACCTCGCGGCAATACTGGCCGGGACGGACGAGCCGAGGGAGAATTACCTCCAGAAGGTCGCCCGGCTCTCGGCGGCCCGACGCCGAGCGGAGGAGGTCGTGATGACACAGCTGGCGTGGGTCAGCGACCCCGAGCTGCCGCTGGATCAGGCGCGCGAGGAGTTCGAGCAGACGACGGCCTCCTGGGAGAACCTGATCTCCTGGGCGGAGCGGATGCAGGATTCGCCGGATTTGATGCCCTCTTCAGCGGACCTGGAGGCGAAGGCGGCGGCCTGGGCGCTGACGGCCGAGTTCCTGCTCGACCTGGTGGCGGCCCCGGCACCGCGGGACTTCATGGACGCGCACCGGGCGATGCTGGACGAGGCGATGACGCTGCGCTTCCTGCGCGAGCTGAGCTAGCACCCCGCTTCATCCCGGCCAGCCAGGATGCCTTGGCCCCGGCGGGCGCCAAGGCGCGGTTCCGGGCGAACGTCGAGGCGATCCGGCTCGCCCGGCTGCTCGCCGAGGAAGGCCGCTCGGCGACCGCCGACGAGCAGCCGGTGCTCGCCCGGTGGAGCAGCTGGGGCGCGATCCCCGACGTGTTCGACGGCGAGCGGCACGACTGGGACGCCGAGCGCGCCGAACTGCGGGGTCTGCTGAGCGATGCGGAGTGGGATGCCGCCTCGCGGACCACGATCAACGCGCACTATACCGATCCGGCGATCGGCCGGCAGATGTGGCGGACGCTGCGCGCGCTCGGCTTCGACGGCGGGCGGGTGCTGGAGCCCGGCAGCGGCGCTGGCACGTTCATCGGCCTCGCCCCGGACAGCGCCGAGATGACCGGCGTGGAACTCGATCCGGTCACCGCCGCGATCTCCCAGGGCCTCTACCCGCGGGCGACGATCCGGGCGGAGTCCTTCGCCGACAGCCGTCTGCCGGTCGGCGGGTTCGATGCGACCATCGGGAACGTTCCGTTCGCGGGCGTGACCCTGCACGACCCGGTGCACAACGTGAACCGGCACACGATGCACAACCACTTCATCCTGAAGTCGCTGCGGCTCACCCGGCCCGGCGGCCTGGTCGCGGTGCTGACCTCCCACTACACGATGGACGCGCGGAACCCCGGCGCCAGACGCGAGATGAACGAGCTCGCCGACCTGCTCGGCGCAGTCCGCCTGCCGACCGGGGCGCACCGCCGCGCGGCCGGCACCGAGGCGCTGACCGACCTGCTGATCTTCCGCCGCCGCTCCGACGAGCGCCTTCCGCTGGACGACTCGTGGGAGACCGTCGCGCCGGTGACGATCGACGGGCACGAAATGCGCATCAACACCTACTTCGACGAGCATCCCGAACTCGTGCTCGGCAGCGTCGCCGTGCGCAGCGGAATGCACGGCTCGGCGACGCTCATGGTCGACGGCGACCTCGACACCCTGGACGAGCAGCTCGGCGCAGCGCTCGACCAGATCGTGTTCGGCGCGCGTCGCGCCGGGCTGACGATGCTGGACCGCGCGCTCGCCCCGGCGCCGGAGATCGCCCAGCCGGAGCGTCTGGCGATGTGGGACGGCAGCATCGTCGTCACCGACCGCGGGTTCGCCACGGTCCTCGGTGACGACACCGAGCCCCTCAGCGTCCCCAAGACCGCCGCCTCCGAGCTGCGTGCGCTCGTGAGCCTTCGTGATGGGGCCAGTCACCTGCTGACGATGGAGGCGGCGACGCTGGACGACACCCCGGAGCTGGAGGCGGCACGGGCGCAACTGCGACGCGAGTACCAGAAGTACGTCACCCGCTACGGGCCGCTGAACCGCTACGCGCTGCGTCCGACCGGCCGCACCGACCGGGAGGGCAACGAGACGCACGCGCGAATCGTGCCGACCGCGATCCGGCTGCTGCGGGCCGATCCCTTCGGCCCGCTCGTGCTCGCTCTGGAGGTCTTCGACGACACCGACCAGTCCGCGGTCCCCGCTGCGCTCCTCAGCCGCCGCGTCGTCGCCCCGCGCCCCGAAGTGCTCGGCGTCGACGGGCCGGCCGACGCGATCGCGGTGAGCATGGACCGCACCGGCACGGTCGACCTGCCGCTCGTCGCCGATCTGCTCGGCGTCTCCGAGAGCGACGCCCGAGCGGCGCTGCGCGGCCTGGTGTTCACCGAGCCGGAGACCGGAGGGCTCATCCACGCGCCCGAGTACCTGTCCGGCGATGTTCGGGTGAAGCTCGACGCCGCTCGCTCCGCCACCGAGCGCGATGAGGCGTTCCAGGAGAACGTCGCCGCGCTCGAGGCGGTGCTGCCCGAGCCGCTGAGCATCGAGGACATCACCCCGAGGCTCGGCGCGGTGTGGATCAGCCCGGCGGTTCACGAGGCGTTCCTGCGCGAGATCCTGCAGGCCGACGATGTGAACGTCGAGAACCCGCTGGCCGGCATGTGGGAGGTCCGCGGCGGCAGGAAGGGCATCCGCTCCACGAGCGAGTGGGGCACCGAGCGGCGCCCGGCGCCCGACCTCGCGCAGTCGCTCATGGAGCAGAAGCCGATCATCGTCTACGACGAGGTGGAGGACGCCGATGGTCGCAAGCGCAACATCCTCAACCCGGTCGAGACGACCGCGGCGCAGGAGCGAGCCGAGATGCTGCAGGAGCGCTTCGCCGAGTGGGTGTGGGAGGACCCCGACCGAGCGAAGACGCTCTCCGACGAGTACGAGCGCCGCTTCAACAGCCTGGTGCTGCGCGACTACACCGATGCCGGCGACTACCTGACCCTGCCGGGGCTCGCCTCGAACTTCACGCCCCGCCCGCATCAGCGTGCCGCGGTCGCCCGGATGATCGCCGAGCCCGCTGCGGGCCTGTTCCACGAAGTCGGCGCCGGGAAAACAGCGGAAATGATCATGGGGTCGATGGAGATGAAGCGCATGGGTCTCATCGCCAAGCCGGTCGTCGTCGTGCCCAACCACATGCTCGAGCAGTTCGGCCGGGAGTGGTTGCAGCTCTACCCGCGGGCGCGCATCCTCGCCGCCTCCAGCCAGGACATCACCGCCGATCGGCGCCGCCAGTTCGTCGCCCGTGCCGCCGCGAACGACTGGGACGCCGTGCTGCTGACCCAGGGCGCGTTCGCGAAGATCCCGCTGCGCGCCCAGACGCAGCAGGCGTACATCCAGGCCGAGGTCGAGCGCGTGCGCGCCGTGCTCAAGGAGGCCACGGGCGAGAACCGGATGAGCGTCAAGCGCATCGAGCGCAAGCTCCTCACCCTGGAGAACAAGGCCAAGGCACGCACCGACCTGAAGCGCGACCAGGGAGTGAGCTTCGAGGACACCGGCATCGACTACCTCATCGTCGACGAGATGCACATGTACAAGAACCTGTCGACGGAGTCCAACATCCAGGACGCAGCCATCGACGGGTCTGAGCGCGCCAGCGACCTGCACCTGAAGCTGGAGCATCTGCGCGCCTCAGGGCGCAAGCGCGTCGTCACCGGGGCCACCGCGACGCCGATCTCCAACAGCGTCACCGAGGCATACGTCATGCAGCGGTACATGCGCCCGGACCTGCTGCAGGCCGCTGGCATCGACGCCTTCGACGCCTGGGCCGCCACCTTCGGGCAGACCGTCACGCAGATGGAGATGGCCCCGACCGGCAACAACACGTTCCGTATGAAGACCCGCTTCGCCCGGTTCTCCAACGTGCCGGAGATGCTGCGGATGTGGTCCATGTTCGCCGACGTCAAGACCGCAGAAGACCTGCAGCTGCCGACGCCCGATCTGGCCGAGCGTGACGACGGCATCCGCGCCGCGCGCACGATCGCGGTGCAACCGACTGTCGAGCTGGAGGACTACGTTCGACGGCTCGGCGACCGGGCGGAGCTGGTCGCGGCGAAGGCGGTGCCGCCGACCGAGGACAACATGCTCACCATCTCCACCGATGGGCGCAAGGCGGCGCTCGACATCCGCATGGTGCTGCCCCGCGACCCTTCCGGGCCGACGAAGGTCGACGTCGCCGCCGACGCGATCCACGCCGTCTGGGAGCGCACCCGCGACAACGAGTACCTCGACACCATCTCCGGCGAACCCTCCAGGGTGCGCGGTGCGCTGCAGCTCGTGTTCGCCGACATCGGCACGCCGAACCCCGACCGCTGGAACGCCTACGACGAGCTCCACCTGCAGCTCGTGCAGCGCGGGATGCCGCCCGAGTCGATCCGCTACATGCATGAGGCGAAGTCCGACGCGGACAAGGCACGCCTGTTCGCCGCCGCCCGAGCCGGGCACATCGGCGTGCTGATCGGCTCGACCGAGAAGATGGGCGTGGGCACCAACGTGCAGGCGCGCGCCGTCGCGCTCTGGCACATGGACTGCCCGTGGCGGCCCTCGGACATCGCCCAGCGCGAGGGCCGCATCCTCCGCCAGGGCAACCAGAACGACGAGGTGGCGATCGTGCGCCTCGTCACCGAGCGGTCCTTCGACTCCTACATGTGGCAGGGCGTCGAGCGGAAGGCGACGTTCATCGCCCAGCTGATGCGCGGCAAGCTCGACTCCCGCGAGATCGAGGAGATCGACTCCGCGGCGCTGTCGGCAGCCGAGGCGAAGGCCATCTCGTCCGGGAACCCGCTACTGCTGGAGCACTCGACGCTGCAGAACGAGGCGACCCGGCTCCGGCGCCTGGAGCGGGCCTTCCATCGCAACGAGTCGATGCTCGTCCACACCCGCGAGCAGGAGCAACGCCGTGTCGAGCGCGCCGAGGCCGACATCGCCGGGCTCGAAGCCGCGCTGCCGCGGATCACCGACACGAGCGGCGAGCGGTTCCGCATCCACCTACTCGACCGCGACTTCGACTCCCGCGTCGACGCCGGCCACGCGCTCGCACAGTGGGCACACAACTCCGAGCTGCGCTGGGCACCCCGCTACGCCGAGCGCGACTTCGGCGTCGTCGGCCGCATCAGCGGCTTCGAGATCCGCATCGGCACGCACGGCGGCCTCCAGGAACCGGACATCGCCATCTCACTCGACGGCGTGCCACGCACGACGATCCTCCTGCCACGCTCCACCTTCCTCGAAGGCGGCGTCGGCATCATCCAGCGCATCGAGAACCGCGTCTCCGGCATCCCCGCGCTGCTCGGCCACGCCCGCGAAGACCGCGAGAAGGCCGAGCTCGCCGCCGAGGAAGCCGACCAGCGCATCGGCAAGCCCTTCCGCCACGCCGAGACCCTGGCGAGGACCGAAGCGGAACTCCAGGACGTGGAGACCCGGCTCGCTGCGATGCAGCGCGGCGTCGGCACGGAGACGCCCGAGGAGCCGAAGCCGCCGGAGCGCGCGGCCGCGCTCGCGGACTTCACGACGAGCCGATCCGCCGCCTCGTCGACAGGGCCGCGCCTCGGTCTCTAGGCTGGCCTGCACGACGCACCGGCCCGGAATCAGGGGTCCGCGGTAGACTCGGGAACGAGCAGACGGAGGTGCCCGATGAGCGTGACGGTCCCCGGAACGATCCCGGCCGAGTCGTTGCGCGCCTGGTACGACGACCAGCAGGTCGATGACGTCGTGCTCTACGACATCACCGCGCAGACCGCTACGAGCCTGTCCGCGATGCTCATCGCCCGCCGCCGCGCCGCCGGCGACGAGCGCGAGCGCGAGCACTGGTCGGCCCGGATGCGCCTGGTCGCCCAGCAGCAAGCGGTCCTCAACCCCGAGGACCGTGCCGGGCTCATCGCCCAGCAGCAGGCGTGGCTGGACGAGGCGCACGTCCTCTCCGACCAGGCCGCGCCCCAGCCCGCGTGACCGGGCCGGAGGTCGCCTCCGAAGCCTGGCTCCGGCGCACCTTCGACTCCGAGGTCCGCGACGACATCTTCGGCGGCCACACGCCCTCGGGCGAAGCGCCGACGCTCGTGCTACTCGGCGGGCAGCCCGCCGCGGGCAAGACCCGCGCCCAGGAGTCGATCCTCGCCGAACGCCCGGAGCTGGTTTCGATCACCGGCGACGACCTGCGCCGCTACCACCCCGAGTATGAACGCCTCGTCACCGACGACCCGCTCGGGATGCCCGCCGCGACCGCGCCGGTGTCCGGCGGGCTGATCCGCCTCGCCCTCGACCACGCGCTCGCACGGCGGCTCCCGGTGCTGTTGGAGGGCACGTTTCGCGACCCGGCGATAGTCACCGGAACTGCGACTCGGTTCGCTGACGCTGGCTACCGCGTCGAGGTCGTCGCCGTCGCCGTCCCCGCGCCGGTCTCCCGGCTCGGGGCCGAGCAGCGCTACCTCGGCGCCCGCAATCCGCTGTCGGCCCGCTGGACCCCGCCCGAGGCGCACGAGACCGCGCTGGCCGGCTCCCCGGCGGTCGTCGCCGCGCTCGAGGCGCTGCCCGCGGTCTCCCGCGTCCAGGTCCACTCCCGCGCCCGCCTCCTCTACGAGAACATCCGCGACACGCGGGACGCCTGGCAGCGAGAGCCCGGCGCGGCCGATGCGCTCCGCGCCGAGCAGCTGCGGCCGCTCACGGCGGACGAGGCCGCATCGTGGCTCGTCCGCTACGGGGCCGTGTTCGACGCCGCCCGCACCCGCCCCGGCTACCTCAGCCCGGTGACCGCGCCGGCCTACCAGCTGCTCGAACACGACGCCGCGACGATCATCCCGACGATCCCCGCCGCGGACACCGGGATGCTCCAGCGCGACCAGGAGCGACGACGCATCGCGCTCCGCACCGCTGTCCCCGAGCCTCGGCGCGGAGTCATCCGCCGTCTGCGCGACGCGATCACCCGCGAACCGTCGACACCGCCGCCGCCCAAGGAGCCTTCCAGAAAGCCGCCGACACTCGGGCTCTAGCTGTTGCTGGCCAGTAGGTTGTTGACACGCGTGGTTTGACTTAGAGCGCGCTCTAACTTCTAGCCTGCTGGTGTGGCAGAGGATGAGGTAGGTCTCACGGTCGCGCAGATGAGTGCGGCCACCGGGGTGACGGCGCACACGCTGCGCTACTACGAGCGTGCAGATCTGATCCGCCCGGTCGCCCGCAACTCCGGGAACCAGCGCCGGTACTCGTCGGCGGACGTGGAGTGGGTGAGGTTCCTGCTGCGTCTGCGCGAGACGGGCATGCCGATCGCGCAGATGCGCGAGTACGCGGCGCTGCGGGAGGAAGGCTCCGCCACTACCGCGCCCCGCTTGCGACTGCTGGAAGCGCATCAGGCGGGCCTGCGCGAGCAGATTGCCCGACTGCGCGTTCACGAGAAGGCGCTGGCGGAGAAGATCGCGACCTACCGGGGCGACCTCGCCGCGCTCCAAGCACAACAACAGAACGGAATGGACGATGACTGAGACAACGGAACGGCAGCAGCGCTTCGACCACGGCAAGAAGGTGCTCGACGCGATCGACGGCGCAGCAGGCGCGAATGTGATCGACGCGCTCGACGACGTCTCCCCGGAGCTCGGCCACCAGGTGGTCGCGTGGGGATTCGGCGAGATCTACTCCCGGCCCGGTCTGGAACCCCGGGATCGGCAGCTCGTCACGCTCGGCATGCTCACCGCACTCGGCGGCTGCGAGCCACAGCTCGACGTCCACATCAACGCGGCGCTCAACGTCGGGCTCGCCCCTCAGCAGATCATCGAGGCATTCCTCCACTCGGCCGTCTACTGCGGGTTCCCGCGCGCCCTGAACGCCACGTTCACCGCGAAGAAGGTCTTCACCGAGCGCGGCCTACTCCCCGTCGCTTAGAAGTGGGCTCAGGCGAGGCTGTCGGTCGACGAACCGGACTGAACTCTCGACGGAAGAACGACGGAGAAACGTGGAAACCGACACGATTCTGCCGAAGATCCGTGCAGAACGACGACGTTGTAGACTCGTCTCAGCACCGTTGCGAAGCGGCCAAGTCCCCCGGAAACACGGGGAAGTTGCCCCGCCGAGTGAGGTGGCTCAAACCAGGGGTTCATGGTTGGGCTTGGGAACTTCTGCTTCCCAAGCAGACAGCGCGGGTTCGATTCCCGTCATCCCCTCCATTTGTCAGTTCCAAAGCTAGGTTGGATTTTCCAAAGCTAGTTCGGACTGGAGTTTCCGGACGTCTGAAATCGACCCGCGGTGACAGCTCGCTGCCGACGACCATGCTCTTGAGTGGGTCACGAGGGCCTCCAGTGGCCGCTGCTCGACCGCGCGTTTAGCCTCGATCCACCGATGAGCCGTGGGTGTGCCGGGGCGCCATGATCGGTGCGCGGTGACGTGTCGAGGGCAGGGTTGAGTTCCGGGCGTCGCATCC
>NZTV01000007.1 GCA_002703245.1 Microbacterium sp.
CATGAATTGTTCTCATGTCAGACGAGGACAGAACATGCCCGATCAACAGCCTGTCACCGAAACAAAGTCAGCTGAGCGGCTGGTTTTTGAACATTATCTTCGGACTGGACAGCGCCTGTCGCCCCAAGCGTGGGTTCAAGAGGTTGAGCACAAGTTCAACCCTTATCGCGACCCGCGCAATGGCCGTTTCACTTTCGCGCCGGGCGGTCCGCGCTCGCTAAGTCATGTCATCGTCTCGGACCGCCGGGGATTGCATAGGACACCGCAACAAGATTGGGGGAGCATGGCGGCGGTCGGTGCGAGGGCTACGCCCGCACCGACCCATCCGGTACAAACCGTCTCGACAAGCGAAGCGGTCTACCGGCCCTTCCGAAGCTTCCGCGTCCATCCAACCTGCACAGTACCGCCCCAATCCCCGAGCGCGCATGGGCGGCAACGGCGGTCCGCCGCTGAACGACCCGCAGACTCTCGGACGGACGTTCCCGGGTTTGGCCAATGCACCGCGCGGCGCATTGGTGGCGCTTGCCGACAATATCCTCGATCTGACCGGCCCGGCCAATCGGTTGACCACCGGATTGGCGGAAGATCATGTCAACATGCTGATACAGCAGATCAGAACCATCGATCCGAAATATCGCCAGGACTCGCTTGGATTTCCGACAACCCTTGAAGGGCAGGTAAATCTGATACGCCAGCTTCGCCTTGATCGAGCCGTGGCCTTCTATCGCGTGAAGGGTGAGACTAGGCCGCTGCAAGTTGAGACACTGCGTATAATGCAGGAGCGCGCGGACAGCGCATACGCTGAAGGACAAGTCCTCTTCGATGCGGGGCGCCTGCAGCCGCGCCTCTCTCGCGAGGAGGCGATTGGCAATTACGTCGATCGCGCGGTAAGGCGTGAACTGCGCGAATTATACAACGTTCGAGGAATCGATTATTCCAAGGGGCAGCAAATCACGGTGATTGGCAGGGAATATGACACCTCAGGGAGTGATCTTACATATAGGATTCCCGATGCGCGTGTAGGCAATATCGCGTTCGATGTCACGCTCAGCCGCAAGACCCTCGCGACTCCACAAGTCCGGGGATTTTTCAACAGCGATTTCAAGCCGGACGCAGTGCTTATCGTTCGACCGACCCAACTTGTTTCGAACAGCACGTACGCCATTTCCAGTCCGAGGAAGTAATATGTTTAGTTCGAGCTACCGTTCCACTAAGCTCTACATCCCCCAGGGTATCAGTGAGATATGGGACTTTCTGGGGGCGATGATGCTCTCGGCGCCGAAGTTCAAGGACAAGACCGGATACTTCCCGGATCGCAACATCGACACCGAATTCTTCGCGCTCAACGAGGGCCTGAAAACCATTCGCAAGAAGGTGGGTGAGGAGAATTATCAGGCGCTCGTCGCGCTGTCCGACAAAATGCGGGCGCATTTCGAAGCCGATCCCGAAGACAAGACCGAAGACGGCACCAAGGGACGGAATTGCATTGTTGAAATGGAGGCTATCCTGAAGACCAGCACTCGGGGCAAGTCACGCTGATTTAGAGCTTTTTGCCCTTCCCAAATCCGGTAGCACGCAAGAGGCCAAGAGAGAAAGCCAACCGAAAATACAGGATTTATCCATTATTCGGCGGTTCTCCGGTGTGTGAATGACTCCAGAAAAGGCCGGAACCCGCCCCAAAAACAGAAAATATATCCTTTTTTATTAATAACTTACAATGAAATGGCGGAGCGGGAGTCCGTAGTCCGCCATTCTCATCTGTTCCCGCGCATTCCTAAAATGATTATTTAATAATAACTTATTTAACAGGCGTTCTCACCCGTTCTCATCCAATCTCAGCTATTCCCAAAAATTATGTGGGTTGATATGTGGGTTTCGAATGTTGGACAGAATGTTGGGCTATGGCCGGATTTAAACCTGCGGGGGCACATAGGGAGAGGCGGCTGACCGCCGCGACCATTCGCGCCCTTACCAAAGTTGGAATGCATGCGGATGGTAACGGCCTTTACTTGAAAGTAGATGCCAGTGGGGCCAAACGTTGGGTTCAGCGCATCGTCGTAAATGGAAAGCGGTGCGACTTAGGTCTGGGGTCTGCTAGCCTAGTATCCCTTGTAGAAGCCCGTGAAACGGCCCTACAGCACCGAAAGGCGGCTAGGGCAGGCGAAGACCCTCTAGCAGCTAAGAAGCTCTCTCAGGCCATCCTAACCTTTAAGGAGGCGGCAGAGGCCGTCCATGCCCTCAACAAACCGACATGGCGCAACGAGAAACATGGCGACCAATGGATTAATACGCTGGAAAAGTTCGCTTACCCGTTCATCGGTAACAAGCGTGTTAGCACGATTACCAGTGCTGACATTTTGCATGCGCTTTCCCCGATCTGGAACACCCACCCTGAAACGGCGCGGCGTGTAAAGCAGCGTATTGGCAGTGTTATGAAATGGGCGATGGCAAAAGGCTGGCGCACAGACAATCCAGCCGAGGCAGTATCACAGGGGTTGTCGAAGCATGACCGCTCCAAGGTTCAGCATCGTAAGGCACTGCCCTACAATAAGGTGGCAGACGCCATAGGCATCGTTCGATCTAGCGATGCGGGCACGGTGACAAAGCTCGCCTTTGAGTTCCTTGTGCTAACTGCCACCCGTTCGGTTGAAACTCGCGAAGCTCGATGGAGCGAAGTCGATCTTGAAAAGAAGCTTTGGACCATCCCTGCTGGCCGTATGAAGGCGAAGAAGGAGCATCGCGTTCCTCTCACTGATCGTGCCCTAGAAATCCTGAACGCTGTTGCGCCCTTCAAACAGGCGAAGTCGGACCTGATCTTTCCGGGGACGAAAGAGGATAGGCCGCTATCAGACATGACGTTGTCCAAGCTGATGAAGGAATTGGGCATAGCGGCAGTGCCCCATGGCTTCCGCTCTTCGTTTCGGGATTGGGCTGGTGAAGCTACCGCCCATCCTAGAGAGGTCATCGAGTTCGCTCTTGCCCACGTTATCAAAGATAAGGCTGAGGCGGCTTACGCCCGCTCCGACCTGTTCGATAAGCGCCGCGCATTGATGGATGATTGGGCGGCCTACATCGGTCGAATTAGTGTTTATTAATGTCACTCCAAAACTGCGCATTTTAGGCTTGATATTAAATAAGAAATTGATATTGCAGGAAAATACACGTTGACGCGATTCGATTCGCGTCGCATATTTACTCGTCCATAGCGACGAGGAACGCCATGATTGAAGATCGTTTTATGCGTCGCCCCGAAGTGGAGGCGTTGACCGGACTGTCACGCAGTTCGATCTACCGGCTTATGTCAGATGGTGAATTTGTCCCCCGATACCGCCTCGGTAAACAGGCTGTGGGTTGGAAGCTTTCGGAAGTGATGGCGTGGCTCAACGACAGAGTAAGGTCTGATGGGTGGCGATTATGGGGATTAATTGCCCCCTTTGAACCGATACCCACACCCTGTTGCACGCGGAGCTGAATATGGCCTACGAACATCTAACGACAAATTGGCCGGTCGCCGACCGATTGAATGAGATTAATAGGGACGTCTATGATTTGGCCAAGAGTTACAACATGGATGATTTTCTAAAGGATGAAATTAATCGCTTGTATAGTCACATAGACGAGCTTGTTACCGCGATTTATCCTGAGTGATATAGAAGGGCAGAGATATTTTAAGTCTCTGCCCGTTTGAATCTAATTAGAGAGCAACGAAGCCTCCGCATCATCAACGCGGTCGAAGAACTCAAGCCCTTCGCAATCCGTCAACCGCTGCGCCTGCAACCGGGACAACGAGGAATTGGTAACGAAGGCCAGCCGCCTTGACCGAACATCAGGAGAGGCAAGGAGGGCCGCAAAGGCTCCTACGGTATCCTGTGCCTGTATCTTCATACCGGTAATATCTACCAGCGTCAGATGACCGCGCGTTTTTGGGTCCGTTAGAGCTTGCCGGTATGTGGCAGCGAACGCCTGAACGTCCTTGTGCTCGAAGAAGCCTGCCATCTTAACCTGACAAGATTTCGGCTCCTATCTCGCATTATTGCATAAGTGATATCCATGGCGTCTCTCCTGCCATGCTAATCGACCATCCCACCTATTGTTCATAGTCGGTGAGCTTTGGGGTTTGCTAGCGGGAATGCTGGACGACGATCCGTTCCAACCGACCTTACGCATATTCAAACCCAGCAAATTCAGCCCTGCGGATATTCAGCCGTGTTAATAAAGAAATACACCTAAACATCGTCATTGCTCAATTTAACCTGGATATTAATATGGGCCTAAATATAGCCCTGACTTACCTAAACTTACCTATTTATTGTCATATATGATGACTATCGGTGAACATATCAATCATGAAATAGGCATGTTAGCAAATGTGTAGAAGGCGGTTTAAGTCCGTTTCCACTAGCTGTTGATCTGCTTCATTTTGGGTATATTTGGTTGCCCTCATTCAGTCTCAGATGAGGATAACAATGCGCAATTTACAGCTTCAATTTGCTTTTATAGACGATCCTTCGTCTTCCCTACCCCCGTCAGACGATTACCTGACCTTGGCGGTGGATCAGGATTGCTCAACACTCGATAGAGGCTCTATGCCCCTCTGTTGGGGCTTCCTACGCCCATCCCGTCCATGTCGAAGATGGATAGGTTCCCTTCCTCTCTTCCCACTGATTTAATCGGGATTGAGGTTGCATACCTTCTTCATTTTCAACGTAACCGAAAAGGTTACTCCAATGCCCCCTCCTTCCCCCCTCCCTTTATAGTTATATTATAGATATAGGTATGTTGATTAATAATAATAGTAGCATGCAACACACATTAGAGTTAGACATTGAATCAGAGGATGAAGAAGTTGGCTTCTATAATATGAAGCTTAACTGGATTGCTTCTTCGGAACAGGCTGAAACCATGATTGAAGCCTTGGTATCAGACCTTTATCAAGCGGTAGGGAACACGCGGAAGCCAACGAAGAAGGCATGTGCCGCTGTCGCCGCCATGGTTCGTGACCTATTGAAGGGTCATTCCTACAAGCCTTCAAAGCCTTGTGGGCGGTATATGACGCCTGAAAGCTTTAAGTTCCAGCATGTCGGCTACAAGGCGTTCACCGGGGCCAAGGCAAAGATGGAAAAGGCCGGATATGTTACCGTTGATCCGGGTATCTGGTGGCGGGTTGCAACTGACGGGGTAGGGAAGGTCACAACCATCTGGCCTACATCAAAGCTGATAGAATTGGCTCTTGGCTACGGCATCACCCCTGCAAATAGGTCGATGCATTTTGCCAAACGTTCCCGGCCAGCAGCAATATGGAATCCAGTAAGGGTGGCAAGAGAACGAAAATGGATAGGAGGTAAGAAGGGGCCAAAGGTCTATATAAAGGTTGATCCGCATCATCCTGGACTCCTCCTTGAAGCCGCAAGGACAAATAGGCTCAATGCCTACTGGTCGAAGCAGGTCATCACACCCGATAACCATCATGCATTCTACCGGGCATTCGCCAATGGTGACGCCAAGGACTTCTATTTCGACAAGGGTGGTCGCATCTGTTCCGAAGGTGGCGGCTATCAAAGCATGTCGGAGGAGAACCGGGCAGATATCAAAATCAATGGTTGGCCCACTTCCGAGCTTGATATTACCTCATGCCACACCCGAATATTCTGCGCACTTATGGACCAGCCGATAGACCCGGCCATCGATCCCTACAGCCTCACCCGCTTTCCGCGTGATGTGGCCAAAGCCTATGCCGCCATGCTGATGGGCCGGAAGACCACAAATGGTGATTGGGCCGACAACACCAAGAAGAATTTGTTCAAAAAAAAGAAGATCGACCTGAACCAATATCCCATCGAAGAGGTCAAGGCAGCAGTCTTTGAAGCCATTCCTCCCTTAGCAGGTTGGGATAGCAGCCCTTATCGCTGGGATGGCCTTCAATATATCGAAAGCTCAATCATTCTCGACACTATCGAGATATTGGCCTACGAATATGACGTTCCAGCGCTCCCGGTCCATGACAGCATTATCATTCCAACCAAGGACGTTGACCTTGCTAGGAAAGTCCTATCGTCTTGCTTCCAAAGGCATACGGGATGCCTGCCTATGTTGAAGGTGAAAGGCTAGCGATCGACCGGCAAAGCGACCGCTAGCCTTGGATCGCCCTACTTTTGCTGCTCGGAGAGAAGGGGCAGGCTATCGCTTTTGCCGGTAATGGTCGGCCTTTGTTGGGCTAAAGAGGTTAGCTCGACTACCTTCCCTTCGCGAATGACAGTGAATTTGACGGGTGCCCCGACAACCACCCGGCGAAGCCGATCATAGAATTGATCATGATTCTGGAAGGTCTTACCATTGATCGACACCAAGGTGTCACCGATCTTGGCCCCCGCACTTTGAAGAGTGCCGCCAACCACCAAATCCATAAAGGTAATGCCGAGCGTAGTTTTTCCTTTGAATGTTGTTGGCTGGTCATCGGATAATGCTTTGCCAATAAATGCTTGATTCGGAAAACTTGTGCCGGGGAGATACTTTCCTCCAACCGTTTCCATCATACTCATGAGGCCATTGTATATTGCGTCGCCGTTGAGGGGTTCGCGGCGAACCTGACCAAGCGCCATTTGCGTCTCGACCCATGCCGATCCTTGGGCACGCACATCAGCATCCAAATTGACCAAGGCAAACCGGACGAACTGCCTAGGCGTCGTGCTGTATGAATTGCCAATTGCAGCTTGAACAAGTGCGCCCTTTACGACGCCCATGGAAACCTCGCAAACAACCTCCGTAGGCAGGTTGGTAACGATGGTCATGCGGCGGTTCATGCATTCGTTAGCAAGTTTACCTGCTACGGCGGTGGGTTCGGTGGACAGAAAAGCCATATCTGGCAGTCCACTCGGCGTCACCGCAATCATCTCTTTGCCGGCATGAGCAACGCTGCCCAGCGATGCGGCTACGCAAATTGCTACGAGCTTTTTCAAATTTGCCCCCATTAACAAGTTGGAGGCATACCCGGCAAAAGCCGGGCGTTCGTAACCCTGCACAAGCACAAGGCGCTGCCGCTTTTGGGCAAAGCCTTGGACATGTGCGACAGCCACCCGGCCGAGAAACTCGACCGGACTTGTGACATAGGGGTTACGACGCCCCACAGCCGGGACTCACCGGACTGCCCTTTCCTCATGGCAAAACAAAAGCTTGTCGTAAATGGGGATCGTGCACCCGTATCGACGGCCAATTTGAAACAACCAAGCTCGACTTTCTAGCAAAACCTTCTATGCATACGAAAGGGAGTGCCGTGAGCCGATGCAATCTAAGATAACGGATTTCTTAGTTGGGACTGGTTTTTTCGCCAGCCTTGCAACTATAGCGGTCGCAGCGCTGCCGCTCTATGACAAACATCAAGAGCGAGTAGAGATAGCGGCTCAAACTTCCGAAAATTTGCATTTGAAGGAGTATGAGAGTTATCTCGCTTCGCAAAGCGAGCGCTGCAAACATGCGCTCTCCTATTATCTAGATGAAAACCCAAATACCGACATCACGACGGACCAGCGCGCTGCTTTGACGAATGCGCTGAAGAAGAGTCTTGAAAATTGCTACGCACCTCCACAAAATGATTGGCAAATAGAACATCAATCTGCACCCCCTAAAGCTATTGGAGGAGGCGGAAATTCTGGCGGCGGAGGTGCAAGTGGCAATCTATGATTTAGTCACTATTGCTGCCATAGTATTGGCCGCATCTTTTTTTATGTTCATATTCGTAGAGCTGAAATCAGTTCAAGCAAAATGTGAGATTTTGCAGCGTAAGATGGATAACGAATATAGTAGAGGATTTGCAGACGGTTACGATGCCGCTCATGACGAAAATAATTTGAGATATAGTGAGACTTCCGTTCCCAAGGAGACGGATTAGATGGCGCGATGAGCGGAGTATAATTCGCCGTTTTGTCTGACGACCTCTAATCCATTTATTTAATGGCGGCATTGGATAGGCCATCCACTGTTCCTCCAAGGCGCGCCGGCGGCTATATGTTTTTATAGCCACGACATCCATATTGCGAGCCGCCACCAGCGTCCCGATGCGGGTTGCCACAACGACCGGCACCTGATCACCATGTCGCTTAAGGAGCATAGCTGCTGCACCCCAAGCGACATGGCGCTGCTCCATTATTCAGCAGCGGCTTTAGCTGCCTTCTTGGCCGGTGCCTTCGACGTAGCAGCCTTCCGCCCCTTACCGGCGTTCCCCAACCCGATCTTAACCGCCAGTTCCTTGCGCTGCTGCGCATAGTTGGGCGCGGTCATCGGATAATCAGCCGAAAGGCCCCACTTGGCGCGGTATTCGTCAGGGGTCATCTGATAATGAGTCATCAGATGGCGCTTAAGCATCTTGAGCTTCTTACCGTCTTCGAGGCAGACGATATAATCCGGCTTCACCGACGAACGGATAGAAACGGCAGGCTCTTGCTTCTCTACAGGAGCTTCTACAGGCGTCGAAAGACCGGTCAGGGCGCTATGGACGTTAGCGATGAGGGTAGCGACATCACTGATCCCGACACTGTTATTAGAAACGTGGGCAGCAACGATATCTGCGGTCAGCGTCACCAGCAGTTCATTGGCATTGTTGCTTTCTTCGGCGTCCATATGCGATCCTTTTATGGTTGGTATCGCACATATAGCGGAAGATGATATTAAATCACCCTGTGAGGATCATTAAATTTCGGCATAAATCTGTGAATGGGTTGGCATGGTTAGTAGGGCGAATTTCTAAGACTTCGACCTACCGTATATTCTTACCCGATCATCCTACCCGCTTCTCTACCCTCTGTATCGCCGCCCGACTTACCATATACTCTTTAGCCAATGCCCCCAGCGAGACACCTTGCGCCCGCTTCTCCTTGATGAGGCGCTGCTGATCCTCTGTAAGGGCCTGCGGACGCCCTAGGGCCTTACCTGCTGCCTTAGCCCTGCTAAGCCCCGCCTGCGTCCGCTCGATCAACAGGTCGCGCTCAAACTCAGCTACAGCGGCAATGACAGCCATGGTCATCTTCCCTGCTGCACTGGTGAGGTCTACGCCACCAAGGGCAAGGCAATGAACCCGGACACCTTCTACTGCCAGCCGTTCGACAGTAGCGCGAAGGTCCATGGCGTTACGCCCTAAACGGTCTAATTTGGTGACAATCAATATGTCGCCGGCTTCAAGACGATCCACCAGCCGAGCGAAGCCCTTGCGCTCCATCGCAGCAACTGAACCCGATACCGTCTCTGTAATGACCCGCTTGGGATCGACGGTGAAGCCAGCCGACATAATCTCCTGCACTTGGTTGTCGGTGGTCTGGTCGCTGGTCGAAACACGACAATAGGCGAAGGTGCGGCTCATTTCGTTTCTTCCTGTATCGAATCGGTAGCTCGAAACTAGCAAGGTAACGAAACCATGTAGAGTCTAATTTTAGATACAGGCGGATAGAGTGTATCGGAAAAGAACGTTTGTGGACACAAGGGGGTGGATTGACGAGGCGGTCAGATGCAAACATTGTAAAGTCATTAAATGCCGCGATTAGCGAACGTCTCAAATAATAGGATACATCGGTGAGCATCTCTGCTGATCCAAAGACTCACGACCTCTTTGTCTCTCACGCGTCGGAGGATAAAGACGGGTTCGTCCGGCCCTTGGTTGCGGCACTGGAACGTCTAGGATTTAATATATGGTATGATGAAACAACGCTGATTCCGGGCATGTCTCTTAGTGGCGAAATCGATCGAGGGCTTTCAGAATCTAAATTTGGCGTTGTCGTTCTCAGCCCTGCATTTTTCGAAAAAAGTTGGCCAAAGCATGAACTGGCAGGTTTGCGTGCCCGCCAGATGGATGGCCAAAACATAATCATTCCAATCTGGCACGGACTCAGTCGAGCAGAGATATTAAAGCACAGTCCACCGTTGGCTGACATGCTGGCATTTAATAGCGACGACGGAATAGACCACATTGTAGAGCGATTAGAGCCGATACTTAATCCAGATATTAATTCTATCTGGCTCCTGAATTGCGCACGCGAAGTTGGTGCCAAAATTAACCAGGTTGAGCCGATAGGTTCAGAATTCGATTACTGGCCTAATGGCGGACTCAGAAATATTTATAATAGGGTAATTAATTTTATAACCTATCCGCAGTTCATAAAGAAATATGGAAAACGAATATGGATATCTGGACCGCACGATGATCGAGGCTTAAACCTTCGGTGCTCGAATGATTTCGGTCACTATGATCCTGAATTTGTCAATTGGCTCTATAATAACGTTGAAAGTATATTAAACAAGCCATCGTTTGTTAAATTGACTAAGTATGTTTTCGATTTATCGTTGGGGAGATTGTCTGCTCTATATTATGCTTCATATGAATTTCTAAGGCTAAATCCGGCGATAGCGGAATCATTAAGATCAAGATTTGCAAACCGGTTAGATAATAACGAATTAGAGCCAAGCCATTATTACGAATTAGCATGGGCATCAGGAGATGAATACGAAGGCGGCATTCCAGAGATGATGAGAAGGCTATCTGAAGCCTTCGATGGCAATATGGCTGCGTCAGCGGTTTATTTTTGGGTTCGAAGGATAGAGGATGGAACGGCGCCACTTTTCGCAAAGATAGTAGGCCTGCTCGTTCAACGCTATGGCCTACGCCATTGGCTAAACAATAGTATATGGGATTTAAGCGGACTGAGTGCCGAATATGGCGGCTCTTTTCCTGATTGGCAGAAGTTTAATAAACTACTGGAGCAACATATGGACGCGCTTATCGATCCTCGGCCAACCGTTACCGTAAGTGTCAAATTCCGCCACCTGATACCAAAGTAATCTACCCGAAAATACGTATAGGAAATTGGATCAACTGCACCTATGCACCGGATCAATTGACTATTATAAATGTGAATGACGATGGATGTTCGTGACTAAGGGTAGGAATCGGAACAACTAGCGCTGTGATGTAGATAGAGCGCCTGCTGGGGCTTTGCCAGCCGTCGCCATGCGCACCCTAAGCTGTTCGTTAAAGGTAGTTGGACTCTACGCCACACGGCAGGCTTGGTATCGTCAAGGGTGATAAGGATACGGGCAATCTGTTCGGACATGGCCTGATCGTGGAGGTCTAAAGATAGCGTGTCTAGCTTGCACTTTTAGAAGCTGGCGGCTCCTGCGCTTGCTGCCGTGGTCTTCCGATGTCGCTTTAGAATTGCAGGGCCTCCGATGGGGCTAGTTCTGATTCCTGACGAGCCTTGTTGTGCCAATGGTTCCCAATCGTTCCCAACAAGTATGTGGGGTAACATGTGGGTTGGAAAATCAATGAAATCTAAAAAATCGTTTAAAATTAGGGACTTGTTATGGAAAATGGCGGAGCGGGAGGGATTCGAACCCTCGATACGCTTTTGACGTATACTCACTTTCCAGGCGAGCGCCTTCGACCACTCGGCCACCGCTCCGCAGGGAACCCGACTGCCGCTGCAAGCGGCATCATTCGGGTTCTTTCATCCAATCGCACTGGAAGGCGGCTCCCTATCGCGAGGCGGGCGAGGTGGCAAGGGGCATCAGCAACAGAGCTTTACTTTGTTGAATAGGCCTTGTTTGATGGCCCGATGATCCGTCCGCTTCCCATCGCGCTGACCGCAGCCTTGGCCTTTGTTACTGTCCAAGCGGCCGGCGAACCGCCAGCCACGCCTGCCGCTCTTGTCGCATCATCACCTGCCGACGCTTGGGCAGATATTTCTACGGAAGATTTGATCGTCATGACGATCGATGGCGGCGCACAGGTCATCGTCCAGCTTGCCCCGGCCATGGCCCCACGCCACGTCGCCAATATCCGCACACTCGCCCGGGCGCACTGGTGGGACGGGACCAGCATCAATCGGGTGCAGGATAATTATGTCGCGCAATGGGGCGACGCGACCGAAAAAAAGCCGTTGCCCGCCGGGCTTCTGCAGACCAGCGCCGCCGATTATGCGTTGCCCCTTGCCAATCGACGACTGCGCGTGACGCCCTTGCCCTATCCCGATGCCTATGCGCCAAAGACCGGTTTCGTTGCGGGCTGGCCGGTAGCGATGGATGGAAATGCCGCCTGGCTGCCGCATTGCTATGGTTATGTCGGGGTCGGGCGCAACCTGTCATCGGACGCGGGCACGGGCGCGGAACTTTATACGGTGATCGGTCAGGCCCCGCGTCAGCTCGATCGCAACATCGCGGTTGTCGGACGGGTGATCGACGGGA
>NZTV01000097.1 GCA_002703245.1 Microbacterium sp.
CGCGGTTGTCGCGCTGGAGCATCGGCTACTACAACGACACCGCCAATCAGGCCCGCCAGGCCTCGATGGACCGCCAAGCCGCCGGCGGCGGCCTGGGCGAGTACTACTCCGAAGGCGACACCCGGGTCCCGACGTGGATCGTCGTTGGGGACAAGAGCGCGGTCGGTGAGGCCACCGGATTGAACGGCGCTGCGCTCGATGGCGGGTTTGCTGACACTGAGACCGCGGCGCGGTGGCTCGATGATGGGGTGACCCCGAACGGGGAGGCCGGCCGGGCGTTCGGGACCAAAGGGGTGCACGGGTTTGACCTGATGTTCGCCGCGCCCAAGAGTGTGTCGCTGCTGCGGTCGCTGACCGATGACGTGGCCGAGAAGGTCATGCAGAACGCCCACGTCAAAGCCGTCGAAGCCGCGATGACCTACTTGCATGAGCATGCCGGATACACGCGGGTGCACAACGCGGTCACGGGAACGAAAGATCTGCAGCGGCTGCCCGGGCTGGTGGCCATCGCCTACCAGCATGAAACGAGCCGCTGCGGGGACCCGCACCTGCACACCCATGTCATCGTGCCGAACCGCCAGGCCCGGGCTGATGGTCGGCTGGTGTCGATCGACTCCAAGTCGCTGTATCACGAAGCCAAGGCCGCCGGGATCATCTACCAGGCAACGCTGCGCCACGAGCTGCACGCCGAGCGCGGCTTCGAATGGCAGCCCGTCGATGAACATTCCGGCATGGCCGAAATCGCCGGGGTGACCAAGGACAGCATCAAGGCGTGGTCGCAGCGGTCGACCCGACTGCGGGAATGGGCCAACGACAACCTCGTCGTCGTCGACGGCGAACCCACCGCGGCGCAGTTGGCCACGGCGCAGAAAGCCACCCGACCCACCAAACCCGAGCAACTCGCCTGGGAAGAACTCAAAGCGACGTGGCGCGCCGACGCGCGCGGTCTCCACCTTGACCGCGACGCGCACTTCGCCGCACGCGATGCGCGGCGCGCACAAGCGCACATTTCCGGACGAGCGCGCATCGCCGCCGCGCTTGCGCACATCGACAAGGCCGCGTTCACCCGCGCCGATGTCGTCGAGCTGATCGGCGCGGTCATGCCCTATGGCGAAGATCCTGGTCAGGGTCGGGATGTCCGGGCGCGCATCGAGGACCTCGCCGCGCGCATCGGTCTGCGGGTGAGCGCACCGCGCACCGCACATGAGCGCGAAGGACACGAGAAATACACCCTCACCGCGATCCTCAACGAGGAGATGCGCGCCCTGGACGCTGCCAGCGCCACCGATGGCCATGCGCGCTTGGATGTGCGCTCGAGCGAGCTGGCCGCGCTGTCACCGGATCAGGCGCGCGCGGTGACCGCGATCGGGACGTCGCAGTGGTTGGTCAATCCGCTCTCCGCACCCGCCGGCGCCGGAAAAACCCACTCCCTGCAAGCCCTGCGCACCGCCGCCCACCGCGCCCACAAAGAGGTACTGGTGCTCGCCCCGACCGGGACCGCGGTCGATCAAGCACTCGCTGACGGTGCCGGCGACCACGGCATGACCCTCGACAAAGCGCTGCACCAGCTCGACACCGGCACCCTGGCCCTCGATCAGCGCACCGTGGTGATCGTCGATGAGGCGTCCATGGTCGCCACCCCCAAGCTGCGCCAACTGCTGGAGACCACCACCACTGCCCGCGCGAAAACCGTGCTTGTCGGGGACCCCTACCAACTCGCCCCGGTCAAAGCCCGCGGCGGCATGTTCGACCAACTCTGTGCCGAGCTGCCCTGGACTCAGCGCCTCTCGCAGGTGTGGCGCATGCACGACCCGGCCGAACGCGACGCCTCCCTGGCGATCCGCAACGGGCGCGGTAACCGGCTCCGCAGAGCGGTCGGCTGGTACCGCAGCCACGACCGTCTGCACACCGGCGATCAGGTCAGCATGGCCGCCGACGCCTTGACGGCCTACCTCGATGACCGCGCCGCCGGGAAAAACACCCTGCTCGTCTGCGATACCTGGGACATCGCTGATGCCCTCAACCAGCGCCTCCACGACACCCTCACCACCGAGGGACCCACCGCGCAGGTGGCCCGCGACCAAACGGTGCGGGTCGGCGACATCATCGTCAGCCGCGACAACGACCCCACCATCACCGTCCACCCCGGCCCCCACCACCGTGAGGGCCAGACGGTCGATCAGGTGCGCAACGGCAACCGGTGGCGCGTGGCCGGCATCGACGAAAAGACCAACCGCGTCGCCGCCGAACGGCTCACCGACAAAGCCCGAGTCCTATTCGAGGGCGACTACCTACGCCAGCATGTCCACCTTGGATATGCCGTCACCGTCCACGCTGCCCAAGGTGTCACCGTCGACACCGCCCACACCGTGCTCGGTGAAAACGCCTCCCGCACCCAGGCCTACGTCGGGCTCAGCCGCGGCCGCCAGACCAACCACGCCTACCTCTACACCCGATTCAGCGGCGAAGCCGACCACGAACACAGCGCCCCCCATACCGGCATGCACGTGGCCCGCCGCGGCACCAAACACACTGCCGCGCACGCCCTTCAGATGATCCTGGCCAACGACGACCGCCCCCGCACCATGCACGTCGAAGCCGAACACACCGCCCGCGAACACCTCCCCGACATCATCGGCCAGGTCCTCGACCGCCACGCGCAACGCCGCGGGACTTGGCGGGCCGCCTGGCACGAGCACACCCGTACCCAGCGGAGTCGCGAACAGGCCTACGAGCGTTTGCGCGCCGGACTGGAACACGGCGCCGAACAGTCACGCGGCCGCGGCCGCGGTCGTGGCCGTGACGTCGACGGCCTCGAACTTTGATTTCAGCCTTATGCTCAGACGCCTACGCGGTGAGCCAGAGCAGTCCGTGCTTCGCTCACAATTAGAGCCGTCTGCCATGTTTGCAGCGGCCCGTCTTGGGTCCACCCCGCGACGCTGCGCAAGGCAGGCCAGGTGATCGCCTTGACCATGGCGTAGCCGGGCCGCCCGGCGGCTTCGAGTTCGTCCAGTGCGGCACGCACGGACGCCGCCCACCGCGGCGCCAGCCACCCCGGAAGTCCCGCTACAGCGCCGCCGCGCGCATGTTCGGTGGCCGCAGTGAACTGAACTGAGGTGGTGACGTCAGCCATGATTTCGGCGGCTATCCGAGCTGTTGCTATGCCTTTCGCTGTGGCCCCGGCGACCCGTTCCAGCACCCCGTAGCTGTCTGGGCCTTCCCACACCAGCGCGGCTGTGGCGGCAGCGATTGTCGCCTCAGCGGCTACCTCTAACGGATTCCACTGGTTGACTGACACGTCTGCATTCATCGAACACCGCCATCCTCGTGGCCAACCCAGAGTTGGCGTTCTGCGGCGATGTGGTGGGCCAGATAGACCACCTCGCGGTGATCGGGGGCGCCGTGGCGCCATAACAGCAGCAGCTCGGCGAGCCGGGCCAGATTGTGCTGCACTCGCGCGTACGACGACGCCTCCGTGTCGGCGCCGATCCGGCCGGGTCGCTGACCCGAGCTGTCGGTGATCGCCATCGGTAGCACGGCACTAGCGAGTTCGTCCCACTGCGATTCGGTGATGGCGGTGCCGCGGTCGAGGTGGGTGGCGATTTCGCGCAGCAGCGGGGGAATCGGCAGTGTCAGGAGTTCACCGGCCTGGGTGAATGTGACGTGCGCAGTTTGTCTGGTGATGGCCAGTGATTCGCGCACGTCGACCGGGGTTGCGGTGTTCAGCTGCGCGTAGGCGGCCGGATTGAGAGCCTGTAAGCGGTGTAACCGGGTCTCATCCAACGGCGGCTGCGCCACGCCCCCGCCCAGGGGGCTATCGGTGGGCACGGGGCAGTCGGCATAGTGCGGCACCCCAGCGGCCCGGGCTGGCTGTGCTGAGCCGCCGAAACCCGTCGATACCGCCACCGCCCACAGCTCAATATTCGGGTCCAGCGCGGTCACCGACTGGGCGTAGGCCACCATGGTCTGCGCCGGGTTGATCCAACCGAACCAGCGACGCCGAAAAGCGTTGTCCAAACCCGAATCTGAGAACAGCGACTCCACCCCTTTGGGCAGATGAACCCCCGCCGGGATGAACCCCGCGCCCTCGCCGGAGGTCACCACGGTCAGGGTTCTCGATGGGGTTTTGAACACCCCCACACACCAGTCGATGGTGCCGTACTGGCGAGAAGCCTTCATCAGCTCCTCGACCAGCGTGCACGCGTCGTCGAGCAGCGGATCGGGGGCAGCCGATTTCGCCCCCGCCATTGCACCCGCTGCCGCCGCGGCACCTCCCGACGCCACTACTCCAGGAGGCAGCGGTGTTCCCGGCCCACCCGCAGCCGACGACGCCGGAGCCGCCGGTACACCAGGCGGGGCCGACGCAGACGCCGCAGACACTTGGCGCGGCGCAATGTCGGAATTAAACGGCGGCAAAGGGCCAGCGGGCGCAGGTGCCGGTGACATCGTCGGTGTCCCCACCGGCCCAGCTGGTGCCGCTAATCCGCCCGCAGCCGCTGGCGGCGCGCTCTGCGCCACCGGACCGCCGCCAGCCGGCACCGATGGTGCACCCCCAGCACTCGGAGACCCATACGCACCAGCCGTCGAACTCGCCGGTTGCGCGGGCGGTGGGGTCACAGGCGGCGGCAACACCGAGCCACCACCCGCCAGGCCCGCGTTGAATCCCCGCGAAAAATCAGAAGAAGGCGTCGGCGTCCCCGCACTCGCCGCAGACGGCAGACCAGCGCCCGACGACGTCGGCGACAACCCCGCCGCTGCAGCCGGATTCAACCCGCCAGAACCTAACCCGCCAGCACCGCTCGCCGGGGAGACAGAACCAGCCCCCGACAAACCGCCCGCCCCCGGCATCTTCAACCCGCCGCCGCTACTACCCGTAGACGACAGCCCACCACCAGCGGGTGTCATCGGCGCAGGCATTGGCGTCGGTGTTCCGGTTGCCGTGTAAGCGTTTTCGAGTGAACTGGGATCGGGGGGACTCGGTGCGCCGGTACCTTCTGTGCTCGGCGTAGTAGCTGGGTTCCCCTTACTTCCGCTCTGCTCATTTGATTCGGCGTTGCCGCCGGGGGGTGTCTCGCGGCTGACGCCGTCAGATCCAGATTCGACATCCGAGGGGTCCGGTGGTGATTGCTCTTCCGTTCCGTAGCCGAGGGATTGTGCGTCATTCGTCCCGTAGTTGGTGGGTCGAGTACCGGGCGGTGTACCTGTGGGCGTGCCGTCAGTCATAGTTTCGGCGTCGCCGGATTCGCCTTGTTGACTCAGCGCCTGCAGCGCAGGACCATCCCCGCTGCTGCCGGCTGCGCCGCTCGAATTGCCACCGATGTGTGCAGCCTGCTCGGCAATAGCCGCAGCAGTATCGGAGGCCACCCCGAGTGCTTCGCCTGCGGCGGCGTTGATGATGGC
The DNA here is from genome assembly GCA_002703245.1 of Microbacterium sp. GTDB lineage: Bacteria > Actinomycetota > Actinomycetes > Actinomycetales > Microbacteriaceae > Microbacterium > Microbacterium aquimaris. The sequence goes on from NZTV01000097.1 coordinate 5,401, forward strand.
TTCGATCGCAGCATGAAGTGCCACCGCCGCGGCGCCAGCTCCCAAAAAGGAAGCTTCTGCCGCGAACTGCTGCTTGAGTCGGTCAATCTCCTCGTGAGCGTTACGGTCGATCGCGTCGAGTCGCTCGCGGCCATGCCAGATCAGCTCGGCGGTCTCTTTGACCGCTTTGGACATATCTCCGTACAGATCGGAATGATTGGTCACCGTTTGGGCCGTGCGGTAGGAGCGCTCGCACATCGCTTCGATCATTTGGCCTGAATTGGAAGAACCAAGATCATCGGCGCTACGGCGGATCCCGCCCGCCGATGTGCTGAGCTCGGCACTCTTTTCTTGGAGGCCGTTTGCGGTTTCCGACCAAGCTTCCGGTGAGGTGCGGGGCCACACCGAGCCCACGATGCGCGGCGAGTACGGCCGCGACGGCATCGATGCAGTCGTCCCTACCGCTGCCATAACTCAACCCCCTGATCAAGGCAGGTTGTAAGAGGTCCGCCGAGTGCGCCGATGCTGTCCGTCCACAACGCCCGATCAGCATCGTCTTCAGGTCCGGGCCGCAATCCATCGACAAAGAGCCGCATATCGTCGACGTAGCGCTGCAGCGTACGAGTTAGATACCGCGGCGGCTCGGCGTGCGCGTCGAGCACCTCCTGTGCACGAGAGACCCAATCCTGAGTTATCTCAACAAAATTCGGGATTCCCGCGTTGCGCTCCGGAGAGCCGGGCTCCCCTAGCTCTACAAAGTCATTCTTATTTCCCGAACTTTCCTTGATCAGCGGTGCGATCGCTTCGCACAATGCCCGATCATTCGAATCGGTGGTCGCAACACTTGTCGCTGGCGGCTCTACTTTCTGCTCGGGTTCACGGGTTAACCCAAGGACCGCGACGATGAGAGCGGCGGTAGACAGCAGTACTGCGACTACCGCCAGCCACAGCGGAAACCTTGAGCTTCTACGTGGTGGAGGAGGCACCGGCGGCACATGGAAAGGCCCGGGCTGGGGCGGTCCTGAGCTCGGGTGCATTCTCCAAGCCTAAAACCGGCCAGTGACGTCGCCGTACACAAAATGGCGGCCTCTATATCGGCAGTCCTTGCGACACTACCGATTTAGTGCATCAGGGCCGCTCACGCCGCCAAGCGGCGTCGAGAACCTCGGAGTCGTTAACGTCGTTGGCTGCGTCGGCGGCGCGCCGCAAGTCGTCGACAGTCATGGTGTGTGGACTGAGCGAAGCGGGGCAGGGCTGGTCCATCTGCTCGCGAATGGCGGCCACGCGAGCTGCACGTTGCGGGTCCGCTAGCAGTCTGGACAAGCGTGCACTGCCACGATCTTGGGTGGTCACAATCATCCTTCCTAAAAACGGACCCCTTCCCCCCGGCCGGGTGGTCCCTTCCGAACATCATCCCGAACTCTCGCCTGTCTCGTTTCTAGAGAAACGAGGTCGATCAGTTCTTGTCTCAGGTGGAGGTGTGTAGCGGCGATCTAGGGCCGGTGGCAAGTTCGGCGGCGGGTGATGCGGATCGGTGGAGATGACTAGGTGTCATTGCTGGTTTGGGCGTGACGACCGGCGGTGGGCGCGGTGCTGAGCGCGGCGGTGGCGGCTAGGGCAGTAGCGAATACCAGTAGCGCAGGGGTCAAGGTGGCCGCGGCGGCGAGGGCGCCGACGAGTAGTGGCCCACCGGCATCTCCGAGTTCGCGGCCCACTTCGGCAGAGCCCATGGTTTGGCCGAGCCGTTCAGCGGGAGTGGACGCGGCCAGAGAGGCGAACCCGATCGGGGTGACGACGCCTACGCCAATGCCGATCAGTACGGCAGCGCTGGCCAGGCCCATGATTCCTGGTATCACCACCGCCGCGCACCCGGCGGCAGCGAGCAGTAGGCCGGTTGACAACCCGGTGCGGTCCCCGATGCGCCCGTCATCGCGAGCGCGCCCAACCCCGGGCTGAACTACGGCGGTCGCCGCTGCCAACACCGAGACGACCGCTCCGGTGAGAAGTGGGCTGAGGCCGCGGCTGGCGCCGATGACGGGGAGGAAGCCAACACCGACCGATAATGCGGCGGTGGCCGCGGCTAGTGCGAGGGTCGGGCGCAGAAAGCCCGGGCTGGCGAGTCGGCGGCCCAGGTCGAGTACCGTCTGGCGGACCCGCGGCAACGGTGCCACCCCCGGCACCATCAGCAGCGCCCACGCTGCGACCGCCGTTCCTAGTGTGGCGAGCGTGGCGAAGAGCAGGGTGTAGCCGCCCCAGGTGATGAGCACCCCTCCCAATACCGGTCCCAGGGTGTAGCCAAGTCCTTTCCAGGCACCGTAGCGACCGAAGCCGCGGCCTTGCTGCCCCGGCGCGGTTAGCCGCGACACCAATACCCCGGCGGCAGGTGAGAATGCTGCTGCGGCGGCGCCCTGAGCGAATCGGGTCACGCCCAACCAGGCAGGATCTCCAGCGATGACGAAGGCAGCGGATGCCGCGGCGAAGGCGAGCAGTCCGCCGAGCAGAACTGGGCGGGCGCCAATGCGATCGGCCAACGATCCGAATACCGGTTTGAGGATGACTTCGGCTCCGTCGTAGATGGCCAGCAGCAGGCCCAGGGTGAGCAGCGATGTGTATGGCCCGTCGATATAGCCGCCCAAGGTGGCGGCAATGCTGTGAGCGCCGAATGCGGTGACGAATCCCGCCGCGTACAAAGGCAACAACTGAGTTCGGGTCCCCCCGAGGCCTGTATCGGCAGAGTTGGGCGTACTCATGCCGGTGACAGTGGGTTTGTGCCGGCGGTGGCGAGTGTCATAGCTGGTGCAACGCGGTGAAAACCCGCTCGGTGTAGTCGGCGAGGCGTTCGATGCAATGCTTGAGCTGCTGGTTGGCCTCGGTCACCTCGGGGGCGCCGAATACATCACGCGCGGTCAGTTCGCGGTGCCATCGACGCAGTCGCTCTAGGCTGTGTTCTTCTTCTTCGAGCTCAGCGATCGTGAACTTGGCGATTCGAATCTCTTTGTCGATTTCGGCGTCGAAATTGGCGCAGTCGGAGATGAACTCAGCCCACTCCTCGCTCCGTTCAGCGGTGAACAAGGCTTCCAGACGCGCAGCGTCGGATTCATTGCGTCCGGACGCGGCCAGCACCGTCACCTCGCCGTCACCGCGTTCAGCTAGCTCTTCGGTTCGGGCGATTCCATCGGCGAATACCGGGGCATCGGGCACCGCCCATACCCCCTGCCCCAACAGGGTGGCCCCAGCGCGCCGCAGCTCGCGCCACACCGCGACTCGGTGCCGCGAAGGCTCCGCAGGCATTCGTACCACCAGAACCAACCATCGGACCGATGTCTCTGCCACATCTAAAAATGTATCAGCGGTTACATTCGGGCGGCGACCACACCCCCGGGTCGCATTAACGCCGGTCTCAGTTCAAAAAGAAACGAGGCCGATCACATCCTGTCTCATCTGGAGTCCCCGTCCCTTTGACGCCGGAGCGGCCCGGCCAGGCCCTGCCACCAGACTCGATCACGCCCATCACGGAGCCTCGCTGAGGATGTGACAGATGCGGGCGTCGGTGCAGTTCAAAGGATTCAGCGTCCGGCTGCGGTGAAGGAGTCGACGCAGTTCTGTTGCTAGCGATGCCAGCTCTTGTTGGCGCTGTGTTATGTCGTCGAGCTTGCCGCTGAGTAGCGCGTGTACGTGCTCGCAGGGTGCCGTTCCGTGGTCACGAAGGTCCACGATGCTGGCGATATCGTCCAGGGTCAGTCCGGCGGCTTGTCCGGCGCGGATGAAGTGCAGTCGGGTGATCGCAGTGCGGTCGTAGCGCCGGTAGCCATTGGTGCCGCGGCGAGGTGCTGGCAGTAGTCCGCGTCGTTCGTAGAAACGGATGGTCTGCGGCGATAGATCCACGGATCGTGCCAGCTCTCCGATCAGCATCCTCGCCACACTAATCCTTGACCTTGTACTGCACTGCAATGTTTAGCGTGACCTCATGACTTGCAAACGTGTGCACCGAGGGGCCGGTTGCGGTGCGATCACCCAGGTGGGGCGATGACTGCCCGCTTCGATTTGATCGTGATCGGTGCCGGCATGGCCGGTATCGCCGCCGCCAATAAGTGCGCCGCCCAGGGCTGGCGCGTGGCGATCGTCGACGCGTTGCCCTACGGCGGTACCTGCGCGCTGCGCGGATGCGACCCGAAAAAGATCCTGCGCCGTGGCGCCGAAATCATCGACGCTTCCCAACTGATGCGCGGAAAAGGTATCGACGATGGCCAGATCCGCATCAACTGGACCGATCTGATGCGCCACAAACGGGGCTTCACCGATCCGGCACCAGCGAACATGGAAAACGACCTACGTCGCCACGGCGTCCAAACACTGCATGGTCAGGCCCAGTTCGTAGACGCCCATCAGATCAGCATCGGAAACGACTCCCACCACACAGACCGGGTCTTGATTGCTACTGGAGCGCGGCCCCGACCGCTGCAGTTCCACGGAAACGAACACCTCATCGACAGCACCGAGTTCCTCGAATTGGAGGTTTTGCCACCGCGAATCGTGTTCGTTGGGGGCGGTTACATTTCTTTCGAGTTCGCCCACATCGCCGCCCGGGCGGGCAGCCACCCGATCATCCTCGATCACGGTCCGCGCCCACTGAAGGGGTTCGACCCCGATCTAGTCGACCTGTTGATCGCCGGCGGCGACGTTGCCGGAGTTCACGTGCAGCCGTCCACCACGGTCACCGCTGTACGTGCGACGGCGTCCGGATACCAAGTCCAGGTCGATCAGGATGGAACTCTTACCACCATCGATACAGACTTGGTGGTTCACGGCGCCGGACGCGTCCCCGAGCTGGCCGAACTCGACCTCGACCGTGCTGGCATCGCGTGGTGTGAGCGAGGAATCAGTGTGGAGCCGTACCTGCAAAGCACCACACACCCCGGCGTCTACGCCGCCGGGGATGCCGCAGACACCGCCGGCCCCCCGTTGACGCCCGTGGCCGTCATCGAAGGCAAAGTAGCCGCCTCCAACATGCTCAAAGACGCCAGCACCGTGCCCGACTACACGGGTATCCCGTCGGCTGTATTCACGATCCCCGAACTGGCGCGCGTTGGGTTGCTCGAAACAGAAGCCCGCGACCTGGGATTGAAGATCGACGTGCGCTACACCGACGCCAGCACCTGGTATTCGAGCTACCGCCTCGGCGAAGATACCGCCGCAGCCAAGATCCTCGTCAATAAGGACGACGACCGAATCGTGGGCGCACACCTGCTCGGACCGGACTACACCGAACACGCCAACATCGTGGCCCTGGCCATCAAACTAGGCCTCACCACACGCCAGCTCAAGACAACCACCGCGGCGTACCCCACCCTGGGCTCCGACCTCGGCTCGATGCTCTAAGCGGCCGCTATTGAGCCCACGCCCGACGGAAGACGAAAAGCGACGTCCCATGCTGTCTCGTTTCTAAAGATTCAAGATCGATCAGATCCTGTCTCATATGTGCCGAAGCCCCTGCAACCGTGATCTACCCGTTCACTGGGCCGCCGGGGCGACTGCACCCGGGCGTCAGCATCCGACCCGCCCTCGAATCATTGGTAATGATAGATATCATCGCTGTGTGACGATGAATAAGGAGGGTGCCTGCCTCACCGGCAGCACCGCGACAAACTCTTCGAACCTGGATGCCGCGGTGGCGCTGTTTCACAGCCTCTCTGATCCTGCCCGGCTGGCGATCGTCGGCCGCCTGGCCGAGGGGGAGGCACGTGTGGTCGACCTGACCGGAAAGCTGGGATTGGCGCAATCCACCGTCTCTGCCCATGTCGCCTGTTTGCGGGACTGCGGTCTGGTCACCGGCCGCCCCGAGGGCCGACAGATGTTTTACTCGCTGACGCACCCGGAACTGTTGGATGTATTGGCCTCAGCGGAGACGCTGCTGGCCGCCACCGGCACCACCGTTGCGCTGTGCCCCAATTACGGAACCCGCGCCCGCACGGGCGCGACAATCGACTCCAAGGAGTCCCTCCGATGAGCGACGCTTGGGACTGCAGTCCCACCGAACCGGCCGTGCCGGCTAGCTCGCACGTAAGCAGCACCGCAGTCACGGATGGCGGCGCATGATCCTGTCGTCAGTCCTGCCCGCGATCGGGCTATTCATCGTCACCAACATCGACGACATCATCGTGCTGTCGCTGTTCTTCGCCCGCGGCGCCGGGCAACGCGGAACCACGGCCCGGATCACCGCGGGGCAGTACCTGGGATTCGCGGGGATTCTGGGTGCGGCCGTGCTGGTGACGCTGGGTGCCGGAGCGTTCCTTCCCCCAAGCGTCATCCCGTACTTCGGCCTCATTCCCCTGGCTCTGGGACTGTGGGCGGCGTGGGAAGCCTGGCGAGGCGACGACGACGACGATGACGACGAGGCAAGGGTCGCGGGTAAGAACGTCGGTGTCTTGACCGTTGCTGCAGTCACCTTCGCCAACGGCGGCGACAACATCGGCGTCTACGTTCCAGTCTTCCTCAGCGCGGGCACTGGGGCCGTGGTGGCCTACTGCGTCGTCTTCCTCGTGCTCGTCGCGGTCCTGGTGGCCGCCGCCAAATTCGTCGCCACCCGCCGGCCGATCGCCGAGGTACTCGAACGCTGGGAACACGTATTGTTCCCGATCGTTTTGATAGGCCTCGGCATTTTCATTCTGGTCAGCGGCCTCGCCGTTTAAGTAGGCAGCGCAAGCCAGCCGCTCAAGCCTGATCTGGGACGCCGATGTACTGAACGTATTGAACATCTGTCTCGTATCTAGAGAAACGAGACAGCCTCCTGTGCACCACCGCCCCACTGGCGTAATGCCAGGTCGCGCTGTCTCATTTCCTGTCTCACACCGCGTGTCTCAGATCCTCGATGTCGGAGGACAATGAGACGGTAGCGGTGTGACAACGATTCTTGGGTACGCCCGCGTGAGCACCGCCGGCCAGGACCTCGATGGGCAGCTGGCCGCACTGGCGGCTCAGGGCGTCGAGTGCGGCCGGATTTTCACCGACAAGCTCTCGGGCGCGGTGAATACCGACCGGCCCGGCTTGGTGGCCCTGCTGCACTACGCCCGAGAGGGGGACACGGTGGTGGTCGCCGCCATCGATCGACTCGGCCGTTCTGTCGCTGAGGTCACCCGCACCATCGCGGATCTTGGCGAGCGACGAATCCTGTTGCGCGCCTTGCGCGAAGGCATCGACACCGGCACACCGACCGGCCGTGCCGTGGCCGCCATCATGGCCACCTTGGCTGAACTGGAGCTCGAACTCGGCCGCGAGCGCCGCGCCGCCTCACGTGAATCACGGCGGTCCCGCAGCCTGCCGGCGACCAAGCCATCGAAGCTCAGCGCCGATCGCCAAGAGCAGCTACGGCGGCTGGCGGCCACGGGCGAACCGGTCGCCGAGCTTGCGGCGGCGTTCGGCATAGGCCGCGCGACCGCATACCGGTATCTCGCAGCGAGCCGTGAGTAATCACGCATGAATACATACATTATTACTTACATGTAATCCTACATGTAGACATGATTGTTGCTGGGCGGTAGGCTTCTGCTATGACTATTTCCGCAGATGAACGGTGCGAAATCGTGGCGATCGCACTGCAAAAAGGCGGTGTCGGCAAGACGACCACCACCATCAACCTCGCTGCAAACCTCGCAGCGATGGGGTTGCGAGTTCTCGTCGTCGACATGGACCAGCAGGCCCACAGCACGAAGGGTCTCGGCATTGAACTCGGCGACGACGATGCCTCGATGTACGAGGTACTGCACCCGGATAGGGCCATGCGCGTCCCGCTGGCGAAGGTCATCCGGCCGAGCCAGTTCGGAATCGATGTCGCGCCTGGTCACCTCGCCCTCAAAGAGCTCGAGCGCACCGGCCTCGGATCAGGTGGCCAGCTGCGCCTAGCGCGCCAACTCGACGACACCGAGGGCTACGACTTCGTGCTGATGGACTGCCCACCGGCGCTGGGGGAGTTAACGACGGCGGCGCTAGCGGCCGCCGATTACGTCTTGGCGGTCCTCAAAGCCGGACCTGATGAAGTCGACGGCCTGGTCGAACTCGGCAACGCCGTCCTCGATATTCAGGAGACACTCAACCCGGACGTGGAAATCCGGTATGTGCTCCTGGCTGACTTCGACGGTAATCCAAAGGCCAGCAAGGACGTTCGCGCACAGCTACGCGCCGACTGGGGCGAGTGGGACGCCGGCGGCGCATACCTAGGCGAAATTCCACACACCGTGCGTGTCGTGGAAGCCAAGGGCAAACGCGTGCCCGTTCACGTGCACGCCCCGACCAGCACAGCGGCAGTGGCATACCGAGAGATCGCCGAACGCATCGCGGCCAGGAGGCAAGCAGCATGAACGCAGCAGCGAAACCCACCGGTCTCCAGGTCGGCTCCACCCGGCCCTTGTCGCGCGCCGAACGGCGGGCAGAAGCCGCCCGAGTCAAAGCCCAAGAAGCACCCGCCGCACCGGCAGCAGCACTCAGCCCGCCGCCGCAGGACAACGACGTTCCGCCAGTCCCGGCCGCGACCCCCGAGCAGGAAAACGAGCCAAACGAGGCCGTCGAGCCGCTGCCAGTACGGCTGAAAGCCCGCCAACGGAAAGCGAAAAACCCCTTCGCCACGCAGCTGCACTCAGGAACCCTGGCGCGGCTCGAATGGATCAAGGCCCGCGGATACGTCATCACCGACACAGTCGATGAGGCGATCAATGTCTACCTCGATAACGCCGGCATCCCCAGGCCAGATCACAACGACCGCATGCCCGGCTGAATCAGGTGCCGTGCCCTTCCTCGCCGCCATTGCGGTGAACGTGGTGGTGCTGGCTGTCAAGGCCAAACGCCGCTACGCGGTCGACCACGGTCGAGCCTTGACAGCCAGCACCACCACGCACAAGAGCGGCCAGTACGAGGAAGGGCATCCGCGAGAACGATCACACCTGGTCAGGCCGTGTTGAGTGGGGCGTGCACCCATGCCAGTTAGCGTCTCTGCCCATGCGAGTAGGTGTGTACATCGACGGATTCAATCTCTACTACGGCGGTCGCGGGCTGTGCGGGAAGGGCACCCCCGGGTGGCGGTGGCTCGACGTGCGTGCGCTGGCCACGCGGCTGGTGACCGCCCACTCGGTCTGGACAGGGGCCACGATTGAGCGGGTGGTCTACTGCACGGCGGTGATCTCTGGTGCCGACAACCCGGTGGGCAACCGTGAGCAGGACGCGTACCTGAGGGCGCTGCAGCGGTCCCACACCGCCGATCGCGTCGAACTGGGCAACTACGTGCACCGGGTGGCGCGGGCTCCGCTAGCCACACCGGACCGCAACGGCCGCCCGCTCCTGGCCCACCCTGGCGGGCCGCTCATGATCAAGGACGGCACCGGCCAGGACGACCCCGCCGCTGTGTTCATGGTGTCCACAGCCCGCCGCGAGGAAAAAGGCTCAGACGTCAATGTCGCCGCACATCTGCTGCTCGACATCCTGGAACAACGCATTGACGCGGCCGTGATGATCAGCAATGACAGCGATCTGAAATTTCCGGTTCAGACGGCGCGCGATCGGGTGCCAGTGGGGACAGTCAACCCGTCGCGCAGCCACACCGCGGGCAAGCTGCGCGGCTCACCGGCTGACGGGGTGGGTAATCACTGGTGGTACCAGCTCACCGCCGCCGACTTTCAGGCCTGCCAGCTCCCCGACCCCGTTGCCGGGGTGCAAAAGCCGCCGCCCTGGTGACATACCCGACAAGGGAGGGGAATTGCGTGGACACAACCTGCGTTGCATAATTGCGTCATACCACCCGGCCCTACTGGGGCCGGGTTTTTTCATGTCCTTCCTTTCGTCACCTCACAGTTTGGGATGAACGTGAGGCAGCCGCTCGCTGCAGGGAGGGGGGTCAGGGCAGTGCAGGGCGCTAAACTCAAACTTCCGAAGTCACGAACTAAGAAGGTGCCCGGAAAGTGGCGACAAAGGACACCAACCCCAGCTCGTCACGTTCAGGCGATGCCATCACGCCGGGTGAATGGGTCCGCTACGACCAGCTTGAGCGAAAAGAAACCCGTCTGCGCCCTGATCAGTACAACTCACTGAGCGAGCTCAGCCGTGGCCTCAACCGCCAACGTCACGGCCGCGGCGAGCGGATCACCGAAAACACCCTCATCAGAGTGGCGATCGACCTCCTACTCAAGCGAGAAGCAGAGCTGGCCGGCACCACCGAAGCCGAACTGCGCGCGTCACTCGGGCTCTAAAAGGTCCCGCCTACCGACCCTCACCCGCGCATCACTTGCCCAGCACATACAAACTCTGTAAGTTTGGGATTATCCAGGCAGGTTCGCGCCGAGAGGGGAACGCCATGCTCGACGACCTTCTCGCTGCGCGGGCAGCTATAGCGATCTGCGAGCGCCTTCTCGACAATCCGGACGACCTCGATGCCCTCGACGCCGCGCGCCAACTCATCGACGACAACATGCCCTGGGTGAAGCTGGGTCGCCAGCTAGTGGATTCAGCACCCGACTGCTAGTGGATTCAGCACCCGACTGACCGGGGGATTGCGCTTGATCTACGAAAACTCCCCGGGCGTCGGCGTGTCGCCGGTTTTCGCAACCATTCTCGATGCCAGGGTGTGCGTATGGCCCGTCCAAGCAAAGGTGACCGTGCGTATCACATGGTGAAATTCCATCCGGCCGTGTTACAGCGTCTCGTCGATAAGGCCACCGACGCTGGCGTGTCCTCGGTGTCGCAATATGGCGCTGACGTTCTTGCTGCGCATGTCGGGATGCCTGAGCATGTCCGGGAACTGAACCAAACACCGATCAGTGCTGCCCGCAAGATCGATCCTCTTCACGGCGACACCCGAGGCCGCTGCATGATCCGTCCTCACCGCGAGGTTTCTGAGCGGCTTATCCGCCAAGCGCCGGACCACAAAGTCTCGCCGTATATCGCCGACATCCTCGCTGTGCACGTTGGGCTCCCCGAATACGCCCGCCTCATTGACCATGAGGAGGTTTTGCCGCTGGCGATGTGAAACCCAAGCCCGGCAGATTTCCTTTGTCCTGACTGCGGCAGCCGGGCAAGACGTGACAAATCCATAGGTTTGCGGACCCACCGCTAATACGACGAAGGCCCCCGTAGGGGCCTTGTCTGAGGGTCCGAACCGAGTTGGCGCTCGGTTCCGGGTCCGCACCCGTTGCCCCTGAAAGGGACGTGTCTCGTGGACTCGTCTCACGGTAGCGCATGTGCTGCGTCTCGACCAGATTCGCCGCGCATCTGGCGTACAAACCGTGACCAACACACCGCCGGCGAACGTTGCCGCCGGCCCATTACCCCCACACCGTCGACGTATCGCGGGTGTACCCCGACCGTGCGCCGCCGCGGTGTTATCCGCACCACCGGCACCGCCGAGGTGTTGGCGATCCGCCGCGGTCGCCGGCTCTCGGGCCGGGACATGCCGGCACCGAGTGTGTTCGTCGGCCTGGAGCTCGATGCTGACGCCTATGCCGGTGTGCCGTGCTGGAGCGGAGGCCCCTCCTACTGGGCGCACACCACCGTCGCGGTGGCCTACGAGCTGCGCTACGCCACCGAGGTGCAGCCCTCGATGTGCAACGGCGGGATCGGGAAAAAGACGCTCATCGTGATCGCTGCGGCCATGGCGCGCTACGCCGACTGGAGCACCGGCCGCAACTGCCGACCCACCAATGACCAATTGGCTGCCGCCACCGGATTCTGTGAGCGCACCATCCAGCGGGCCCACGAGTGCCTTCGCCTGCTCGGCGTGGCCACCGAGGTTCTGCGCGGCCGCCAACGCACATACACCGAGCGCATGGCGTCCTGGCGGATGGGCGACCGGCACCGTGGCTGGGCTTCGGTGTGGGCGCTGCACGACAACCCCCAGATCAACCGAGTAATCCACAGCTTGTCACCCCATCTGGAACGGTCCCCAGTAACCACCACCTCCCCCTGTTTTAGAGATCCGGTTACTACCCGCACGGGCGCACGCGCCCGGCACCACGGCGCTGCGCGCCGCCGAGCACCCGACGAGCAGGGGCGCCGGCTGGCCTCCAGATGGCGCGCTGACCCGGATACTCCGCCGTGGGCACGGATGTACACCACCGGCAGCTGGGCAGGGATGCTGGCCGCGCCGGCGGCCGCCGGCTGGACACCGGCTGACCTGACCGCGTTGGTGGCCGACTGGCTCGGCACCGGACATTGGATTCCCGACGCGCCGGCCCGGCCGATCGCCCTGCTGGGAACGCTGCTGGCCTGGCACACCAGCCACAACAGCCTGAGCGACCGACCCGCCGCGCTCGACGAAGCCCGGGAAGCTCAGGCGCGTGCCGCCGAACAAGCGCGCGCCGCGGCCGCCAAACAGGCCCGCCGTGAACACGCTGAAGGTCGAGAACGCGGGAAAGCCGCCGCCACCGGGCCGGGCCGCGCCGCGGCGTTTGAGGCGCTGGCGGTTGCGCGGCAACGCGCCGTACACCGGCGCACCACCGTGGCCACCGCCGAACAAGCCGCCCGAGACGAGCTCATCACCCCCGCACACCGCGCTCGCCGCGCTGCGCTAACGACTTCTACCGAAGCGAGCCGTGCGGTCGTCTCACGCTCGCCGCTACCCGATCCAGCTGTTTGCTCCCCGAACATTGATTAGGAATCTGGCTCGGGGCCTTCGCTACTGAGTCGGCACGTCGAGCCATGCGATATCGCGCCCCATCGCCGGGGGTAAATCGCCGTCCACAAGCCAAGCGAGGACCCGTTCTGACACGCCGCTGTCGCGGCGCACCAACAGCTCTAGCAGCCGCCTCTCCACGCTCACCCCCACATCATCCCACCCACACCAGCCCTCTCAACTCCATCTCCACTGCCACCTCTCCGCAACTCCCTCGCCGCCCATCACCAGCCTCCACAGCAGCCAACGCCTCACCCGGCCACTCCCTCCCCCTTCCACACAATTACAGCACGGCACATTGGCACAAGTTGTGCAATACTCGGCTTCGGGCGCTGGCGCGCCCGAACCCCGGCCGCCTGGCGGCGGCCTGTCCGGCTTGGTGAGGTGCTCTGGTGGCGGTGCGACCGTGCTGACGATCTCTCGGTTGTCGCGCTGGAGCATCGGCTACTACAACGACACCGCCAATCAGGCCCGCCAAGCGTCGATGGACCGCCAAGCCGCCGGCGGCGGTCTCGGCGAGTACTACTCCGAAGGCGACACCCGCGTCCCGACCTGGGTCGTGGTCGGGGACAAGAACGCCGTCGGTGAGGCCACCGGACTGGACGGGGCTGCCCTCGACGGCGGGTTTGCTGACACCGAGGTAGCGGCGCGCTGGCTC
>NZTV01000098.1 GCA_002703245.1 Microbacterium sp.
CACGCCGCAGCGCGGAGCAGCCAGCACCATCCTCGCCAGCCAGTCCCGGACCAGCCACTTCGAGACTCACAGACGTACTTGTCGCCGAACCGGGTGTGTCGCCAGACATGCTCGTCGACACCGACCGTGGTAACCCCCTCGAACCGGGCCGGATCCTCGATCAGCGCCCGGCGCCCCTCGGCGAGGATCGCGCTGTTGGCGGTGTGTCACGACACCCCGAGACCGGCGGCGACACGGCTCACCGTCAGGTGATCGATGACGATCCCTCCCAGCGCCCACCCGAGGCCGCCGCGGGAGATCTTCGCTCGCGCCGGAGCTGCCTTGCTGGTGTCTTGCCGCCACGTCCGCCCGCAGTGCGCGCACCGGTACCGGCGGACCCGCACCAGCAGCGTCGTCGGCCGATGCCCGAACGGCTCATGCGCGAGAGCCCGCGTGACCGTATCCCGCAGCACACCCTCAGACCCGCACTCCCGGCACCACGGATCCGGCTCCACGACGCGGCACTCGACCACCGCACGATCAGGCTCGAGACGCTGCCCGACAGCTTCGAGGCCGAGCTCATCGAGACGGCAGAACGTGGTCAGGCAGGGGGCGGCGAAGGTAGCTTGGAGCACGTCGAGGTCTTCCGGGTGGGCAGCGTAGGAACTCCCATCCTGGAAGACCTCGACGCCCCTCCGCCAACCGGCCCGCGCCCCCGACTACACCCTCAACTGCGAAGAGCCACAGAACATCCAGTTCCATCGGGGGACGAACTCACCCGGCGAGGCCGTGGCTGCCGGCGCCAAAGCGGTCGGCCTAGCGGGCGCAGACGTCGGCGCTCCCGGCGTCACCTGGTCGCTGCCGCCCGCCCCGCACCCGTTTCTCGCATGGGGCCAACGTGCAGCCATCCTGCGCGACGCCCCGCACCCCGCGGCCGCCAAGCTCTACCTGAACTGGGTGCTTTCCGCGGGGGTGCAGCGCGGCGGATTCCTCGGCTGGGGCGTACGCACTGACGTCACACCTCCAGACGGTCCGGTGTGGAACTATCCGAACGGCCATGCCACGGAATTCGTGACCTTCATGGAGGACCGCACCGAGGTCGAGAGGTGGCGACAGACCATGGTCCTGCTGCTCGGCGAGGTCCGCGGGGAGCGCACCCCCGGATGGCTGGGCCTTCACCCCACCACGCACGCCCGGGCGGGCGGCGCCGCCTCATAACTGCCGCACTCCCGGCAGGGACGCGGGGCACCACCCGGAACACCAGCGCGCTCATCGACAACCGCCTGGCGGCGACGTGTCTTGCGCCGAGGTCAGCAGCTTGCTGTGCAGAAGGGTCGCGTGCCGTCGCCGGTGTGTCGGAGCAGTTCGTCGAACTCAGGCCCGGGCGCTGTGGAGATGATCCGTGTGACGGCATTGCATCTACACCGGTGAGGACGCTGTTCGGCAAGATCAGGCACATGGCGTCAGCGATGAGCGCGGGTGGTGCTCAACGGGTGACGCCGAAGCCACCGGTCCATGGAATTTTGTCGCCCACGGCAAGCGTGAGCTGAAGGAAGCCGATCGCTTCGAGTTCGTGTGCCCGCGCCAGCGACCCGACATCCATCGCGGCCACACCACCAGCTTCGACGGCTGAGATCAGCGCCGACTTGGCGGAGGCGTCGTCGCCGGCGACCAGAACGGTGGTCGGCAGGGCACCGGTCTTCTTCGACGTCAGCGTGGCGGCGAAGGTCGTGTTGAACGCCTTCACGACAGCACTGTCTGGCAGCTTCCCCTGGATCTCGGCGGCCGCCGACGACCCGGCTGGCACGACGAGCGAGTCGAACGTGGAGAAGTCGAGCGGATTGGTGATGTCGACGACGGTCCTGCCCGCCAGCTGGTCGGCATAGGAGGAGAGGATGCCGTCAACGGCCGGATAGGGGACAGCGAGGACGACGATGTCCTCCTCGATCGGGACCGAGCCCGACTCGTCGCTGCCGATGTAGCTGACACTGCTGGCACCCTCGGCGAGCAGGCCGCCAATAGCGTTGGCCATCGTCCCCGTGCCGAAGATCGTGAAACCCGCCATGATGTCGCCCTTCGTCGGTGGGCGCCGCCCCCGGCGCTCACAGGTGTTCCGACCCACCGTACGACGACGATCCTGCCCCGTACATACCCCAGCCGGCGGAACGGTGGCGATTTCGAGCACTACCGGCGGCCTGACGCGAGAATCCGGCCGAGCAGTTCGCTGCGGACTCCGTGCGTTCGGGGCTCAGGCCCAGTCAGCCGTGACCTCGTACTCTTCGCCAGTGATGGGCGCGGCCCACATAGTCGAGGCGGCGAGGTCTTCACCTGGATGATGGTGCCGCCGCGGGTGCCGAAACGGACACCCCGGCGGTCATCAGTTGTGTCCCGCGTAGATCTGAGTCTGCCCACCGTCGACGGTCAGCTCGATGCCGTTGACGAAGCTGGCGGCATCGGAGGCCAGGAAGACGACCGCGTTGCCGATGTCTTCGGGTACGCCCACCCGCCCCACAGGGATCTCTTCGACGACCCGCTTGACGTAGACGGCGGCACCGTCGACGCCCATGTCCTTCTCGTACGACTCCGTGTGGATTACCCCGGGGCTGATCGCGTTCACGCGGATGCGGCGGTCGCGGAGCTCATTCATCCAAGTGCGCACGAAGCTGCGCAAACCCGCTTTCGTCGCCGCGTACACACCGTAGGTGGGCAGGCCCATGTCTTTGGTGATGGACGTGTTGACGATGATGGTGGCACCGTCCGGCATCAGCGGCAGGGCGGACTGGACGGTGTGGATGGTGCCCTTGAGGTCGAGGTCCAGCCCGTGGGAGATCTGATCATCGGTGAGGTCCTCGATGGTGTTGTACCAGGCGGCGCCGGCGTTCGCGAAGAGGATGTCCAGGCGGCCGTGGGCGGCGCGGATCTGGGCGGCGACAGCCTGCATGTCCTGTCGCACCGTCACGTCGGCGCGCAGGGCTCGCGCGTTTTCGCCGAGCTGTGATGCGGCACGGTCGAGGTTGTCCTGGTCGCGGCCGGTGATGTAGACGAATGCGCCCTCCTCGACCATGCGCACAGCGGTGCCGAATCCGATGCCGGAGTTTCCGCCGGTGATGAGTGCGACCCGTCCTTCGAGGACGCTCATGCCGAGGCCGCCGCTCGGCGCGCGGATGGGGAGACGCCGGCTCCGAGGCTACGGATCGCGGCGTAATGATTCGAGATCAGGTTCGGGGTGCTCATGTCCTCGAGGCTACGCCGGGACCGAGCGATGAGGGAGGGACTGTCGTCCCCCGCTTCGGCGCTGTGCGCGCTCGTCCATCGTGCGGTCCTCAGACGCGGAGGAGGCATAGGCACCTGCCAGAACCGTGTCGACGACTCGACGCGCGAAGGCGGGCGTGAGCTGATCGGTGAGGTGCGGGAGCAGCAGCCGGATGTAGCACGGTCCCCAGATGAGGTCGACGAGGAACGAGGAGTCGGCGTCGGCACGGATCTGTCCGCGCGACTTGGCCCTCTCCAGCAGCACGACCGCTTCGCGACGTCTCGGACCGAAGTAGTGGTGATCGAACTGCGCGGCGAGTTCGGCGTCGGTCTGGGCGGCGCCGACCAGCTGTGCGAACACGCGACCCTCGGGCGCGCGACGGACCAGGCGCACGAACGCGCCCACCATGCGCTGCATATCCGCGCGCAGGTCTCCCGTATCGCGCGCGGCGAGCTCGTCGCCCACCGCGTGCAGGTACGCGTCGAGGGCGAGTGCGCCGCGTGAGGGCCAGTGCCGGGCGACCGTCGCCGAACTGACGCCCGAGGCCGACAGCACTTTCTCTACGGTGAAGCCACCGACGCCCTCCGCGAGGAGCACGCTCGCCGCAGCATCCAGCACGTCGGCGCGCACCTCGGCGATCGGTCGCCGCCCTCGCCCGCGCCGGGGCGTGTCTGCCGGTATCGCATCCATGACCGTTGACCTCCGTCGCGTTCCCTCGCGATTCAGAGTACTATATGAAGGAAGCATTCATATAAGGAGCCGCGCGCGGGTGACCATGAGACTGGCGGATGCGGCGTCTGCCGTGACCTCGTTCTTCGCACCCCGGCACACGCCGGGCACCGTGCGTGTGCAGCTCGTCTCCGCCGCGATCTCGACGGTGACCGTCGTCGTGTGCTGCCTCGTCTTCTCGCCGCAGATCGGCGTCATCTCGTTGCTCGGGGCGCTCGTACCCTTCTGGGAGACCGGGCGGCCGCTCTGGGCGCGAATCCGCAACGGTCTGCTGGTTTCTGGCGGCCTCACCGCCTCGATGGCCGTCGGCGTGCAGATCGCCCCCGCGCGCTGGGCGGTCGTGCCCGCCAGCGTCGTCATGATCCTCGTGATCGGCTGGATCTACTACACGTTCATGCTCACCCGCGGACCAAGCCCGGTCATGATGATCTACGCCGCCGTGCTCGGGACCTTCTTCGGCCTCAACCAGTCGGTCGGATGGTCGATGGTCGCAGTGACGGCGGTGGCGTCACTGCTCAGCTCCGCGCTGCTGCTCCTTCCGCTGATCCTGTCGCCGCGCGGCCCGGAGCGTCGGGCCGTGGCCGAGGCCGCGCGCGCCGTCGCCCGGTTCCGGAAGGCAGGCTCATCGGGCGAGGACGGTGTGAGAGGGGCGCGGGATGCGGCGGGGCAGGCCGTCGCGGCCGCCTGGCTCACCCTGCAATCGGCTTGGCCCCGCAGATCGGGGGCGACGGTTCGCCGCCCTCGTGGACGAGCTCACCGCGGTCGATCGCGACTTCGCCGTGGGCGTCGGCGCTGACCTGCGAGATCGTGTCGCCTCGCCACGGGCCGTGCCGCTGCTCGGCCGACCGACGGCGCGCTATCTCGTGTCGCACGCGTGGCCGTTCGGCTCGGTCGAGTGGTTCACGACCGGGCGGATGGCGGTGGCGGCGGGCGTCGCCGGCGTCGTCAGCGAGATGCTCGGCCTCGGTCACCCGTACTGGGCGATCCTCACCGCCGCGATCGTCGTGAACCAGTGGATCGATCGTCGCGCCGCGACGCGCCGCGGCCTGCAGCGGGCCGCGGGCACGCTGCTCGGCGTCGGGGTCGCCCTGGCCGTAGCGCTCCTGCACCCCACGCCGTGGATGACGGTGGCGCTCGTCATCCTCTGCATGATTGGCCAGTACATCGTCTTCACCCTCAACTACGCCCTCGCCCTGGTCCTCATCACCCCGATGGCGCTGCTCGCCGTCGAGGCCAGCGGCGTCGGCAGCTCGCTGGCGGTGCTGGCCGGCGACCGTCTCGCCGACACCGTCGTCGGTTCGGCTGCCGCGATCGCGGTCACCTGGGCGGCCAGCGGGTTCATGCCACGACGCCTCGTTCGTGCGCAGTCGCGCCGTTCGATCGCGGCGGCCGACGCTGTCGAGCAGGCGGATGCCGCCGACGGACGTGGCGCGCTCACCAGCCGCCGTCGACGCGTCGAACTGCAGTACGAGCTGACGCACCATATGAGCATCCTCGAGCGGGCGGTCGCCGACGACCCCCGGCTCGCAGACGTCGCCCCCGTCGAGCACGCCGTCGCAGATCGCGGCTACGCGGTGCTCGCACGCTTCTGGGGGCGGACGGACCGCACGCCTGATCCGGGCACGGTCTGATCTCAGGGAAGGAAGAGAAATGAAGGCATGGCAGCGCGCCGCAGCCACTACCGAGGGCCCGTCCGAGCTGGCGCTCAATGACATCGCCGAGCCGAGCGCCGCAGCGGGGGAGGTGCTCCTCGACGTGAAGGCGGCAGGGGTATGCCACACCGACATCGGGTACCTCAACGGCTCCATCAGCAGCCTGCTCGCCACGAGCCCCATCACCCTCGGCCATGAGGTGGCCGGTGTGGTCGCCGCGCTCGGCGACGGCGTGACCGACTTCGCCGTCGGCGACCGGGTCGCCGTGCTGTGCTACCCGACCAGCCCCGGCACCGGGCGCGACGGCGGCTTCCAGCCGCGCCTCGCGGTGCAGACCGACCTGCTCGTCCGCGTACCCGATGAGGTCGCGTGGGACCAGGCGGCCGCGTCGACGGATGCCGGTGCCACCTCGTACCACGCGGTCGTCACGACCGGGCGCGCGCTGGCGGGCGAGAAGGTTGGCATCATCGGCCTCGGCGGTGTCGGCGTGCTCGGTGCACAGGCGGCGCTCAGCGTCGGCGCCACCGTGTACGCGGCCGATCCGAACGAGGGCCTGCACGCCTTCGCCCGCGAGATCGGCGCGACCAAGGTTGTGAAGGACATCAGCGAACTGGCCGGCGAAGACCTCGATCTCGTTGTCGACTTCGCGGGGTTCGGCACGACGACGGCGGGCGCGATTGAGGTGGTCGGCGAGCACGGGCGCGTGGTGCAGGTGGGCCTCGGGCGCATCGAGAGCACGATCAACACTTGGTCGGTCGTGGCCAAGCAGGTCGAGTACCTCGGCTCGCTCGGCGGCACGCTCGACGACAACGCGAAGGTGCTCGAGCTCATGGCGGCGGGCAAGATGACCTCGTTCACCCAGATCGTCGGCTTCGACGACATCCCCGCCGCGATCGAAAGCGTCCGCGCGGGACAAGCCACCAAGGGCCGCTTCGTCGTCTCGTACGACTGATTCCGCATCCGCTCGTCACGGTGGGGTCGACCGTTCACGAAGCGATCGGCGGCTCGACCGGACGACGGAAACGCGCTGGACCAGGCCCCGACGCATGTTGCTTCCTCGACGTACTGGACGGAGGGCCGCCGAGGATCTCCCCGCCGTTCGCTCTGATCTCAGCAATCCGTTCTGCGACACCAGCTTGCGATGTATCCATCGGAGGGGCGGGGCGGTGAGGGACAACTCATCGATGACGCCGCAGCCAAGCAGAGAACATCCCCGGCTACTGAACTTTTACTGGCTTCACGATCCTCGGGGATGCCGCAGCCCACGGGACGTTATCGTGATGGTGCACGAGGGTTTCCTCCGGCCGGACCCGAAGATCTCTCGCCTCGAAGCCCGGGTGGTCCGTGCACTCGCTTCGAGGAGCACTGGCTCCACGCACGACCCCTGCCGTCACCGCCGAGGGTCGGCGACGAGTCTGACGAAGGCATGGAACAACTCTTGCCATCCTCTGGCGTTATCGGCGCTTGACCCCTGATCTTGGACACGCTGATTCCAGCACGGCGCTGGGGAAGCGAGAATCCAAGGGATGGCTAGGAAGAACTACACGGACGA
>NZTV01000020.1 GCA_002703245.1 Microbacterium sp.
AGATACCCAAGCAAGGAGAATCATCATGGCAAAGCTCAGCACTGAAGAGCTGCTCGACCAGTTCAAGGAGCTCACGCTCATCGAGCTCAGCGAGTTCGTGAAGGCCTTCGAGGAGACCTTCGACGTCACCGCCGCGGCGCCCGTCGCCGTCGCCGGTGCCGCTCCCGCCGCCGGTGGTGCCGGTGGCGAGGCCGCCGCCGAGGAGGAGAAGGACGAGTTCGACGTCGTCCTCGAGGCCGCCGGTGACAAGAAGATCCAGGTCATCAAGGTCGTCCGCGAGCTCACCTCGCTCGGCCTCGGTGACGCCAAGGCCCTCGTCGACGGCGCTCCCAAGCCCGTTCTCGAGGCCGCCAACAAGGAGACCGCCGAGAAGGCCAAGGAGGCCCTCGAGGGCGCCGGCGCCACCGTCACCCTGAAGTAATTCAGGACAGCGTCTTCCAGAACCCCGGGTGCTGCGGCATCCGGGGTTCTGTCGTCCTCCGCGTCGGGTCGAGGGCAGACCGGCCGATCAGGGCACGGCCCCGACGGCGACCGAGCGCACACCGGGGGGTGGTGACGTCGAGCCGCGCACGATCAGTCGCGCCTGCAGGCGCATCTCCGTGCGTGCGGCGTCGGGTGCACGCACGTGTTCCAAGAGGAGCTCGGCGGCCGCGGCGCCTTGCTCCCGCGGTGACTGCTCCAGGGTGGTCAACCCGAACATCTCCGAGTACTCGTGGTTGTCGATCCCGACCACGCTGAGGGCGGAGGGGACGGCGATCCCGAGCCGACGCGCGGCGATGATGGCTCCGATCGCGACCTCGTCGCACGCGGCCACGAGGGCGGTCGGACGGCGCTCCGGGTCGCTGAGCAGATCCACGGCGGCGTCGTACCCGCCCGGCAGTGACACGTCGGAGGGGATGTGGCGGGGATCCAGGCCCGCCCCCCGCATGCACGACAGATAGCCGCCGAGACGCTCCCGATCGACGTGCGGACCGTCGTGGTCGGAGACGCCGCCGAGGAACGTGATGCGCTCGTGTCCGAGGTCGATGAGGTGCGCGGTCGCGCGGTGTGCCGCGTGCACGTCGTCCAGCCGCACCACGCTCGCCTCTTCGCTGTCGCTGACGACGCTGACGACCGGCCGACCGATCCCGACCAGTTGTTCGAGCTCGTGGTCGTCGGGCTCGAGTGCGACGGCGATGAGGCCGTCGAATCGTTTGCGGGCGAGGAAGTCCTCGAAGACGCGTCGTCGTCCCTCCGTGCCGGGCTTCGCGTCGTACAGCGTCAGGTCGAACCCCTCCGCGAGCAGGACCGCCTGGACGCCCTCCAGCACTTCGGCGAAGAACCAACGGTTCAGATACGGCATCACCACGCCGATGTTGCGGGTGCGCCCGGTGGCCAGGCTCGACGCCGACGAAGAAGGGACGTATCCGAGTTCCTCGGCCACGCGCCGCACGCGCGCCCTCGTGGCCGCGGCGACGTATCCGTGACCGGTGAGCGCGCGGCTGGCGGTCGCTTTCGACACGCCCGCGCCGCGCGCGACGTCTTCGATACCGCTCACCGTTCGTCCTCCGTCATGCGGCGCGTCTTTGCGCGCACGAGGTCAGAGTAGAGGAGGGCGCGTCAAAAGGGAAACGCTTCCACATCCATCGGGGCGTGTTCTGTGTCGGAAATCCCGGGGGTATCGCGGTATGGAGCGCTCCCATCGCCAGATAACGATGTTGTTATCCCCGAGCCGTTGTGCGCCGGGAGTGGGTGGCCTACGGTGATATGGAAACGGTTCCTTAGGGGCTCCAGAGCGAGGAACCACATGTGCTCTCAACGAGGAGGATTCATATGCGCACGACACAGCGTCACAAGGCGCTCTCGGCCGTCGCACTGCTCGGCGCGGCCGGTCTCACGCTGGCCAGCTGTTCGAGCGACGGCGGCGGGGACAGCGGAGACGGTGGGGACAGCGACAACGTCGTGACCGTCTACGGGACGATCTCCGACACCGAGGCGGAACTGCTCGACGAATCGTGGGCGGACTTCGAGGCCGAGTCGGGCATCGACATCCAGTACGAGGCGTCGAAGGAATTCGAATCGCAGATCGGCATCCGCGCCCAGGGCGGCAACCCGCCGGACATCGCGATCTTCCCGCAGCCCGGGCTGCTGGCCGACCTGGCCTCCCGCGGATACCTAACGCCCGCCCCGGAGGGCGTGCAGCAGAACGTGGCGGAGTACTGGTCGGAGGACTGGGCCGCGTACGGCACCGTCGACGGCACGCTCTACGGCGCGCCGCTGATGGCGTCGGTCAAGGGCTTCATCTGGTACCAGCCGGCGATGTTCGCCGAGTGGGGGGTGGAGGTCCCCGAGACCCTCGACGAGCTGATGGCCCTCACCGAGACGATCCAGTCGACGACCGGTTCGGCGCCGTGGTGCGCCGGCTTCGGCTCGGGCGACGCCACGGGTTGGCCGGGAACCGACTGGGTCGAGGACATGGTCCTGCGCGACTCCGGCCCGGAGGTGTACGACCAATGGGTCACCAACGAGGTGAAGTTCACCGACCAGCCGATCATCGACGCGTTCGACGCCGCGGGGGAGTACCTGCTCAACCCGGACTTCGTCAACGCGGGCTTCGGTGACGTCCAGTCGATCAACTCCACCGAGTTCGGCGACCCGGCCGCGGCCCTCGTGTCCGGCGACTGCGCGCTGCACCACCAGGCGTCGTTCTTCACCGGGTTCATCGAGGACGCCGGCGGCACGGTCGCCGAGGACGGCGACGTGTGGGCGTTCATCATGCCCGGCCAGGAAGCCGGTGCTCCGGCTGTCACCGGCGGCGGCGAGATCGTCGGGGCGTTCAACGACGAGTCCGACACCGTCCAGGTGCTCGAGTACCTCTCGAGCCCGGAGTGGGCGAACAACCGCGTCTCGCTCGGCGGGGTCATCTCCGCCAACAGCGGACTGGACCCGGCCAACGCCTCCTCGGGTCTGTTGACCCAGGCGATCGAGATTCTGCAGGACCCGAACACCACGTTCCGGTTCGACGCATCCGACCTGATGCCCGGCGCCGTCGGCGCCGGAACCTTCTGGAAGGGCATGGTCTCGTGGGTGAGCGGGACTCCGGTCGACGAGGTCACCGAGCAGATCGAGGCCGGCTGGCCCAGCTGATCGGCTGACATGGCCTCGGGGCCGCCCCGCTCGGCGGGGCGGCCCCACCTCTCACCCTTTTCCGGTGGAGGATTCGGATCGAGTCCACCGGTGCACTCGAAAGGAGCGACGTGACCGTCTTCCTCACATGGGTCGGGACACTGCACCCCATCCTTCAGGCGATCGTCGTGGTCGCCGCGTTCCTCGCCGCCATCGGCCTGATCCTGTTCCTCATCGACATCGCGCCCCGTTCCGGGCGGATGTACACGTGGATCAGGCTGGCGATGTGCGTGCTCGTCCCCGTCGTGACCGTCGTGTTGTTCAACTCCGTCTGGTGGGCCGTCGTGGTCGCCGCGGTGATCGGCGGCGGGATGTTCCTGCTGGACTACCGGTCCCGAAACGGCAGGGGCTACTTCATCCAGCTCGTCGCCTTCATGACCCCGGCGGCGCTGCTCCTGCTGATCGGGCTGATCCTGCCCTCGATCCAGACCTTCGTCGCGTCGTTCATGAACGCCGCGGGCAACGAGTTCGTCGGACTTGACAACTTCGTGTGGATCTTCACACAGCCCGACGGTGTGCGCACCGTCGCGAACACGATCGTGTGGGTCCTCATCGCGCCGACGGTCTCCACGGCGATCGGTCTGGCGTACGCGGTCTTCATCGACAAGACCCGTGGCGAGAAGGTCTACAAGGTCCTGGTGTTCATGCCGATGGCGATCTCCTTCGTCGGTGCGAGCATCATCTGGAACTTCGTGTACGCCTACCGCGGACCGGAGTTCCAGCAGATCGGCCTGTTGAACCAGATCCTGGTGTGGTTCGGCGGCGAACCGCAGCAGTGGCTACTCACCGAGCCGTGGAACACGTTCTTCCTCATCGTGGTGCTGATCTGGGTGCAGACCGGTTTCGCGATGGTGATCCTCTCGGCTGCGATCAAGGGCGTGCCCATGGAACAGCTGGAGGCCGCGGAGCTCGACGGTACGAACGCGTGGCAACGGTTCTGGAACGTCACCGTGCCTGCCATCCGTCCCGCGATCATCGTCGTGCTGACGACGATCTCGATCGCCTCGCTGAAGGTGTTCGACATCGTCCGCACGATGACCGGCGGAAACTTCGGCACGTCCGTGATCGCCAATGAGATGTACACGCAGTTCACCAAGTTCGAGGCCGGCCGCAGCGCGGCGTTCGCGGTCATCCTGTTCCTCCTGGTGCTGCCGATCGTGATCTACAACGCGCGACAGATCCGCAAGCAGAAGGAGATCCGATGAGCGAGGTCATGCCCGTCGACCTTCCCATGGACGACGCCACCGAGAAAGAGCTCACGCGCGGCATGAAGCGCGCCGAAGGCAAGGGGCGGGGCCCCGCCGGGAGGGTGAAGCGGGTGCTGTCGCGTCCCTGGGCGACGGCGCTGTCGATCATCATCGCCGTGGCCTGGACGATCCCGACGTTCGGTCTGTTCGTGTCGTCGTTCCGTCCCGAGCAGCAGATCAAGACCACGGGCTGGTGGACGTTCTTCGCCGACCCGCAGGTCACGATCGAGAACTACGTGCAGGTCCTGCAAGCCGGCAACACGCAGTTGACGATGGCCGAGGCCTTCATCAACTCGATCGCGATCACCATCCCGGCCACGATCGTGCCGCTGACGATCGCCGCGTTCGCCGCCTACGCGTTCTCGTGGATCGACTTCAAGGGTCGCGACTGGCTGTTCATCTTCGTCTTCGCCCTCCAGATCGTGCCGATCCAAATGGCCCTGATCCCGTTGCTGAGCTCGTTCTCGCGGGGGCTGAACATCTTCGGCCTGCAGATCACCGAGCCGCTCGGGGTGTCGGGAGGCTACGCACAGGTGTGGATCGCGCACTCGATGTTCGCGCTTCCGCTGGCCATCTACCTGCTGCACAACTTCATGTCGGAGATCCCGGCGGACATCATCGAGGCGGCTCGCGTCGACGGTGCCTCGCGCGGACAGATCTTCTTCCGCGTGGTCCTGCCCCTGACGTTGCCGGCGCTCGCGTCGTTCGCGATCTTCCAGTTCCTCTGGGTCTGGAACGACCTGCTGGTGGCGTTGATCTTCGCGGACGGACCGGTCGCACCGATCACGAAGCTGCTGGCGGAGATCACCGGAACACGCGGCAACGAGTGGCAGCTGTTGACCGCCGGTGCCTTCGTGGCCATCGTCGTTCCGCTGATCGTGTTCTTCTCGCTCCAGCGGTATTTCGTCCGAGGGCTTCTCGCCGGGTCGACGAAGGGCTGATTCCAGCCGAGGAAAGAGGGCGGGGCCGCGCGGGCGGCTCCCGCCCTCTTCCTTTTGCGGAGGCGTCCGATAGAGTGGTGGGGTCGAATCGATTCGGACCATCGCGCCCGCCGTTCGGCCCACGGCGAATCCGCCGTCGATCCCCGCGCCAGACCGGTCTTCACCGGCCGACGCTCCGTCACGCCGCTGAAACGAAACCTCTTGCTCGACACCGCATCCGTCCCCGTCCAGAACCCCGCCGACACCTCTTCGACCCGTCTCCCGCGCACGGGGGCCTCGTCGACCGCCGCGATCCGGGCCCTCGGCACCAATCCGGCCACCGCGCCGATCGTGCTGCACCCGGGGGACGCGCTCCCGACCTCGCGCCGCGTCCTCTACGTGATCCTCCTCGGGGCGCTCACCGCACTCGGGCCGTTCACGATCGACCTTTATCTGCCCGCGTTCCCCGTCCTGGAGTCGGACTTCCAGACCACCGCCGCCGCGATCCAGCTGACCCTCACCGGAACGATGATCGGATTCGGCCTGGGCCAACTGGTCGTGGGGCCGCTCAGTGACAAGGTCGGTCGACGGATCCCCCTGCTGACCGTCACCGCGCTGCACGTGGTGGCGAGCATCGCCGCCGCGATCGCGCCCACGCTGTTGCTGCTCGGGGTCGCCCGGGTGTTCATGGGGATCGGCGCCGCAGCGGGAGGCGTGGTCGCGATGGCGATCGTGCGCGACCTGTTCGGAGGCAAGCGCCTGGTCGTCATGCTCAGCAGGCTCGCCCTCGTGGTGGGTGTCGCCCCGGTCGTGGCGCCCCTCATCGGCGCGGCGCTCCTGGAGGTCATGCCGTGGCGTGGGCTGTTCGTGGTCCTGGCCTGCTACGGCGCCGTGATGTTCCTCGCCGCGATCGTCTTCATCCCGGAGACCCTTCCGCCCGCTCGACGGCACGATCAGGGCAGCATGACGATGCGCCAGCGCTACCGGAGCGTGCTGTCGGACCGGGTGTCCCTGGGGGTGCTGGTCATCGGCGGGATGAGCTTCAGCGGGCTGTTCTCGTACCTGTCCGCGTCACCGTTCCTCTTCCAGCAGACCCACGGGCTGGACGCGCAGCAGTACGGGATGTTGTTCGCCGTCAACTCCCTCGGCGTCGTCCTCGGGGTGCAGACCGCGTCCCGGTTGGCGGCCCGTTTCGGACCGCAGTGGGTGTTGGCGTTCTCGACGGCCGTCCTCGTCCTGGCCGGTAGCGCGATCATCGTGACCGATCAGCTCGGCCTCGGTCTGTGGGGGACGGTCGTGCCGCTGTTCGTGTTCATGACCGCGGTCGGCTTCACGATGCCGTGCGTGCAGGTGCTCGCCCTCGATCGCCACCCCAAGGCGGCGGGCACCGCGGCGTCGCTTCTGGGTGCGGTGAACTTCGGTGTCGCGGGAATGGTCTCGCCGATCGTCGGCGGCTTGTCCGAGGGCGCGATCACCGCTACGACGATGGCTGTCGTCATGGTCGGATGCGGTGCGCTCGCCGTCACCGCGTTGTGGATCATCGTGCGGCCGCGTTCGGTGGAACGCCTCACGCCCTGACCGTCGGTGCCCTCCCTCGGGGCAGAATAGGCGGATGCTCTCTTCTTCCCGCGTCCGGACGACGGCGGTCTCGGCGGCCGTGATCGGCGTGGTGTTGATCGGATCGGCGGCGGGCCTGGGCGCGTGGGCGTTCGCCCGCGGCAACACGCCCTTCGCGATCGACGCCTGGTGGAACGCCCTCCTCGTCGACGCCGCCATCCCGCTGGCCGGGCCCGTCTCGTACGCCATGAACTTCCTCGGGGGCGGGTGGTTCGGGGTGTTCGTCGTCCCGCTCGGCGGCGCCGCCGCGTTGCTCGCACTGCGACGACCGTGGGCGGCGGTGTTCTTCCTCACCGCCGAAGCGACCTCGGCGGCACTCGTGCAAGTCCTCAAGCACCTGTTCGGGCGTGCCCGACCGACGGAGATCCTCATCATCTCGGACTACGGGTCCTATCCCTCCGGACACGTCGCGAACGCCGCGACTCTCGCGGTGTGCGCCGTGGTGATCTTCCCCCGGATCGCGGTGGCTCTCGTGGGTGCGGCGTGGATCCTCCTCATGGCCTTCAGTCGCACCTAT
This sequence comes from Microbacterium sp., assembly GCA_002703245.1. Classification (GTDB taxonomy): domain Bacteria; phylum Actinomycetota; class Actinomycetes; order Actinomycetales; family Microbacteriaceae; genus Microbacterium; species Microbacterium aquimaris. The sequence continues at coordinate 7,467 of NZTV01000020.1, forward strand.
CTGCATGCGCATTGGCTCAGCGACACGGTCGGGGGTGCACTGGTCGGTGCGGGGGCTGCGCTGGTGGTCGCCGCGGCGATGGCTGTTCCCCTGGCGAGGGTCCGCGAGGTCGTCGGGTCGCGTCGGAGCGCGCACTAGGCTGGCGCGCATGAGCGCCCCCGACTCGTCCGACATCGCCGTCGCCGAAGCCGAACTCGCCCGACTGCGTGCCGAGGCCGAGGCCGCCCAGGCGCGGCTGCAGGCGGCGCGGGCCCGGGCCGCGCTCGCGGCCGCCGAGGTGGCGGCGGCGAGGGCCCGCGCGACCGGGGCGGAGGCCCCGATGCCCGCAGACGTGCAGCCGGCCCCGGCCGTCGCCGGGTCGGACCTGCAGTCGACCTCCGATGCCGCTCCACGCACGGTGTCCGACGTGTCATCCGCGCCCCCGACGGCGCCGGGAACCGACGACAGGGCCGCCGGACCGCTCGACGCCGACGAGGTCGCCGCGGTGATCGCCGGGTACACCTTCGAGGCCGACACGCTCGATCTCGGTGCCCTCGTGAACACCGAAGCCCGAGCCGATGCCCAGGTGCGCATCCCGCTGTCGATGATGAACCGGCACGGACTCATCGCCGGTGCGACCGGCACGGGGAAGACCCGCACGCTCCAGGGGCTGGCGGAGCAACTCGCCGCGAAGGGCGTGCCGGTGTTCGCCGCCGATGTCAAAGGGGATCTGTCGGGCGTTGCGACGCCGGGGGAGCCGAGCGAGAAGCTTCTCGCGCGCACCCGCGGAATCGGTCAGGACTGGGCCCCGGCGGCCTCCGCGACCGAGTACTTCGCGCTCGGCGGCGTCGGCACCGGTGTGCCCGTGCGGGCCACCGTTTCAGCGTTCGGTCCGCTCCTGCTCAGCAAGGTCCTCGGTCTGAACCAGACGCAGGAGTCGAGCCTCGGGCTCGTCTTCCACTACGCCGATGCGAACGGGCTCGGCCTGGTCGACCTCGCCGATCTGCGCGCCGTCCTGACGTACCTGGTCAGCGAGGAGGGCAAGCCCGAGCTGAAGGGTCTGGGCGGCCTGTCGCCGTCGACCGTCGGGGTGATCCTGCGCGAACTCATCACCTTCGCCGAGGACGGGGCGGATGTGTTCTTCGGCGAACCGGAGTTCGACGTGACCGACTTCCTCCGCATCGCGCCCGATGGTCGGGGGATCATCTCGTTGCTCGAGGTGCCCGGCGTGATCGACAAGCCGGCACTGTTCTCGACGTTCCTGATGTACCTGCTGGCGGAGCTGTTCGAAGTCCTCCCCGAGGTCGGCGACCCCGACCGGCCCACGCTCGTATTCTTCTTCGACGAAGCCCACCTGCTGTTCCGCGACGCCTCGAAGGACTTCCTCGCGGCCATCGTGCAGACGGTGCGGTTGATCCGTTCCAAGGGTGTCGGAGTGTTCTTCGTCACCCAGACCCCCAAGGACGTGCCCGGAGAGGTGCTGGCACAGCTCGGTTCGCGTGTGCAGCACGCGGTCCGTGCGTTCACCCCCGACGATGCCAAGGCGCTCCGCGCGACGGTGGGCACCTATCCGACCTCCGGGTACGACCTCGAGCGCGTGCTCCAGGAGCTCGGCATCGGGGAGGCGATCGTCACCGTCATGAGCGAGCGGGGCGCCCCCACGCCGGTGGCGTGGACACGCCTGCGTGCCCCACGCGGTCTCATGTCGCCGACCCCGCACACGGCGATCGAGGCCGCCGTGGCCGCTTCGCCGCTGTCTGCCGTGTACGGAACCCCGATCGACCGTGAATCGGCGCGCGAGATCCTCGCCGCCCGGCTCAACGCCGCAGCCGAGTCCGAGTCTGCCGCGCAAGCGGAACGGGAACGAGCCGAGATCGAGGCCGAACTCGCCCGTCAGCAGGCGGCGATGGACGAAGCCCAGCAGCAGGCGGAGGAGAAGGCGCGGGCCGAGTACGAGCGACTACTGGAGAAGACGGCGGGATCGCCCCGCACCCGCACCTCCCGCTCGTCGCGCAGCGGCTCGCCCGTGGAGCAGATCCTGAATTCGCGCGCGACCGAGGCGATCGTCTCCGGGGTGATCCGGGGCCTGTTCGGCACCGCACGGCGCTGACCGCGATCCCGGGCAGCGTCACAGCCCGGTGATGCGCTCCGGATGCGTGTGCACCGCGAACGAGCCCCCGCGGCTGAATCCGACGAGGGTGACACCGCTGTCGTCGGCCAGCTGTGCGGCGAGCGTCGAGGGCGCACCCACGGCCGTGAGCATCGGGATGCCCGCGAGCCGCGTCTTCTGCACCAATTCGAACGACGCGCGCCCCGACACCTGGAGCACGAGGTCCGTCACGGGGAGGCGGCCCTCGCGCAGGGCCCATCCGATCACCTTGTCGACGGCGTTGTGACGCCCGACATCCTCCCGCACGCACACGAGATCGCCGCCGGCGGTGAACAGACCCGCCGCATGGACGCCGCCGGTGGCGTCGAAGACCGGCTGGGCGTCACGGAGCGCATCGGGCAGTGCAGCGACGACGTCGGGGTCGATCAGCGGCGCGACCTGCCCGATCGGTAGCCGTGCCGCTTTGGCGACCGCGTCGATGGACTCCGTTCCGCAGATCCCGCATGCGCTCGTGGTGATGCTGTGCCGCGCGGCCGCCTCCGAGGGCGGCACGGCGCCGGGGCCCAGGTGGGCGTCGATGACGTTGTACGTCTGCGCGCCCTCCTCGTCGCGCCCGGCGCAGTAGCGGAGGGTGCGCAGCTGGTCGGGGGAGACGATGACGCCTTCGCCGACGAGGAAACCCGCGACGAGGTCGAAATCGTCGCCAGGCGTACGCATGGTGACCGCCCACGACGATCCGTCGATCCGGATCTCCAGCGGCTCCTCCGCGGCGAGCACATCCTCACGGCGCGACACCGTTCGCGATCCGTCGGCGGCGGTGCGCACGCGGACGATGCGGCGGCGGGCGGTCGAGCGTGCCATCCCCTCACGATAGTCGCGCTCCGCACCGCCACGACCGGTACCCTCGGGGCATGGCGACGGGTGCACCGACGGACGGTATCGACGAGTCCGAGCTGCGCGTCGCCGCGCCGCCCACCAGCGCCGTCGGGGTGCCCGCCGTGCGCCACGCCCTGCAGATGTCGGTGGCGCAGATGGGGGTCCTCCGCAGCGCGCAGACGCTGCGCCGGGTCAACCAGAAGGATGGTTTCGACTGCCCCGGATGCGCGTGGCCGGAGGAGGAACGGCGCCACGTCGCGGAGTTCTGCGAGAACGGCGCGAAGGCCGTCGCCGAGGAGGCCACGCTGCGACGCGTGACGCCGGAGTTCTTCGCCGCGCACTCCGTCGCCGATCTCGCCGGGCGAGACGACTACTGGCTCGGTCAACAGGGGCGGTTGACAGATCCGATGATCCTCGACGAGGGGGCCACCCACTATCGACCGGGCACATGGGACGAAGCCCTCCGCATCGTCGCCGATGAGCTGCGCGGGCTGGAGAGCCCCGACCAGTCCGTCTTCTACACCTCGGGCCGCACCTCCAACGAAGCCGCATTCCTCTATCAGCTGATGGTGCGCGGGATCGGGACGAACAATCTCCCCGACTGCTCGAACATGTGTCACGAGTCCAGTGGATCGGCCTTGACGCAGACCCTCGGCGTGGGAAAGGGAACGGTCTCCCTCGACGACATCCACGATGCCGAGCTGCTGATCATCGCGGGCCAGAACCCCGGCACGAATCATCCCCGGATGCTGAGCGCGGTCGAGAAGGCCAAGCAGCGCGGCGCCGTGGTCGTCGCGGTCAACCCGCTGCCGGAGGCGGGGCTGAAGCGGTTCAAGAACCCGCAGACCGCCCACGGGGTGATCGCGGGTGGGACCGCGATCGCTGACGAATTCGTCCAGATCCGCCTCGGCGGCGACCAGGCGCTGTTCCAGGCGATCGGCAAGCACCTGCTCGAGGTCGAGGCGCAGGTGGGCGGCGTGGTCGACCGGACCTTCATCGACGAGTACACGGCGGGCTTCGACGACTACCGCGCGGCGGTCGACCAGGTCGCATGGACCGATCTGGTCGAGGCGACCGGGGTGCCGGAGACGCGACTGCGGGCGCTCGCAGACCGGTTCGGGGAATCGGAACGGACCATCGTGTGCTGGGCCATGGGGCTCACTCAGCACAAACACTCCGTGGCCACGCTGCGTGATGTCGTGAACGTCCTGCTGCTGCGGGGGGACATTGGCCGCCCCGGCGCAGGCGTGTGTCCGGTGCGCGGCCACTCCAATGTGCAGGGAGATCGCACGATGGGCATCTACGAGAAGATGCCGGAGGCCTTCCTCGCCGCACTCGGTGCCGAGTTCGGCTTCGATCCGCCCCGCCGCCCCGGCTTCGACACCGTCGCGTCGATCCGTGCGATGCGCGACGGGAAGGTCCGGGTGTTCATGGGGATGGGCGGCAACTTCGTCAGCGCCGCGCCCGACACGGCGGTCACCGAGGCGGCGTTGCGCCGCACCCGTCTGACGGTGCAGGTCTCGACCAAACTCAACCGCTCCCACGTGGTGACGGGACCTCGCGCGGTCATCCTCCCCACCCTCGGGCGCACCGACCGTGACACACGGGGCGGACGCGAGCAGCGGGTCACGGTCGAGGACTCCATGAGCTCGGTGCACGCATCGCGCGGTCGATTGCGGCCACCATCGGATGACATGCTCAGCGAGGTGGCGATCGTGTCGCGGTTGAGTGCGCTGGTGTTCGAGGGAGAGCCGGGGGCCCCGCGCGCGGACTGGGAACGGCTGGAACAGGACTACGCCGCCGTGCGTCGACACATCTCGCATGTCGTGCCGGGGTTCGACCGGTTCGAAGAACGCATCGAGAAGGGACGCTCGTTCCGCCTGCCCAACGGGGCTCGCGACCGCGCCTTCACGACACCCTCGGGGCGTGCGCACTTCACGGCGAACGCGCTGGAGTACCCGCATATCCCTGCCGGACGCCTACTGCTGCAGACGCTGCGCTCCCACGACCAGTACAACACCACGATCTACGGCAAGGACGATCGATATCGTGGGATCCGGGGCGGACGCCGCGTCGTCTTCGTGAGCCCGGTCGACATCGACGCGTTCGGCCTGTCCGACGGCGACCTCGTCGACCTCGTCTCGGAATGGCCGGGCGCGAGCGGGCCGATCGAGCGCCGCGCGGAGGCCTTTCGTGTGGTGGCGTACGACACCCCCGTGGGCAACGCCGCGGCGTACTACCCGGAGACCAACGTGCTGGTGCCCCTGGAGTCGGTCGCCGATGTCAGCGGCACCCCCACGTCGAAGTCTGTGATCGTAAGGATCGAACGGCGCCGCGACCCGGCGGCCGCACCTATCGTGGAGGGATGACCTCCCTCACCGCGGCCGTCGTGACCGTCTCCGACCGGTCCCACCGTGGTGCACGCGAGGACGCCACCGGTCCCGTCGCCGTGACCGCGCTCCGTGAAGCCGGGTTCGACTGTGCGGACCCGGTGATCATCCCCGACGGCGCCGATGCGGTCGAAGCCGAATTGCGGCGCCTCGTCGCTACGGGGGTCCGGGTGATCGTCACCTGCGGGGGAACGGGTGTGTCTGCGCGGGACCTCACACCGGAGGGGACGCGGCGGGTCCTCGACCGGGAGATCCCCGGAATCGCCGAGCGGCTCCGTGCCGAAGGTGCGGCCGAGACGCCCCTGGCCGCACTGTCGCGCGGGCGCTCCGGCGTGGCCGGCGACGCACTGATCGTGAATCTGCCCGGCTCCCCGCGGGCCGTCGCCTCCGGGATGCCGCTCCTCGTGAGCATCGCCGCGCACGTCCTCTCCCAGCTCGAAGGCGGCGACCACTGATGTCGACCGGCGTGGTCATCGCCACGATCAGCGCGGATCCGATCGACGTCTCCGCCCACATCGAGGCCGTGCGCGATCCGGCGGTGGGTGCGCTCAACACCTTCATCGGGACGGTGCGTGACCACGACCCGGAGGCGGCGGGCGAGGTCGTCACCCTGGAGTACTCCGCGCATCCCGACGCACAACGCATCATCGGCGAGCTCGCGGCGCGCGCTGCCGGTGACCGCGCGCGGATCGCCGTCACGCATCGCGTCGGTCGACTCGCCGTGGGTGATGTCGCCGTCGTCGTCGTCGCCGCCTCGGCCCACCGCGCCGAGGCCTTCGACGCCAGCCGCGAGCTGATCGAGGCGATCAAGACCGACTTGCCGGTGTGGAAGAAGCAGCACCAGTCCGGTGGTGCCGCGGCATGGGTGGGGATCGGATCGTGACCGGGTCTCCGGGCGCACTCGTCGACCGATTCGGGCGCGTGCATCGCGACCTGCGTATCTCGCTGACCGATCGCTGTTCGTTGCGTTGCACCTACTGCATGCCCGAGGAGGGCGTGGAGTGGCTGGCGAAGGACAACATCCTCACCACCGACGAGCTGGCCCGTGTGGCGGAGGTCGCCGCGAGCCTGGGGATCACCGAGGTGCGCCTGACCGGCGGTGAACCGCTGTTGCGACGCGATGTCGTCGATGTGGTCGCCCGCATGGCGGCGATCGAGGGGCCCGAAGGCCCGCTCGAGGTGTCGATGACGACGAACGCGTTGGCGTTGCCGAAACTCGCCCGCCCGTTGCGCGACGCCGGTCTGGCCCGGGTGAACATCTCGATCGACACGCTGCGGCGCGACCGGTTCGCCGACCTGACGCGGCGCGACCGTCTCGACGACACCCTGGCCGGCATCGAAGCCGCCCGGGCGGTGGGGTTCGCACCGGTGAAGTTCAACGCCGTGGCGATGCGCGGGGTCAACGACGACGAGGTGGTCGATCTGGTGCGTTTCGCCGTCGAGCGTGACGCCGAGATGCGCTTCATCGAGCAGATGCCGCTGGATGCCGGACACATCTGGTCACGGGTGGAGATGGTCCGGGGCCAGGAGATCCTCGACGCGCTGCGCGCGGCGTTCACGTTGGAACCGGTCGGTGATCGCGGTGCGTCACCGGCGGAGATCTTCCGCGTCGACGGCGGACCGGCGACGGTCGGGGTGATCGCGTCGGTGACCGCTCCGTTCTGTGGCGCGTGCGACCGCGTCCGGCTCACCGCGGACGGTCAGATCCGCAACTGCCTGTTCGCACGCGAGGAGTCTGACCTGCTTCCGCTGCTGCGCGGGGATGCCGGAGACGACGACATCGCCGATCTGCTTCGACGCGCGATCGCGGGCAAACTGCCGGGGCACGGTATCGATGAGCCCGGTTTCCTGCAGCCGCAACGTCCCATGAGCGCGATCGGCGGTTGATTCGCCCGTCAACCGCCCGCGAAAGGCGGCAGCACGTCGACGGTGGCGGCGCCGATCAGAGACGTGGTGTCATCGGCGCGGACCCCGTCGACCAGGAGCGCGCAACGTGGGAGCACGGCCGCGAGGTCGGGGTGCGTGCGGATGAGCGTGTCGCGCAGGACGGCGACGTCGCGCGCCGAATACGAGCCGACTTCGGTCCCCGCAGCCTCCTCCGCCGCGGCGAAGAACCGTACCGTGACCGTCGACGAGGTGGTCGCGGAGGAGGTCAATCCTGACCCTCCCAATCGTCGGCCAGCTCCGAGAGTGCGGCGATCGCCTCGATGACATCGGTCTTGTCGGCTCCCTCCCGCGCGGCGACGAAGCCCGCCACGAAGGTGGCCAGCGGGGCGGCGGGACGGGCGATCGCGTGGGCGGCGTCGCGGGCGAGCCCGAGGATCTCCACCGTCGGCACCGTGTCGACCGGGAGATCGAACCGATCACGCATCGCCGAGACCCACGTGTCGAGGTCTTCCGGGCTCAGGTGCGTCTTCGAGTCGGCCATGTCCTCCTCCGTTCCTCGGGCACCGGGTGCCCTCCCTCCAGCTTCGTCGAGATCGTCGCGGGTGTCCACGTCGGCGACGATGTCGGTGGGCAGGTGCGGATGCGCACATGCCACGGGGCGCAGAAGGCGCGTCACCGGCGCCCCGGTGAGGTCCCCCGCGACACGCACCGCATCACGGAGCGCCCGGGTTCGGTAGCGGCCGGCGAGCCACTGCTCCCGGCCACCTCCGTCGACCGGGACGACGCCGTTGACGCCCTTGGGGATGCGCTCCAGCATCGCGACCACCCGGGCGGGGTGGCGCAGATCGCACGCGAGCACGAAGACCTCTTCGGCTGTCACCGCCTTCACACCGGTCGCGATCGCGGCGGCGGGGCCGGAGAAGACGGGAGACTCCCGGCGCCAGGTCACCCGGGGGTCCGGGCGGAGCGGCCGCACGTCGCCGACGACGATGACGCGGCGCGCACCCGCGGCGCGTGCCGCGTCGACCACGCGCTGGAGCAGGGTCTCCTCGTCGATGGTGGCGGCGGCCTTGTCGGCGCCGAACCGCGTCGAGCGGCCGCCCGCGAGCACGATGGCCTCGAGTGTGGGGCTCATGCGTCGCCGCGGGACCACTCTCCGGACCGTCCGCCGGTCTTGGCCTCCAGGCGGACGCGTTCGATCTGCACGAACCGGTCGACCCCCTTGAGCATGTCCACGATCGACAAAGCGGCGACCGAGACCGCGGTGAATGCCTCCATCTCGACCCCCGTGCGGTCGGCGGTGCGCACGGTCGCGCGTATGTCGACACCGTCGTCGACGACCTCGAGGTCGATCACCGCCCCGTGCACGCCGATGATGTGCGCCAGCGGCAGCAGCTCGGCCGTGCGCTTGGCGCCCTGGATACCCGCGATCCGGGCGACCGCGAGCACATCGCCCTTCGGGACGGAGCCGTCGCGCAGGGCGGCGACGGCCGTGTCGGAGCATCGGACGAACCCGGTGGCCGTCGCGGCCCTCACCGTGGGCTGTTTCGCGGTGACGTCGACCATCCGGGCATGACCGTCGCCGTCGAGATGGGTGAAGGGCTGCGTGCTCATGACACCAGCATGACAGCCACGAGATCACCCGCCGCCACCGCGTCGACCTCGGCCGGCACGACGGCGTACGCCTCGGCGTGAGCGAGCCCACCGGCCAGGTGCGAACCCGACCCGCCGCCGGTCGCCGGCCGCACGGTCCATGCCGCCGCGTCCGCTCGGTCGATCGCCGCCGGAAGGTACTGGCGCCGCCCCTGAGGGGTGCGCCACCCCGTGGCGGCGCGGAGGCGGATCACCGGGCGATCCAGGTCGCTCCGCCCCTGGAGGTACCTGAGCGCGGGGCGCACGAACGTCTCCCACGAGACCGCCACGCTCACCGGGTTGCCGGGGAGGCAGAAGACCGGCAGGCCACCGTCGAGCACGCCGAACCCCTGGGGTTTGCCGGGCTGCATCGCGACCTTGTCGAACCGCACCCGATCGCCTTCGAGCACGTCGCGCACCACCTCGTAGGCGCCCACGCTCACCCCGCCCGTGCACACGACGGCGTCGGCTCCGGCATCCTGTGCCGCGGCGAGGGCCGCGCGGAAGGCCGCGCCGTCGTCGGCGACCCGCGTGATGTGCACGACGTCGGCGCCCGACTCGGCGGCCAGGGCCGCCAGGAGCACGCCGTTGGATTCGGGGATCTGGCCGCGACGCATGTGCTCGCCCGGGGTGACCAATTCGCTGCCCGTGGAGACGATCGCCAGGCGGACGCGTCGGCGGGTGGTCACCTCGGCGATTCCCGCGGCGGCCAGGGCGGCGAGGCGGAAAGCGGTGAGCACCTCGCCCGCGCGCACCACGATATCTCCCGCGGCGAGGTCCCCGCCCCGACGACGGATGTGCTGTCCGACGCCCGGTGCGACCGTCACCTCGGTGCGGGTGAGGGATGCATCCAGAGCCGCGGTGGTGTGCTCGACCGGCACGACGGCGTCCGCGTCCGTCGGCACGGCGGAGCCGGTCATGATGCGGGCGGCTTGTCCGGGAGCGAGCGGCGGATCATCGGGGGAGCCGGCGGGGAGATCGGCGACGACGTCCAGGGTCACGGGGGCGTCCGCGCGCGCCGACGCCAGGTCTTCGGCGCGTACCGCGAACCCGTCCATCGCGGAGTTGTCGAAGACGGGGATGTCCAGGGCGGCCCGGGCGTCGGCCGCGCAGACGAGGCCGCCGGCCTGCCGGAGCGGGACGGTCTGCGTCGCGAGGGGGGCGAGGGTGTCGAGGATGCGGGCCCGGTGCTGCTCGACGGTGAGGAGCACGCTCACGCGACGCCCACCGTCCGTCGCTGCGCGGCGCGCCACGCGGCCATGCCGCCGTCGAGGACGGTGGCCTCGACTCCGGCGGCGCGCAGAGCCTCGGCGGCCCGTTCGGCGCGGGGGCCGTGTTCGCACACCACGACCACGCGCGCGGTGCACGCGACGTCGGGGTCGGCGAGCACGTGCGCGAGGGGGATGTGCACGGCGCCGGGGATCCGTCCGCCGGCGACCTCCTCCGGCTCCCGCACATCGAGAAGGGCCGGTGCCCGATCGTCGTCGAGCGAGGCGCGCAGGGTGGCCACGCTCACGCGCCCGATCGCCGGGGTGACGGTCCCGGCGACCGGGGTCGGGGACGGCCGCAACGGGAGCTCGCGCTGCTTCGCGCCGAAGGCGTCGAGCACGCAGATGCGCCCGAACAGGGGTTCGCCGACCCCGGTGACGAGCTTGACGGCCTCTGTCGCCATCACGGCCCCGGCATGGAGACACAGCGTGCCCAGCACGCCCGCCGTCGCACAGTTGGGAGGCTCCCCGGCGGCCCCGGGGGGGAACAGATCGGACAGGCGGATGCCGGTCGCCGGCTCCGGAGGGGTCGCCCAGAAGACCGTCACCTGCGCGAATCCGCCCAGGACCGAACCCCACACGACCGGGACGCCGAGACGGGCGCACGCGGCGTCGACGACGTCGCGCGTGGCGAAGGAGTCGCTGCCGTCGATCACCAGATCGCATCCGTCGAGGAGGCGCCCCGCGTTGTCCGCGCCCAACCGTTCGGTGACCGTCTCGACCCGGATCGCGCGGGACAGGGCCCGGGCCCGTCGTGCGGCCGATTCCGCCTTGGCGTCGCCGACGGTGTCCAGGTCATGGATGATCTGTCGTTGCAGGTTCGACACCTCGACGTGGTCGTCGTCGATGATCCGCAGCATCCCCACACCGGCCGCCGCGAGGGCGAGGATGACCGGGCTGCCCAGGCCTCCGGCCCCGATCACGGCGATTCGCGCCGCGGCGAGACGCCGTTGTCCGGCGTCGCCGATCTGCGGGAGGGCATGGTGGCGTGCGGTGCGCGATGCCTCGTCGGGAGTCAGGGCGTCGACGGGTGCCACGAGCGGCGGGAACGTCATGACACCACGCTACGCCCGAAGCCGCCCCGTCGTCTTTATCCGCGGATGCGGTGATAATCTTGGAAAATGTCCGCGTATCGGGTTTCTGAAGCCGCTTCTCTGCTCGGAGTGAGTGACGACACCGTGCGCCGATGGATCGATGCCGGTCTCCTCACGGCCACCGGGGATGCCCCCGTGCGGATCGAAGGCGCGGACCTCGCCGCACGGGCGGTGGAGACCGCGCGCGGAACGGAAGACCCCACCGGGGTCGCCCGCAGCGCCCGCAACCGCTTCGTCGGACTGGTCACCCGCATCGAGGCGGACGGGGTCATGGCGCAGGTGGACATCCAGGCCGGCCCCCACCGGGTGGTCTCGCTGCTCTCGCGCGAGGCGGTCGAAGAGATGGGGCTCGCGGTCGGCTCGCTCGCCGTCGCGGTGGTCAAGGCCACGAACGTGATCGTCGAGGCGCCGCGGTCCTGATGCGTCGCCCCGCTTTCGCCACGCTCGGCCTCCTCGCGCTCGTGCTCTCGGGGTGTGCGGGATCGCCTTCCGCGGAGGCGACCCTGCGCGTGTATGCGGCCGCATCGCTGCAGGGTGCCTTCGACGACCTGGCGGCGGAGTTCGCCGCGCAGCATCCTGAGATCGTCGTCGAACCGGTCGTGTACGACGGGTCGTCGACCCTCGCGACGCAGATCGTCGAGGGTGCACCGGCGGACGTGTTCGCCTCGGCGGACGAGCGCACGATGGCGGTCGTCGTCGACGGCGGGTACGGCGGTGAACCCGTCGTTTTCGCGACGAACACGCCGGTGCTCATCGTCCCCGAGGGCAACCCCGCGGGGATCTCCGAGCCGGCGGACCTCGTCGCACCCGGGGTCTCTTTCGTGCGCTGCGCCGACGATGTTCCCTGTGGGTCCGCGGCGCGCACGCTGCTCGAACACGCCGGTGTCGAGGTGACCCCGGTCAGCGTCGAGCAGAACGTCACCGCGGTTCTCACAAAGGTCGTCGCCGGGGAAGCCGATGCGGGGGTGGTGTACCGCACCGACGCGGCCGCGGAGGAACGGGTCGAGGCGATCACGCCGGCCGGGGCCGCGGAGGTCGTCAACCGGTATCCGATCGTCGCCCTCGAGGCCGGGGACGCGGCGGGGGAGTCGTTCGTCGCCTTCGTCCTGTCGGACGAGGGGCGGTCGGTGCTGGAGTCGGCGGGCTTCGGGGCGCCGTGATGTCCGACCGTCGGCGCGGAGGGTTCCTCCCGCCCGTCCTGGCCGTTCCCGCCGTGCTGGGACTCGCGCTGCTGATCGTGCCCCTGATCGCCCTCGTCGCGCGCGTGGAGTGGTCGACGTTGTGGAGTGACATCACCTCCGTCGAGGCCATGGCGGCGCTGCGGCTGTCGCTGCAGACGGCGGTCGCGGCCACGGCATGCTGTGTCGTCCTCGGCATCCCGCTGGCGCTCGTGATCGCGCGCTCCGGGGAGCGTGTGGCGGGCGTACTCCGCGCCGTCGTGACCGTGCCGCTGGTGCTCCCACCGATGGTGGGCGGGGTCGCCCTGCTGTACCTGTTCGGCCGTTCCGGTCCCGTCGGTGCGCTGCTCGGGGGTGCGAGCCTGGCGTTCACCACGACGGCGGTGGTGATCGCCCAGACCTTCGTCGCGCTGCCTTTCCTCGTCCTCGCCCTCGAAGGGGCGTTGCGCACCGCCGGCACCCGGTACGAAACCGTCGCGTCGACACTCGGTGCTGGGCGCTGGCGCATCCTGTGGCGGGTCACTCTGCCTCTCGCGTTGCCGGGCATCGTCGCCGGAGTCGTCTTGGCCTTCGCGCGCGCGCTCGGCGAGTTCGGGGCGACCGCCCTGTTCGCGGGGAACGCCCCGGGCATCACGCAGACGATGCCCCTGGCGATCTACACCGCCTTCAACGGTTCGGGTGTGGGGCAGGGCACCGCCGTGGCGCTGTCTCTGCTCCTGCTGGTGACCGCCGTCGCGGTGCTGCTGCTCGTGCGGGGCTGGCGGCCGGGGGCGACCCGATGACCCTGGCGCGGTCGGGGGCCGCGCTGGACGCGGTCGTGCGCGTGGAGCGCTCCGGAGGGTTCGTGCTCGAGGTCTGCGTCGAGGCAGCCGCCGGGGAGGTCGTCGCCGTGCTCGGCCCGAGCGGTGCCGGCAAGTCCACGCTGCTGGGAGCGCTCGCCGGACTGGACCGACTCGATGCCGGCCACGTGCGCGTCGCCGATCGCGTCGTGTCCGCACCGCATCACCACGTGCCGCCGGCACAGCGCGGTGTGGCCCTTCTGGGGCAGGACCCGTTGTTGTTCCCGCACCTGTCGGCGCGGGAGAACGTGGCGTTCGCGCTCCGCGCCGGAGGGGCGCCGCGCGCCGATGCGCGACGGCGCGCCGACCGGTGGCTCGAGCGGGTCGGGCTGGGCGGACTCGGTCGCCGGCGCCCGTCGGAGATGTCCGGTGGCCAGCAGCAACGTGCCGCTCTCGCACGGGCACTTGCCGCCGATCCGGCTGTCGTGCTGTTGGATGAGCCCCTCACCGGACTCGACGTGGAGACGGCCTCGGAGATCCGCGGCGTCCTGCGCGACCAGCTCCGCGCGACCGGGGTCACGGCCATCCTCGTCACCCACTCCGCCGTCGACGCGGCCGCCCTCGCCGATCGCGTCGTCATCGTGGAGGACGGGGCGGTGACGCAGCGGGGTCCGGTCGCGGAGGTGTTGCGCGCGCCGTCCACCCGGTTCGTCGCCGCGGTCGCCGGGCTCAACCGGATCCGGGGTACGGTGCGGGGCGGCGTGTGGACCGCCGCCGACGGTGCGGGACCGGTCCTTGACGCACCGGCGACCCCGGAGGGCGAGGCCCACGCGGTGTTCCGCCCCGGCGCGGTCCGACTCGTCGAGGCGAGGGACGGCGCGGCGGAACGGCCGACGCCGTCGGGGGCGACGTGGGCGGCGCGGATCGTGCGGATCGAGCCGGTGCCCTTCGGTGCCGTCGTCCAGACCACGGCTCCCGATGTGGCCGCCGAGATCGGCACCGACGTGCTCGCCGATCGCGTCGTGCAGGTCGGACGCGACGTATGCCTGGGCGTGGACGGCGCGCAGGTCCGATTCGTGCCGGCGCCTCCGCCGCGGGATACCCTGTCGCCGTGACCGGCATCCGGCTCTACCGTCCCACCGATCGCGACGCGGTCGCGGACATCTGCGTGCGCACCGCCGACGACGGTGCAGACGCGACCGGGATGCTCAGCGACGACGCCATCTGGCCGACGATCTTCGTCCTGCCCTACCTCGAGCGGCACCCGGATCTGGCCTTCGTCGTCACCGACGAGGACGACGTGGCGATCGGCTACATCGTGTGCGCACCGGAGACGCGGGAGTTCGAGGACTGGTTCCACGACCGGTGGTGGCCTGCGCACGGGGCCGCGTGGACGGCCGCGGGCGCCGCGCACGACCGCGAGGCGGGTCTCCTCCGCTACGCGGCGGAGCGGAGGGCCGGAGCGGAACCGTACGGCGACACCTACCCGGCGCATCTCCACGTCGACCTGCTGCCGGCCGCTCAAGGGCAAGGATGGGGGCGCCGACTCATCGACACGCTGACCACGGCCCTGCGCGAACGCGGCGTGTCGGGACTGCACCTCGTGGCCGGGGCGGGGAACGACGCTGCGCTGGCGTTCTATCGGCGGCTGGGGTTCGTCCCGGTCCCCTCGCCCGAGGGTGCGCAGGCCTTCGCGCGGGAACTGCGCGCGCGCTGAACGCGCGCCGCCCACCGCCCGCGTCAAGCCCCCGGGAGGGAGAGCCTGCGAGGCGTAACCTCCTGGGCATGGACGATCTCTCCTCGCCCACGGGGCGTGAACCCGCCCTCCAGGCCGTACCGCGCGACGACGGGACCGCACCACGTGCGCTCGTGCTCGGCGGCACCGGCTATATCGGCGGTCGCCTCGTCCCCCGGCTCCTCGCCGCGGGGTACCGGGTGCGGGTGCTCGCGCGGGATGCGCGGCGGGTGGTGGCCTTCCCGTGGGGCGGAGAGGTGGAGATCGTCGAGGGCACCGCCACCGACACGGAGGCCCTCGCGGAGGCCGCCGACGACGTGGACGTGCTGTACTACCTCATCCATTCGATGGGTGCCGGGCGGGACTTCGAAGACGCCGACCGTCGCGCAGCACGCGCCGTCGTCGAGGCCGCGGAGCGCACGGGGGTGGTGCGGATCGTCTACCTCGGCGGGCTTCACCCCGAGGATGCGGACCTGTCGCCGCATCTGCGCTCGCGCGTCGAGGTGGGGGAGGTGTTCCTCGATTCCACCGTTCCGGCGCTGGTGCTGCAGGCGGGGGTGGTGATCGGCTCGGGGTCGGCGTCCTTCGAGATGGTCCGTCACCTCACCGAGGTGCTGCCGTACATGCCGGCACCACGCTGGGTGCGCAACCGCATCCAGCCCATCGCGGTCCGTGACGTGCTGCACTACCTGCTCGGCGCCGCCCGCGTCGCCGCCGACGTCGATCGCGCGGTCGACATCGGCGGACCGGACGTGTTGCGCTACGGCCAGATGATGAACGGCTACGCGGTCGAAGCAGGCCTTCCCCAGCGCGCGATCGCGCCTCTGCCGGTGCTCACCCCGGGTCTCGCCTCCCACTGGGTGGGGCTGGTCACGCCCATCCCCGCCGCCATCGCACGGCCCCTCGTCGCGTCGCTGCAGAACGAGTGCGTGGTCAAGAACGACGATGTCGACGACCTCATCCCGCAGCCCGACGACGGGCTCATGCCCTACCGTGAGGCGGTGCGCCTGGCACTGGGGCGTGTCGATTCCGATCAGGTCGAGACCAGCTGGCGTGACGCCGACGTGGTGGGGGTGCCCAGTGATCCGCTTCCGAGCGACCCCGACTGGGCCGGCCGGACGGTGTTCACCGACTCGCGCACCGCGATGACCGAGGCTCCCGTCGAGCAGCTGTGGAGCGTCATCGAGGGCGTCGGTGGGGAGAACGGGTGGTACTCGGCGGGCCTGCTCTGGGCGGTCCGCGGATGGATGGACCGTCTCGTCGGGGGCGTCGGGCTCGCGCGCGGTCGGCGCAGTCGCGCCCGCCTCGGCGTCGGGGACGCCCTGGATTTCTGGCGGGTGGAGGCCATCGAACCGGGCGAGCTCCTCCGCCTCCGGGCCGAGATGAAGGTCCCCGGCTCGGCCTGGTTGGAACTTCGTGCATCCGCGGCGGGTGACGGGGCACGGTACGACCAGCGTGCGATCTTCTTCCCTCGGGGATTGACCGGACGCCTCTACTGGCTGGCCGTGTTGCCGTTCCACGGCCTCATCTTCACCGGGATGGCCGCGCGTATCACCGCGGCGGCGGAAGATCGCGCCACCGCCTCCGGCGCCTGAACGATCAGCGTGCGATCCGGCCGTGGGCGATGCGGACGGTCCGGTCGACGAGCCCGTCGGGCACGCGCACGTGGGAGATGAGCACGACGGCCTGGTCGTCGCGCGTCGCCCGCAGCAGGTCGGTGAGCAGCGCATCGGAGGCGGTGGGGTCGACACCGGCGGTGGGTTCATCGAGCACGAGCACCGGGAAACCGCGCAACAGGGCGCGGGCCAGGGCCAGGCGCTGGGCCTGACCGCCGGAGACGAGGGCGCCGCGTTCCCCGACCCGCGCGTCGAGCCCGCCACGCTCGCGCAGCCATGGGCCGAGCCCGACGCGCTCCAGCACGGCCTCCAGGTCGGCGTCGGTGGCGGTGTCGCGCGCGAAGACGAGGTTCTGGCGGATGTCCTCGTCGAACAGCATCGGATCTTGCTCGCACAACCCCACGGTCTGCCGCACGTCGTCCGGGGAGAACTCCGTGACGGACCGCCCGCCGATCGTGTAGGCACCTTCGACGTCCAGGAACCGGACGAGGACGTGCGCGAGCGTGGACTTGCCCGCGCCGCTGGAGCCGACGACCAGGAGCCGCTCGCCGGGAGCCACGTCGAGGTCGATCCCGCGGAGCGCGGGGGCCGTCGCGCCGGGCCAGCGCGCGCTGACCCCGCGCAGACGCAGACCCGCTCCGAGCGCGGGTGCATCTCCGGCCGCCGGTGTCTCGGGGGCCAGCTCGACCGGGACCTCCTCCGGCACGGCCGCCGCGATGCGCTCGGCGGAGCCGCGCACCTGCCGCCACGACGCCGCGGCCAGCGGCACGGACGCGAACACCTCGAACACCGCCATGGGAACGAGGACGGCGACCGCGAAGCTCGGCGCGGTCAGCACGCCGTCCGCCACCGACGGCGCGGTGGCGATGACCGCGGCGAGGGTTGCGGCGCCGGCAAGCAGCGACACGATCGCCGCGGTGCCGGCCTGGGCCCCCGCACGGCGCACGACGGCGCGCCGGAGGGCGTGGTCGGCGTCGCGGACGCTTGCGCGGCTGCGGTGCTCGGCGCCGAACGCGACGAGCACGTCGAGGTTGGCGAGGTGGTCGAGGACGGCATCGGCGAGGCGACCGCGCAGCGGCGCGACGTCGCGTTCGGCGCGCGATCCCGCAATCCAGCCCCAGCCCCATGCGGCCAGCCCGGCGGAGAGGAGACAGGCGAGTAACGTCAGCGCCGCGGGCCAGGCCACGACGGCGACCAGCACCACCGCGCCCACCGCGACCGTCGCCGACGACAGCAGGGGCTGGACCACGCGCAACGGCAGGTTCTGGAGGTCGTCGACATCGTCGACGAGGTTCGACAGCACCGATCCGCGGCGCGCGCCCGACAGTCCGTCGGGCGCGAGCGGGACCAGACGGCGGAGCAGGTCGGTGCGCGTGGCGGCGAGTTGGCGCAGCGTCGCGTCGTGACCGGTCAGCCGCTCGAGGTAGCGGAAGCAGGCCCGCGCGATCGCGAAGAACCTGACCCCCACGACGGCGGCGGTCAGGTACAGCACCGGCGGCTGTTCGCTCGCCCGCACGATGAGCCAGGCGCTCACCGCCAGCAGCGCGACGGCGGAAGCCTCCGAGGCGAAGCCGGAGGCGATCGCGGGCCAGAACCGGCGTGCCGGGGGCATCGCGCCACGCAACACCGCCCGTGTGGGTGTGTCGAGGCGCTTGGTCGGCGTCGGAGCGCTCATGCGGGCACCTCCGCGGGGGAGAGGTCGATGACCTGATCGGCGATCTCGCGCGCAGTCTCGCGGTGCGACACGAGGAGGACGATCGCTCCCGCGTCGGCCTGTGCGCGCACCGATCGCCACAGTGCCGATTCGGTCTCGGCGTCGAGCGCGGCGCTGGGCTCGTCGAGTGCGAGCACCGGCAGGCGGTGGGCGTCTCGGCGGTACAGCGCGCGGGCGACGGCGACGCGCTGCGCCTGACCGCCGGAGAGCCCGGACCCCTGCACGCCCAAGACCGTGGCGGGGTCGATCTCGGGGGCGCAGGCGGCGGCGAGTGCCGCGCGCACGCGGGCGTGGTCGGGGGTCTCGTCGCCGAGCGCGACGTTCTCGGCGACGGTGCCCGCCGACAGTCCCGGGCGCTGTCCGGCCCACGCGATCCAGGACGCGGGGGTCAGTGAGCAGGCCTCGTGACCGGCCCACGTCACCGACCCGCGGTACTCGGCGGAGCCCAGCAGGGCGGCCAGCAGGCTGGACTTGCCCGCGCCGCTGGGTCCGACGACCAGGGTGAGCGTCCCCGGAGAAGCCGTGAAGGACACCGCCGGGAGATCTCGATCGCCGCGTCGGACCCGCACGTCGCGCAGCGCGAGGGCGCCGGTCGTGCGAGGCGCCGTCTGTCGATGTTCGTCCGTGCCGCGGTCGCGGGCCGCATCGAGCACCTCGAAGACATCGGAGGTGGCGGCCACCCCCTCCGCGGCGGCGTGGAACTGCACGCCCACCTGTCGCAACGGCAGATACGCCTCGGGGGCCAGCAACAGCACGAACAGGCCGACGGCCAGCAGCATCGACCCGTCGATGAGGCGGAAACCGATCGAGACGGCGATGATCGCCACCGAGATGCTCGCCAGGAACTCCAACGCGAAACCCGAAAGGAACGACACCCGGAGCACCTTCATCGTCTCGAGACGGTAGGTGTCGGTCACACGGCCGACCGCGTCGACCGCGCGGTGCTGACGGCCGAACACCTTGAGGGTCCCCAGGCCCTGGACGGTGTCGGCGAAGCGCGAGGCGAGATGCTGCAGCGTCTTCCACTGTCGGGCCTGCAGCGCTTGCGTGGCCAGTCCGATCAGCACCATGAAGAAGGGGATGAGCGGGAGGGTCACGACGACCGTGAGCCCTGAGATCCAGTCCTGCCACCACATCACCGCCACCAGCAACGGGGTCGCGATGACGGTCATGACCAGCTGGGGGAGGTAGCGGCCGAAGTACGCCTCGAGCGAGGCGAGACCGCGACCGGCGGTCACGGCCAGAGCGGCGCTCGAGCGGCCGGCGAGCCATCCCGGCCCGAGTCGGTCAACCGCGTCGAGCAGGCGGTCCCGGAGCTGCGACTCCACCCGCGCGGCGGCACGTGAGGACACCGCTTCACGCGCCCACAGCAGGCCCGCCCGGAGCGCGACCACACCCGCGAGGGCGGCGAGTGTCGGGACGAGCTCGGAAGGCGCCGCCCCGTCGACGACGCCGGTGACCGCCTGCGTCACCAGCCACGCGAAGGCGATGACCACGAGGGTCTGGGCGAGGGAGATCACCGCGATCGCCCCGAAGAAGCCCCGTGACGCCCGCGCGTAGCGCAACAGGCGCGGATCCACCGGGGGGGTGCGCCGCTCGGCTCGTCCTGTCTCGCTCACGTCGCTTCGACCCTACTCGCTCGGATGGCGCGGGCCGCCCTCCCGGGGGAGGACGGCCCGCAGCGGACGGTGCTCAGTGGGAGCCGACCGACGCGCGCTCGATCACGTCGCGGGTGACGCGCTTGCGGAAGACCCAGTAGGTCCACGCCTGGTAGGCCAGCACGAGCGGCAGGAAGATCAGTGCCGCCCACGTCATGATCGTGAGGGTGTAGTCGGTGCTCGACGCGTTCTCGATCGTGAGGCTGAAGGACGGGTCGGTCGTCGAGGGCATCACGTAGGGGAACAGGGCGAACCAGAGCGTGAGCACGGCCGCGACGATGGTGACCGCCCCGGCCCCGAACGCCCAGCCCTCGCGATCGCGGGCGTTGAACACCAGCGACATGATCAGGGCGACCGCCGCGATGCCGGCGCCGACGACCACCAAGGCGATCAGCGGTGCCTCCCGACCGGCGGCGATGAAGATCGTCCACACCAGGAAGACCGCGGCCACCGCGACCGTCAGGATGCCCGAGCGCTTGGCGAGCGCCCGCGCATCGCGGTGGACCTGCCCATCGGTCTTCAGCGCCACGAAGTACAGCCCGTGCGTGAAGAACAGCAGCAGCGTGGTCGCGCCGCCGAGGAGGCCGTAGGGGTTCAGAAGTGTCAGCAGCGTGCCGGTGAATTCGAAGTCCGCGTCGATCGGCACACCTTGCACGATGTTCGCCACCGCGACACCCCACAGCAGCGCCGGCACGGCCGAGCCGATCACGATCATCCAATCGAAGCGCCGCTTCCACTCCTCGCCCTCGCGCTGGTGTCGGTACTCGAACGAGACCCCTCGGGCGATGAGGGCCAGCAGGATGAGCAGCAGTGGCAGATAGAAGCCGCTGAACAGCGTGGCGTACCACTCCGGAAACGCGGCGAACAGGCACGCGCCGGCGACGATCACCCACGTCTCGTTGAGGTCCCAGACCGGGCCGATGGTGTTGATGATCTGACGGCGGGAGACGTCGTTCTTGCCCAGGAACGGCAGCGACATGCCGACGCCGAAGTCGAACCCGTCGAGGACGAAATAGCCCACGAACAGGAAGCCGACGATCCAGAACCACAGGTATGCGAGATCCATGATGTGCTCCTGACGTGCTCAGTAGACGGTCGTGGGCGTGTCTTCGACGGACACGTCGTTCGGGTCGGGGTCGTCCGGCCCGGGCAACGGGTCGGGGCCGGTCTGTGCGGCCTTCTTGATGAGACCGAACTCCACCACCGCGAGAGCGGCGTAGATGAGGGTGAACGCGACGAGCGAGATGAGCACCGTCCATCCGGGCACATTGGGCGAGACGCCGTCTTCGGTGAGCATCAGGCTGAACACGATCCAGGGTTGACGGCCCATTTCGGTGAAGACCCAGCCGACGAGGCTGCCCAGCAGCGGCAGGGGGGCCGACCAGATCGCCACACGCCACGCCCACTGGGGGACCTCCCGCTTGGCGTTCTTGCGGGTGAGCCACAGACCGACGACGGCGATGAGGAATGCGACACCACCCAGGCCCATCATCCAGCGGAACGACCAGTAGGTGACCCACACGATGGGCATGTAGTCGACGCCGGCGCCGTAGAGGGTCTCGTACTCCGATTGCAGGGCGTTGAAGCCTTCGACACAGCCGTTGATGTCGTGCGTGGACAAGAAGGCGAGGAGGTAGGGGACGCGCAACGACCAGACTTCCTGCGACGCGTCCGGCGTGCCGATCGAGAAGATCGAGAAGGAGGCGTCTGCGCCGCACTCGGTCTCCCACAGCGCTTCGGCGGCCGCCATCTTCATCGGCTGGGTGTCCACCATCACCAGGCTCAGCTGATCACCGCTGATGCCCACGCCGATGAAGGAGATGATCATGAACCACAGACCGAACTTCAACGACGAGCGCATGGTCTCGATGTGCTGGCCCCGACGCAGGTGCCACGCGGAGACGGCGATGACGATCGCCGCGGCGAACATCCACGCGCTCGTGATCGTGTGCGGGAACGCCGCGAGGACCACCGGGTTGGTGAGGACGGCGACGATGTCGGTCAGCTCGGCGCGACCGCCGTCCGAGGCCATCTGGTAGCCGACGGGGTTCTGCATGAACGCGTTGGCGGCGAGGATGAAGTAGGCCGACAGGGTGGAGCCGAACACCACCGCCCAGATACTCGCGAGATGGAGTTTCTTCGGCAATCGGTTCCACCCGAAGATCCAGACCCCGATGAAGGTCGCCTCGAAGAAGAACGCCATGAGGCCTTCGAAGGCCAGCGGGGCGCCGAAGACGTCCCCGACGAAGCGCGAGTAGGCCGACCAGTTCATCCCGAACTGGAACTCCTGCACGATGCCGGTGACCACACCCATCGCGAAGTTGATGAGGAAGATCTTCCCGAACAGTCGCGTCAGGTGCAGCCACTTGACGTTCCCCGTACGGTGCCACACCGTCTGGAAGATCGCCGTGACCAGCGCCATTCCGAGGGTGAGGGGGACGAACAGGTAATGGTAGAGCGTGGTGAGTCCGAACTGCCATCGTGCGAGCAGGAGCGGGTCGAGCAGATCCACAGGGCACCCTCCGGGTCTTGGCGCGGTGTTGGTGCCGCCAGCATACCCGTGTGTGGTCTGACCACACAACGACGCGGCGCGAGATGTCTCGGCGTCGAAGGAGTTGGGTAGGTTCGGAACATGGCGAACACCGGTCCGGATGACGAGGTCGACCTCCTGATCGACGCATGGTCGACACGGCTGCCCGATGTCGACCTCACCCCGCTGGACGTGTTCTCGAGGCTCCGTCGGGTGGCGCTGCGGCTGGGTCGTCTCCGATCGGCGGCGTTCCGTGCCGGCGGGCTGGCCGCGTGGGAGTTCGACGTCCTCGCCGCCCTCCGGCGTGCGGATCCGCCGCACCGTCTGTCCGTCGCGCAGCTGATCGACGCCACGATGATCTCCAGCGCCGCGATGTCGCACCGGATCGACGGCTTGGTCTCCCGCGAGTTCGTCGCCCGAAAAGCCAACCCGCTCGACGGGCGCGGGGTGCTCGTGCAGCTCACCGACGAGGGCGCCCGGCACGTCGATGCCGCCATGACGGCCCTCGCGCGTCGCGAGGCGGAGGTGCTCGAGGGGATCGACCCGACCGACCGCGCGACGTTGGCGCGACTGCTGCGCGCCCTGCTCGACGCGCCCGTCGATTGAGGCCTCCCCGTGGGGCGCGTCGCGCCGTACGATGGCGACACACGCATCCCGGGAGGCCGCCATGGTGCAGGTGAGGGTCGCGGGGGTCGCGCTGGACGCCTCGCGGCAACACGTCATCCTGCTCAAGCCCGTGGATGAGATCCCGGGCGCGGGCAGAGTGTTGCCGATCTGGATCGGGGAGCAGGAGGCCACGTCGATCCTCATCGCCGTCGAAGCGGCGCCCACGCCGCGTCCGTTGGCGCACGACCTCATGAAAACGCTCCTGGAGACCGCCGGCGCAGCCGTCGACCGCGTCGAGGTCACGCGCATCGAAGAAGGCACGTACTACGCCGAAGTGACCGTGGCCACGCCGCAGGGGTCACGGTCCGTGGATTGTCGGCCCTCCGACGCCGTCGCGCTCGCCTCGCGCACGGGGGCGCCGATCTGGGTCGCCGACGCCGTGATGGACGAAGCCGGGGTGACCGACATGCTCGCCGATGCCGAGGAGACCGAGGCCGCCGAGCAGAAGGTCGACGAGTTCAAGAGGTTCCTCGACGACGTCGACCCCGATGACTTCCGCAGCTGACGGGGCCGTGCTCGACGTCGTCGCGGCCGTGATCGATCGCGGGGGTCGGATCCTCGCGTGCCGCCGGCGCGAGGACCGGTCCGCCGGCGGGCGATGGGAGTTCCCCGGCGGCAAGATCGAGCCGGGGGAGACCCCGGCGGCGGCGCTGGAACGTGAAATCGCGGAGGAACTCGGCGTGCCCATCCGCGTGCGCGATGAGCTGACGGTCGATGTCACCATCGTGGCCGGCCGCGGCATCCGGTTGAGATGCCTGCGCGCCGAGCTGGTCGGTGCGGTGCCTTCGCGCAGCACCGACCACGACGAGCTCCGCTGGGTCGCCCCCGCAGACCTCCCCGGGCTGCGATGGGCCGAGCCCGATCTGCCGGCGGTGGCCCTGCTCTCCACCCGGTGACCCGCCGCGGACGGGTGGGATGTCGGGCTACGTCGAGGCGGTCTGGCGGGTGCTCTTCCAGCCGAGGGACGGCGCGACGTGCGTGGCGAAGTTCTCCACCAGGCGCAGGTTGAACTCCACCCCGAGCTGGCTGGGGATGGTGAGCATGAGGGTGTCGGCGGACTGCACGGCGGCGTCCCCCAGGAGCTGCTGGACCAGAGCGTCCGGCTCGCCGGCGTACGTCTTGCCGAACGTCGAGCGCATCCCGTCGATGACACCGATCTGGTCATCGCCCTGCGCACCGCCGAAGTACAGGCGGTCTTCGGCGGAGAGGATCGGGAACACCGAGCGGCTGACCGACACCCGCGGCGTGCCGGCATGCCCGGCCTCCCGCCAGGCGGCGCGGAACGCATCGATCTGCTGTGCCTGGAGCAGATCGAACGGCGTGCCGTCGGCTTCGGTGAGGAGGGTGGAGGACATCAGGTTCACCCCCGTCCGTCCCGCCCATTCGGCGGAGTCACGGTTGCCGGCCCCCCACCACACGCGCGAGCGCAATCCGTCGGACAGCGGCTCGATGTGCGCACGCCCGGTCACGCCGCCGAACGGTGAGCCCGGGTCGCCGTCGGCGAGGCCCTCGCCCTCGATCGCGCCGAGGAAGGTGGCGAAGTGCGCACGCGCGATGTCGGCGCCGCGCGGATCCGCGGAATCGGTGTAGCCGAACGCCTCGTATCCGCGCACGACGGTTTCCGGTGATCCGCGGCTCACGCCCAGGGCGAGGCGTCCGTCGCTGATGAGGTCGACGGACGCGGCCTCCTCGGCCAGGTACAGCGGGTTCTCGTACCGCATGTCGATCACCCCCGTACCGATCTCGATGCGCTCGGTGCGCGCGGCGATCGCCGCGAGCAATGGCATGGGGGAGGACTGCTGTCGGGCGAAGTGGTGCACACGGAAGTAGATGCCGTTCGCACCGAGTTCGTCCATACCCTGGGCGAGGTCGATCGCCTGATGCATCGAGTCCCGTGCGGTGAGTTGCCGGCCGCCACCGAGGGGTCCGTAGTGTCCGAACGAGAGCGTTCCGAAGCGTTCCATGTCCGATGCAACCGCGGGAGACCGCAATCCATTCCCTTGGATGGATCCGGCGTCGTCCACGGCGCTAGCACAGGTGCGGCGTGATGTCTCCCGCCCCGGGCGCGTCATCACGTGTCGGTAGGCTCGCGACACCGACGGAAGGAAGCCCACCATGACCACGCGAATCCTGCTCATCGGCGGCCACGGCAAGGTCGCCCTCCTGACCGAGCCGCTCCTGGTCGACGCCGGCCATCATGTCACCGCGGTCATCCGCAACCCTGATCACGAAGGCGACGTCCGGTCGACCGGAGCCACGCCGTTGCTGGCCGACGTGCAGTCGTTCGACGACGAGCAGATGCGCAACCTCGTCAGCGGCAACGACGTGGTGATCTGGGCGGCCGGCGCTGGCGGAGGCGACGCGGAGCGTACCTATGCCGTGGATCGTGACGCCGCGATCCGGTCGATGGATGCCGCGGTCGCCGCCGGCGCACGTCGGTACGTGATGGTGTCGTACTTCGGTGCGGGCCCTGACCACGGCGTGCCCGAAGACCACGCGTTCTTCGCCTACGCCGAGGCGAAGTCGGCCGCGGACGAGCACTTGCGCGGCGCGGAGCTGGATTGGACGATCCTCGCTCCCAGCGCGCTCACGCTCGACGACGGCACCGGCATGATCGACGCGGCCGCCGACGAGGCCGGCTCCGTCCCGCGCGCAGACGTCGCGGGGGTGATCGCCGCGTCCCTCGCCGACGACTCGACGATCGGCAGGACGATCCGCTTCAACAGCGGCACGACCCCGATCGCCGAGGCCATCGGAGGCTGAGATCGTGGCGATGGACCGGTCGGGGGAACTCGTCGTGCGGGGGATGAGCCCGGCCGATTGGCCCGCCGTCGAGGCCGTCTATGCCGAGGGGATCGCCGAGGGGGAGGCCACCTTCGAGGCGACGACACCCACATGGGAGGCGTTCGACGAGGGGCGACTCGACGTGGGCCGACTCGTGGCGGTCGACCCGGTCGACGACACCGTCGTCGGGTGGGTTGCGGCGTCTCGGGTCTCTTCGCGCGCGGCGTACGCGGGCGTGGTCGAGCACTCCGTCTACGTCTCTTCGCGCGCACGCGGCCGTGGTGTGGGCACGCTCCTCCTGCAGGCCTTCCTGGATGCCTCCGAGGCCGCGGGCGTGTGGACCGTGCAGTCCAGCGTGTTCCCGGAGAACAGGGCGAGCGTGCGATTGCACGAGTCATTGGGCTTCCGTGTGATCGGACGCCGCGAGCGGATCGCGCGGAGCGTCGTGGGCCCTCGGGTCGGGCAGTGGCGCGACACCCTGCTGGTCGAGCGGCGCAGCGACGTGGTCGGCCGCGACGACACCTGACGAGCCTTTCGAGACGGAAGAAGCGCTGCACCTTTGTGGGGTGCAGGCTTCTTCCGTGGCGGAGGATAGGGGATTCGAACTCTCATTTTGAGGGGTGCAATTGGGGCCCTATGCCGCATGATTCCGCGGTTTTCGGTGGGCCGAAATATGGCACAGCCTGCATCCCCCTGCATCCCCCTGCATCCCCTTGCATCCCCTTGCATTCAGATGCACGGCGTGTCGCCGGTGAATGTGCCTAAACTGTGCCGCGGAGACTCCTCAGTCAACGTACTCGAGAGTATGACCCACGGATCATGGCGGGAGGTGCGAGATGGCGGGTGCTGCGACTCTTGTTCGGGCGGCGCGGAAGAGCCGTAGGCTCACCCAGCGGCGGCTGGCGGAACGCACCCGCATCGACCAGGCGAGCGTGTCCCGATCGGAACGGGGCCGGGATGCCGAGTACAGCACGACCGCGCGGCTGCTCGCGGGCGCGGGTCACGGTCTCTACACCGCACCGACGCAGCGGGACGACGCGGCGACCATCGCGAGCGAGATCCGGGAGCGGCTTCGCTCCGGCGACCGTGAGCGTGCTCTGCGGGCGTTGCTGCAGCTGAACGACTACCCGGTCGCGGAGCGTGGGTTGGTGCGCGGGGCGCTCGGGCTGGCCGAGCCGGAGACCACGAGGGATCCTGTATGGGATGCGGCCGTCGCGGCATGTGGGAGGAGGGGCTCCCGGCGCCCGAACGGGTGAACTCTCCCGGGCGGTTCGTTGCCGCGCCCCGGGGTCTCGATTTCTATCCCGCAGACCCGACACCGCCCGCCGCAGAGGTCCTCGAAGAGTTCGCCGAGCGTGGCCTCCTGGTGTGGCGTGACACCTTCGCGAGCGTGTGATCGTGACCGCGTCCCGGTGGCCACGGCGCTGACCTCGAACAGCCATCCCAGCCGGTGCCGGCGCCCGCATAGGAGCGACAGAGAAACGGGGGACGGTTCAGGTTGACCCAGTCAAGACCGTTCGACAGCCGCAAGTCGAAGATCGCTCAGCCACTGGGACAGAGCAGCCGTGGACCCGCCTGGTATTTCGTAATACGATTCCACTATGGTTGGTGAGGAGGCGATCGACGGTCGTCTGGTGACGGAGGAGCAGATCGCGGCGTGGGCGGCGGAGGCTGAAGCCGGCTGTGACGTCGAGGTCCTCAAGCGGCGAGGACGTGGACGACCCGGCCGTGGGGCGGAGCCCGCACAGGTCGTCGCGCTCCGGCTCACCGCGGACGAGCTCGCAGTTCTCGACGCTCGCGCCGAGCGCGAGCACAAGACTCGCTCGGAGCTCATCCGCGAAGCGATCGCCGCCTACGCCGCGTGAAGGTCCACGACTCCGCACTCAAGCACGGCATCGCGCCCGACGACATCATCCAGGCTGCGACTCTGGGCGCTGTGGATTGACGAGATCGACGAGGACTCACCAGCACGCCAACTCCGGCTCGGCTTCGACGGGCAAGGACGGCTGCTCGAGCTCGTCGTGCTGGTACTCGACAGCGGCAACGAACTCGCTATCCACGCCATGAAGGCCCGACCCCAGATGCTTGACCTTCTGCCGTAGGCGCGGACCATATCCGAGCCCGTTCCAGGTGGATCCGCGTGCGATGAGGGGCGGTCTCGCGTTCGCTTGGCCAAGAAGTCGCGAGCGGCGAGCCAGCGCTGATGAGCCAAAGCGGTCCGCATTCCACAGGCGCGGTGACGTGCGGCCTCAGGACGTTTGGACAGGAGCGGTGCCCCTCGGGGGAGAGGGGCACCGCTCTCTACGCGGCGATCAGGGGTTGCAGCCCACGGCGATGAACCCAGCCAGTCCGATGTCCCCGACGTTGGTCTCGATGTTCCAGGGCGACTTCACGCCGGCGCCGAACATGTGGCAGCCGATCTGGTTGCGCGTCGTGGAGTATCCCGCTCGGGTCTTGTACGTGCCGCTGTTGGCGTTGACCAGCTCGGCCTGCGCGCTGCCCTGCCAGGCCGCGGCGCACGAGACGCTCCCGAAGCAACCCCAGGACCCGTACCAGGTCGGGCGGTACTCGACGCGGTACGACGTCAGCCACTGGTACGACTCGAGATAGGTGCCACCCACCCACGGGTCGGCGACGATCGGGTACGCAGAGCCCTCTCCGTGCTCGACATACTGAACGAGGGTGTTTCCGTCGATCTCGAAGTGGGTGTGAACGTCGCCGCCGTTGGCATCGATGGCCCATGCGGGAGCGACACCGGCGATCAGGTTGCCGTCGTCGCTGACGACGGCGATGTACCCCTCGTCCACTTCCTTTAGGCGGGAGCCCTTTTCCGACTCGATGACGTAGCGGTACTCGGTGGGGCTGGCGGAGCTGGCGATGACGGTCGCGATCTGGACGGAGCCGTCCGTCTTGGTGACCGGCACGGTGCTCACGTCGGGCAGGTTCTCGTACGCGCGGAGCGAGTTGGCCACCGTCACCCCGGAATCGACCGAGCCGAGGAGCTCGACAGTGACGTCACCCTGGGGCGTGGTCACGGTGAACTTCCCATCGCTCGGAAGCACGGTCCTCTCGACACCGCCCAAGAAGACGTCGGGGACGCCAGGGGCCGATGACGCCTTGGTGATGGCGGCGATGACGTCGTTGCCAGGCGTCCTCTCCGCGGTGGCTGCCTGGGCGGCAGCGGCGCCGGCCAGGGTCATTGATACCGCCGCCGCGGCTGTCATCGCCGCGGCGCGGAGGTATCGCCTCGTCTTGTCGATCATTTGTCTCTCCTTTTGAGCTGCGGGTCTTCCCGCGCTCATTGGAGACGTCGCCCGAGCGGCGCAGATCCTGACACAGGAGTTCAGGCGAAGTTGCTCCGCCGGCGCGGCGCGTTGACGCGGCGCCGTCCTGCGATGCTCAGCGACATGATCGCGATGCCCGCTCCGATCTGGAGGAACGGGATGAGGGCGACGCCGGCGAAGAGGACGGCCGACACCAGCCCGCCGAGGACGCTCAGCGCGGCGGCTGCGGGCGCGGGGAGTCCGTGGTCGCCTAGTCTGCGGGTGGCGGCCAAGGACACTGCAGAGCTGAAGATGAGTGCGTACGCAGCACCGAATGCCCAGAACCATGCCACGGGCACGTACGTCCCCGCGGTCAGGGCCAAGTCCCGGTAGGTGGCGACCCACCACGTCGCACTGAGTGTGACAGCGGCGAGCACGGCGACCGCACCGACCGCGAAGTCGGAACGGGAGACGTACCCTTCGAGAGTCGACAGCAGGGACACCGTCGCCAGGGCGAGCGCGACAGGGCCAACGATGACCCACATCGCTGCGCCGTACAAGTTCGGCAACGGGGGCAGGACGAGAGCTGAGATCCCCGCTGCGATCACGATCGCGCCGAGAATCGCCGGGGTGATCCATCTCAGACGCTCCGCCAACCCGGAGCGGCGGAGCGCGCGGCGCTCCCGGGCGGGGAGCTCGGCCCACCCTTCGCTGTCGGCCATGTCCAGGTACATGCCGGTGAGGACCGTCTCGTGGTTCTTGCGCCACCGGGAGCTGTGCCAACGCAGAGCACGGCGGACGTCGGTCTCGATGCTCACGCGAGAGCCTCCCCACCGCTGGGGACTGAGTAGGTGCGAACAGCGTTGACCTGGTACGCGAGCTCCGCCGCACGAGACTCCAAGGCCTGCCTGCCGGCGCTGGTGATGCGGAAGTAGCGCCGGGCGCGGCCATTTACGACTTCATCCCCGTGGGGTTCGACAAGCCCGCGCCCAGCCAGCGCTTCCAGGCACGAGTAGACCGTGGTGAGGGGCACGTTGTTGCGGTGCAGGATCTCTTGCACCGCCTGGACGACAGCGTATCCGTGTCGGCGCTCGCTCGACAGCGATGTCAGCACCGCCAGCTGCAGATCGGTCATTGCCATAGAAGCATCCTACGGGATACTACGTCGAAGCGGAATATAACGATAAATCGCTCTGGGGGATGGATGAACGACGTTCTGTGTCAGCACCGATCCGACGGTGGAGATCTCCTCACCGCCGACTTCGTAGAACTGATCGGGGGCTGTCAACAGGAGCTCTTCCGCTTCGCCGGCCGTCGGCTCCCGGAGCAGTCGAGCGCGGAGGACGCAGTGGCCGAGACGCACGCGGCGGCGTGGACGCTGTTCAGGCGGGGCAAGCCCATCTCACGCGCGTGACTGTACGGGACGCTCGCCAACAAGATCGCCGACCACTACCGGCACGATGCCCGGGCCAAGAGGGCCTGCGACGATGTGCGGGATGTTCTACGCGCGGAACATGTCGAGCACGACCACCATCGGTCCCTCGACATAAGAGCGGCCGTGGCCGCCCTGACAGAGCGGGAAAGGCGTTGCATTCACCTGACGTACTGGGCCGGCTACGCCGGGTCCGAGGTTGCGCAGATCCTCGACCTCACCGAGTCGACCGTTTGGGCAACTCTCACTCGGGCGCGCCGAAGACTACGGGGCCAGCTTGGGAGCGCGTCGTAAACTGCGGCGATCACCGCTGTCTCGGTGAGGCGAGGCATGGCGAGGCGAGGTCTACGCAGCCTGGCGAAGCGCCGCCGCGTGGAGTGCATCGAACCGGGCGTCCGTCGACTCCATGGTCGTCATGTGCGTACCGTCGCGGAGGGCATGCAGGTACGCCAGCGTGCGCTGGCGCGGGGGCGCACCAGCGGGTGCCGAACTCATCGATCGACGGACGGGGCAGCCTCGACGCAACAGCCGGCGAGGATGTGGCTAAGCGTTGCAAAACGTCGCTAGGTAGTCGGGGAATCGTCCGCCGCGATGACGAGGACTTCCGTCGTCGTAGGGTGCGACTCCGTCGTTCCTCTGCGGCGAACCGGGATCGTGCTGCGCGTTACCGCAGGTTTACGCGCCACTTTGCGCGGTTCCGACGCCGCCCACCGTTTGATCACTGACTGCCAGGGTCGCCAACTGTGCCACGAGGGCTGCGCGATCGCTACCGAGGCCAAGAAAAGCCCAGGTCAAAGGGAGAAAAATGGCGGAGGATAGGGGATTCGAACCCCTGAGGGCTTGCACCCAACACGCTTTCCAAGCGTGCGCCATAGGCCACTAGGCGAATCCTCCATGGCCGGTGAGGGCCGAGGACCATCCTAACGCACGTGCGGAGCGGGTCTTACGTCCGCGCCCGTGCACCGGCCCCGGCGAAGGCGCTACCGGGGCGCATGACGAGCGATCGCGGCGTGGCGACGGCGAGGATGCGTCTCGCGATCGGCGCGCTGCCCAGCAACTCCGACGCCGACGCTGCGGCGGCGTCGGCGAGGGTTTCGGGCGCTGCGGAGGCGACCGTGCCGGACGGGGCGTAGCTGGCGCGTTCGACCGCTTCGACGAGGACGGCCAGGGCCGCGGAGGGTGCGCCGTGATCTTCGACCAGGCGCGCGGCCAGCGTGCGGGGGGTGTCGCCGGCCGGCACCGGGATACCGAGGTCGATCGCCGCGTCCTGCACCACCGACCACGCCGCGACGGCGTCGCCGGCTCGTGCTGCGGCGAGCAGGCGCCGCGTCCGTGCGGCGCGCACGAGGCCGGGCGCGGCGAGCAGGAGGAGCAACGCGGTCACGACGCCGATGACCGGCACCGCGCCCCCGGACTCGCCGCGGTCGCCGAGGGCCTGACCTTCTTGCGGGGCGGTCTCCTCGGGCAGGAGGGTGGGGGTGGGGGTCGGGTCCGCGTCGTCGGTCTGTGCGGTGTCGCCCCGATCGGCGGCGGGGCCGGTCAGCGAGGTCGCCGCGGAGAAGTTCGTCGGTGTTCCGAGACTGTTGGTCGGCTCGAACGAGATCCAGCCGAGACCCTCGAAGTGGATCTCGGGCCAGGCGTGCAGTTGCGAGGAGGACACCGAGTAGACGGTCTGCCCCTCGATCGCGTCGGTCGTGGAGGTGCCGGGCAGGTAGCCGACGACGATGCGACTGGGCATGTCGAGGACGCGGGCCATCAGCGCGAAGGCGCCCGCGTAGTGCACGCAGTACCCCTCCTTCTGCTCGAGGAACTGCGCGACCGCCTCCGCGCCGGTGCCGTCGAAGCCGTCGTCGACGGGGGCGTCCAGGGAATAACGGAACTCGGAACCGCGGAACCATGCCTGCAGCGCGATGAGCGCGTCGTAGTCGTTGGATGTGCCGGCGGTCACCTCGCGTGCGAGGTCGCCGACGATGTCGGGGAGTCCCTCGGGGAGCTGTGTCAGTTCCGGTCGCAGCCCCGACGGGGAAGCGTCGTAGGTGCGGATCTGTTCGCGCGTGGGGCGGGGCACCTGCGTGAGGACCTCGTACTCCTGATCCTGGGTGCGGCCCCCGTCGCTGATGACCGTGCGGTTGTCGGCGACGGTGGACCAGTCGCCGTCGAGCCCGGTGACACCGACCGCGGGGAAGGGCATGGGAAGCCACGTCGATGCGAGATTCTGGATCGACACGTCTGTGATGTACTCCTCGAGTCGGATCTCCGAGGCCACCGAGACGGACTCCATCTCGGTCTGGTCGTCCAGGACCTCGGCCTCATCCTCGTCCGGCAGCCACACCGCGCCGTCGAAGGTCGACAGGGTCGTGGCGCGCAGGTACGGCGGCAGGGGCGAGGTGCTGTACATGCGGAGCACCTCGACCTCGCGCGGCCGGCGCAGGTCGTCGCCGAGTTGGAGCGTCGCATCGATCCCACTGCCGACGTTCACGCCCCCGGGTGCGCTGCGGGCCAGTGGCTGCGGGAGCGAGGGGGCGACCACGAGGGTGACGACGACGGCGACGACTCCGATACCGGCGGCCGTCGCCGGTACGCCCGCGCCGCGGGTGGCCGCGCGCGCCTTCGGCGCCTGACGCGACAGGGTGTCCACCCGCATCAGGAACAGGATCGAGGCCGACAGCAGCACGAACGCGACCACGTCGATCTCGTCGGGAACCACGATCGACGGGATGAGGGAGACGGCGATCAGGGCGACGCCGGCCAGGAGGGGCATCCGTGCCGTGACCACGACGTGGTCGACGACGATGGCCAGCAACCCCACCGACGCGACGATGAGGAACGCCAGCGCGGAGCCGGCCCGCAGGGGTGCCGCGCCGTAGGTGATCTCCTCCGCGGCGGTCGCGAGGAGGCGGAACAGCTCGTCCACAGTCTCGGTGGTCGGGATCACCCACAGCAGTGCCGTGTCGCGCAGGAAGAACAGCATGACCAGAACGGCCCAGACGCCGGTTTCGATCAGCGTCACGGCCAATGCGGCCAGTCCGGCGCGGCGCGCGAGGTAGCCGGAGGCGAGGACGGCGACGATCAGGAGGACGGTACCCGGCATCCATTGCCCGGGCAGGACCACCCGCGTCAGCGGCAGGAGTGCGGCCACCACCGCGGCGGCCGCGCCGAGGGGCAGCAGGACGGCCACGGCCGTGCGATCTCGGGCCGTGCCACCCGGATCAGGCGACATGATCGCCCACGAGTCGCTCGCCGACCGATGCCCACGCACCCGACGGATCGCCGTCGACCGGGATCGACGCGGCATGCCACCCCGCGTCCTCCGCCCGCGCGAGGGCGTCGCCGCGTGGTGCCAGCGCCAGCACCATCGGCAGGGTGCTGTGGTGGGCGACCGGGGCCACCGCCACCACGTCGGCCGGATCGAAACGACCGATGATGAGGACCACCGGTCCGCTCATCCCTCCCGTGAACACGGGAGCCAGCCGCGCGAGGTGGTCGTCGGGGTGGGCCACCAGTGTGGCGAAGCGGGTGGTGAAATGCTCGACCTCCCCCATGTCGCCCGCGTCGATGCGGTCGGACAGGGCCGTCCCGTCGCTGTCGATCACGTCGACGCCGTACCCGTCGTGCACGAGCCGCGCGACGACGGACACGCACGCCGACACCGCGGTCTCGAACGCCGGGTCGGTGCCCGGTGCGGTCATGGCTTCGGGGGACCATCGCAACGTGCCCAGGTCGAAGACCACGGTCGCTTCCGGAGTGGATTCCTGCTCCTCCTGGCGGACCATCAGCTCGTCGCGGTGCGCGGTCGCCCGCCAATGGATGCGCCGCATCGAGTCGCCTGATTGGTAGGGGCGGGCGACGAGGTTGTCGGCGCCCTGTCCCAGGTGCAGGTCGGCTGTGAGCCTGCTTCCGCCCGATGCCCCGCCAGCCTCCGGCAACCCGGGGAGCTCGACGACGGCGGGGGTGACCGTCACGTCGGTGCGTTCGCCGCGCAGGGTGCGCCGGCGCGCAAGACCGAACGGATCGGTCGTCGTGAGCGCGAGCGGACCCAGCGTGTGGATGCCGCGGGTGACCCCCGTGACGGTGTAGGACCGCTCGATCGCACGCGGTGCACCCCGAAGACCGGATGCGAGCGCGGGGAAGGCGCCGGTCGCCTCGCCCGTCAGGCCCGTGGGAAGGGAGTCCTCCCACGTTCCCGGAGGGGTCGGGACGGCCGTCCGGATCGCGACCCGTGCCGTCACGACGGCGGTCTCCCCGACCCCGACGGTCTCCGGGACCATCGTGCGTTCCACCGCGCCGGTGCGGCGTGTCAGGAACAGCGAGAGCACCGCCGCGGCCAGGACCGCGAACAGGAGGACCCCGAAGTAGAGCAGCTCGACCAGGCCGAGCTCGCCGGCGGCGACGAGGCATCCGACGGCCAGGATGAGCGCACCCGTCCCGCGGGTGGTCAGCGGCCACAGACGTCTCATGCTCACCTCACGTGCGGGTCGCCAGCGGCACGCGTACCGCGGCCGCGATCGTCTCCAGCACGGTCGTGACGGCGTCTGGTCCGGATCGGGAACGGGAGCCGCCGGCCGCACGGGTGGGGATGAGGCGGTGCGCGAAGACGGGGGCCAACAGCGCCGTGACGTCGTCGGGGATGACGAAGCCGCGTCCGTCCAGGGCCGCCCACACCTTCGCGGCCCGGACGAGTTGCAGGGTGGCCCGGGGGCTCGCGCCCAGCCGCAGATCGGGATGGGTGCGGGTCGCGGCTGCCAGGGCGACCGCGTACTCCTCGATGGCCGGCGCGACATGGACCCGCCGCGCCCAGGCGATCAACTGCTCGACCTGCGCGGCGCTGACGACCGGCGTGACACCGCGCAGCGGATTGACCGTCTCGCGCTGCCGCAGCATGAGCGCTTCGGCCGCGGCATCCGGATACCCCATCGAGATGCGCATCATGAATCGGTCGCGCTGCGCCTCCGGCAAGGCGTAGGTGCCCTCCATCTCGAGCGGGTTCTGGGTCGCGACGACCAGGAACGGCTCGTCGAGCTCGTGCGACATCCCGTCGACGGTCACCTGATGCTCTTCCATCGCCTCCAGCAGGGCGGACTGGGTCTTGGGGGAGGAGCGGTTGATCTCGTCGGCGATGACGATGTTGGCGAAGATCGCGCCCGCCTTGAACTCGAATTCGCGGGCGACGGGGTTGAACACGCTCACGCCTGTGACGTCGCCGGGCAGCAGGTCCGGGGTGAACTGGATGCGGCGCACGCTCGCGTCGACCGAGGCGGCGAGCGCCCGGGCGAGCATCGTCTTGCCGACCCCGGGGACGTCCTCGATGAGGAGGTGGCCTTCGGCGAGCAGGCAGACCAGCGCGGAACGGACCGCGTCGGGCTTGCCGTCGATCACGCGTTCGACCGACCCGACGATGGCGCGGGTCGTCTCGGCGAAATCCTCGGCCGATGTGATCGTCGCCGCACCGCCGACGTGCCCGGTGATGGTCCTGTCAGTCACTGGGACTCCCCTCGCCCGCGGTGGCGCGAGCCTCATCGCCCACGCGTCGATCGTAACAACGCGTGGTGACTTCGGGGCCCGAACCGTCTCGGCTCGACGCACTCGCGAGAACCGTTAGACTGGGGACAGCTCTCCGCGAGGCGGCATCCAGGCCAACTCCCCCAGGACGGAAACGTAGCAAGGGTAACCGGGCTCTGCCGGGTTCGCGGAGAGTCTTACTTTTCCCACGCGACCGGGTGCGTCGGGGCCGGTCGATGGCGACGCGGGTGTCGGTGCGGTCGCTGAACATCCGGCGAATTCAGGTGCCCGCCGGGACACGCCGCCTAGGCTGGGGACGTGACGCAGAGCATCTACATCACGTCCGCCGAAGGCCATTCGGGCAAGTCGACCGTCGCGCTCGGGCTCCTGGAGACCCTCGGGCACGCGACGCCGAAGGTCGGTGTCTTCCGCGCGATCGCCCGATCGACCACCGAGCGCGACTACGTGCTCGAAATGCTCCTCGCGCACGACGGTGTCGACCTCGACTACGACGATTGCATCGGCACGACCTACGACGATGTGCGGCGCGACCCCGACGCGGCCCTGTCCACGGTCGTCGAGCGGTACAAGGCCGTCGAGGCCCAGTGCGATGCGGTCGTCATCGTCGGCAGCGACTACACCGACGTGGGAAGCCCCGCCGAACTCGCCTACAACGCGCGTATCGCCGCGAACCTCGGGGCCCCGGTGCTCCTCGTGCTGGGCGGCCGTGCCGCGCAGGGCCAGCCGGAACAGCTCGGTTCCACCGTGCCGCGCACCCCGGACGAGATGGGCCAGATCGCCGCGCTCGCCGTCACGGAACTGCTCCACGAGCGTGCCGAGCTGTTCGCCGTCGTGGCCAACCGGGCGGACGAAGGCCACCTCACCGAGACGGTCGGGGCCGTGCGGGCTTCGGTCAACGCCTCCATCGCGTCGCACCCGCGGGCCGATCAGGCCGAGGTGCCGGTGTGGGCCATCCCCGAGGACCGGTTCCTCGTGGCCCCCTCGATCCGAGGGATCATGCGGGCGGTCGACGGCGAACTGCTCGCCGGCGACCCGGACCTCCTGACCCGACCCGCGCTCGGTGTGGTCGTGGCGGCCATGTCGATCGTCAACGTCCTACCGCGCCTGTACGAGGGCGCGGTGGTGGTCATCCCCGCCGACCGCGCCGAAGTGCTCCTGGCGACACTGCTGGCCAACGCCTCCGGGACCTTCCCCTCCATCGCGGGCATCGTCCTCAACGGCGGGTTCGAGTTGGCGGAGCCGGTCCGCCGGCTGCTGGACGGTCTGGGCTCCAAAATCCCGATCATCACCTCCGACCTGGACACCTACGAGGCCGCCGTCCGGATCATGTCGACGCGCGGCCGGCTCGCGGCCGACTCGCAGCGTCGCTATGACACGGCGCTGTCGCTGTTCGAGAACCACGTCGACACGACCGAGTTGCTGCGTGCCTTCGGTGTCGCTCGCGCGACGGTCGTCACGCCGTTGATGTTCGAGTTCCAGCTGATCGAACGCGCCCGCGCCGCGCGGAAGAAGATCGTGCTGCCCGAAGGAGACGACGACCGCGTGCTCCGGGCGGCCGCGACGGTGCTCAAGCGCGGCATCGCCGATCTGGTCATCCTGGGTGAGCCCTTCGAAGTCCGCGCGCGTGCGCTGGAACTGGGCATCGACATCCAGGCCGCCGAGGTGCTGTCCCCGTTCGACGCGGTGCACGTACACAGGTTCGCCGACGCGTACACCGAGCTGCGCGCGCACAAGGGGATGACGTTCGAACGTGCCGCCGACACGGTCACCGACGTGTCCTATTTCGGCACGATGATGGTGCACCAGGGGCTCACCGACGGAATGGTCTCCGGTGCCGCGCACACCACGGCCCACACCATCCGGCCGGCGTTCGAGATCATCAAGACCAAGCCGGACGTCTCGGTCGTCTCGAGCGTGTTCCTCATGGCCCTCGCGGACCGGGTGCTCGTCTACGGCGACTGCGCGGTCATCCCGGACCCCACCAGCGAACAGCTCGCCGACATCGCCGTCACATCGGCCGCGACCGCGACCCGGTTCGGGATCGAGCCGAAGGTCGCGATGCTGTCCTACTCCACCGGCGAGTCCGGGACCGGCGCGGATGTCGACAAGGTGCGGGCGGCGACAGCCCTCGTGCGCGAGCGTGCGCCGGAGCTCCTCGTCGAAGGGCCGATCCAGTACGACGCCGCCGCGGACGCGGCGGTGGGGGCGGCCAAGCTCCCCGGATCGGAGGTCGCCGGGCGCGCCACGGTCTTCGTCTTCCCCGATCTCAACACCGGCAACAACACCTACAAGGCCGTGCAGCGCTCGGCCGGTGCGGTCGCCATCGGACCGGTGCTGCAGGGGCTGAACAAACCGATCAACGACCTGTCGCGCGGTGCGCTGGTGCAAGACATCGTCAACACCATCGCGATCACCGCGATCCAGGCGCAAGGGAAGTGACATGACACCGGTCCTGGTCATCAACAGCGGTTCGTCGTCGTTCAAGTACCAGCTCATCGACATGGTCGATGAAAGGGTCCTCGCCTCGGGCCTGGTCGAACGGATCGGTGAGGAGGGCGGCTCGGCCACCCACACCGTCTTCTTCCACACCGAGGAGGGTCCGGCGCCGGCAGTGCGTAAGGCCACCTCGACGATCGAGGCGAGCATCCCGACCCATACCGCGGGCTTCGACGTGATGACGCGGGCCTTCGCCGAGCACGGTCCCTCGCTCGAGGAAGACCCGCCGATCGCCGTGGGGCACCGCGTCGTGCACGGCGGCGCGCGCTTCTTCGAGCCGACCCTGATCACCTCGTTGGTCGAGATCAACATCGACGAGCTCGCCGTCCTGGCCCCGTTGCACAACCCGGCGAATCTGCAGGGGATCACCGCCGCGAAGAAGGCGTTCCCCGACGTGCCGCACGTCGCGGTGTTCGACACCGCGTTCCACCAGACGCTGCCGGCGGCGGCCTACACCTACGCCATCGATGCGGAGCTGGCCGCCGCACACCGCGTGCGCCGATACGGTTTCCACGGCACGTCGCACAAGTTCGTCAGCGAGGCCGTGGCGCGGTTCGTGGACCGCCCCCTCGCAGAACTGCGCCAGATCGTGTTCCATCTCGGGAACGGGGCGTCGGTCGCCGCGATCGAGGGCGGAGCGTCGGTGGAGACCTCCATGGGACTCACACCCCTCGAAGGGCTCGTGATGGGAACGCGGTCCGGCGATCTCGATCCCGCCGTCTTGCTCCACCTCGCGCGGCGCGCGGGGATGACCGTGGACGACCTCGACACCTTGTTGAACAAGCGCAGCGGGATGCTCGGGCTCGCCGGGGTCTCCGACATGCGCGACATCCAGGCCGGCATCGAGCGTGGCGACGAGGCGGCCGTGCTCGCGTTCGAGGTCTACGTCCACCGGCTGCGGGCCTATGCCGGCGCCTATCTGGCACAGCTCGGCGGCGTCGACGTGATCGCGTTCACCGCGGGTGTGGGCGAGAACGTCCCCGCGGTGCGCGAGCAGGCCCTGGCCACCCTCGGCTTCGCCGGGGTGCGGGTCGACACCGATCGCAACGCGTCGCGCGAGCGCGGCATCCGGATCATCTCGACCGACGACTCGACGGTGACGGTGTTGGTGGTCCCCACCGATGAGGAGCTCGAGATCGCCCGGCAGACGCTTCAGGTCGCGCGTGGCTGAGTCGAACCGTACCTCGCGCGGCCGCCGATCCCCCTAAGCTGGCCACAGGCGCGAAGGTGTGCCCGTCCCGTCCGCCCCCGCGAGGAGGTCCCGTGTCTTCCCCCGCCCTGCCCGACCTGACGGCCTACGACGCCGTGCTCTTCGATCTCGACGGGGTCCTCACCCCGACCGCCGAGGTGCACATGCACGCGTGGCGGACGATGTTCGAGGAGCTCTTCGCCCAATGGGGGATCGAGCCGCCGTACACCGAGCGCGACTACTTCGACCACCTCGACGGCAAGAAGCGGTATGACGGTGTCGCCGCGCTCCTGCACAGCCGCGATGTGGAGGTGCCCTGGGGTGAGCCGTCCGACCCGACCTCGGCCGACACCGTGTGCGGCATCGGCAACCGCAAGAACGACGTCTTCGCACGCGTGCTGCGCGCGGAGGGCATCGCCCCGTACCCGGGGTCGGTCCGCCTGCTGGACGCGCTCGCCGCCGTCGACATGCCCGTCAGCGTCGTGTCGAGCTCGAAGAACGCCGAAGAGGTGCTCGCCGCCGCGGGGATCCGCGATCGCTTCCCGGTCGTGATGGACGGCGTCATCGCCGAGCGTGACCACCTGGCCTCCAAGCCCGCTCCGGATGTGTTCGTGACCGCCGCCCGCATGATGCAGGTCGCCCCGGAACGCAGCGTCGCGGTGGAGGATGCCATCAGCGGCGTGCAGTCCGCGGCGGCGGGCGGTTTCGGTCTCGTCGTGGGCGTCGACCGCGGAGCGGGCGAGGAGGCGTTGCGCGCCGCCGGTGCGCACGTCGTCGTCGCCGATCTGGCCGAGTTCGTCACGGAGGCACCCGCATGATCGACCGCGACCGGTTCCCCGCCGACCCGTGGCGTCTGGTCGAGACACGTGTCGACATGTCCGACATCGGTGTCACCGAGACGCTCTTCGCCGTGGGCAACGGCTACCTCGGTCTGCGCGGCAACTCGCCCGAGGGCAGGCACGGGCACGAGGACGGCACGTTCATCAACGGCTTCCACGAGACCTTCCCGATCCACCACGCCGAGCGCGCGTACGGCTTCGCCGAGGTCGGTCAGACCATCGTGAACGCACCGGACGCGAAGGTCATGCGCGTCTACATCGACGACGAACCGCTGTCGCTGGACCTCGCCGACGTGCGCGAGTACGAGCGCGTGCTGGACATGCGCGACGGTGTGCTGCGCCAGCGCATCCTGTGGGTCACCCCGTCGGGCAAGGAGGTGCTGATCGAGGACGAGCGGATGGTCTCGTTCGAGGAGAAGCACCTGGCGGTGATGCGCCGGACGGTGACCGTGCTCAATTCCGACGCGCCGGTGACCATCTCGTGCCAGCTGCTGAACCGGCAGGACGGCGAGGACGTCTACGGCGGGATCCCGAACGCCACGAAGAAGTCGGGTTGGGACCCACGCAAGGCCGAGCGCATCCAGGACCGTGTCCTGCAGCCACAGGAGTACTGGCAGGACCATGACCGTTCCGCGCTGTCGTTCCGCGTCTCGGAGTCGGGGATGACCATCGCGGTCGTCGCCGACCATGAGATCGAGACGGAGAACGACTACGACGCGCGGCGACTGATCGAGCCGGACATCGCGAAGAACGTCTTTCGCGTGAACGCCCGCGCCGGGGTGCCGACGACGGTGACGAAGTTCGTCAGCTACCACACCTCGCGCGGTGTGCCGGCGCGGGAGCTCGTGGACCGTGGGCGTCGTGTCGTCGACCGCGTATGCGACCTGGGCTACGACGCGCTCTTCGCCGCGCAGCGGTCGTGGCTGTCGGACTTCTGGGAGCGCTCGGACGTGCGCATCGGCGGCCAGGACGACATCCAGCAGGCGGTGCGCTGGTGTCTGTTCCAGCTCGCCCAGGCGGCTGCGCGCGCCGACGGCATGGGCGTGCCCGCCAAGGGGATGACCGGATCGGGCTACAGCGGTCATTACTTCTGGGACACCGAGGTGTACATCATGCCGTTCATGGCGTACACCAGCCCGTTGTGGGCGCGAAACGCGCTGCGCATGCGCTACCTCATGCTCCCTGCCGCACGTCGCCGCGCGCGGCAGCTGAACGAGGCCGGAGCGCTGTTCCCGTGGCGCACCATCAACGGGGAAGAGGCGTCGGCGTACTACGCCGCCGGCACCGCGCAGTACCACATCAACGCCGACATCAGCTTCGCGGTGGCGAAGTACGTGCGGGCCACGGGGGATGAGGAGTTCCTCTACCGGGAGGGCGTCGACATCGCCGTCGAGACCGCGCGGCTGTGGACCACCCTCGGTTTCTGGCGCTCGAGCAACGGCCACGGCGAGGACTCGTTCCACATCCACGGCGTTACCGGGCCCGACGAGTACACCACCGTCGTCAACAACAACCTCTTCACCAACGTCATGGCGCGCTTCAACCTGCGTTTCGCCGCGCGCACGGTCGACGAGATGGCCGAGAACGATCCCGAGGCGTACCGCCTCATGGTCGAGCGTCTCCGCCTCGATCCGACCGAGGCGGAGACGTGGGACCGTGCGGCCGAGGCGATGCACATCCCGTACAGCGAGACGCTCGGGATCCACCCGCAGGACGAGGTCTTCCTCGACCGCGAGGTGTGGGACCTCGAACACACCCCCGACGAGCAGCGTCCGTTGCTGCTGCACTTCCACCCGCTGGTGATCTACCGGTACCAGGTGCTCAAGCAGGCCGACGTCGTGCTGGCGCTGTTCCTGCAGGGGAACCACTTCTCGCCCGAGGACAAGCTCGCCGACTTCGAGTACTACGATCCGCTGACCACGGGCGACTCGACCCTGTCGGCGGTCGTGCAGTCGATTCTCGCCGCGGAGGTCGGCTACCAGGATCTGGCGTTGCAGTACTTCTCGCAGTCGCTGTTCGTCGATCTCGCCGACCTGCACCACAACGCCTCCGACGGCGTCCACGTCGCGTCGGCCGGTGGCGTGTGGACAGCGCTCGTCTCCGGCTTCGGGGGCATGCGCGATCACTTCGGGGAGCTGTCCTTCGACCCGCGTCTGCCGGCGGACTGGCCCGAGTTGGCCTACACGTTGCACTGGCAGGGCACCCGGTTGAGTGTGTCCGTGCGCCCGCACGAGCTGCGCGTCTCCGCCGGCGAGGGCGACCCGGTCGCGTTCACCGTCCGCGGTGCGTCATATGTCATCGAGGGTGGGGGAGAGGTCGTCGTGCCGCTGCCCGATCAGGGGCCGCTCATCCCGGGCCGTCCCTCGATCCGCAGCTTCCTCGACGCCCGGCGCGAGGACGGCACGCTGCTGTCGGCGTCCGTGCCCGCGATGACCACGGCGATCCCGGTGCTCGGCGACGGCGAGGAGGTCGAGGAGGGCGCCCCGGCCTGACCCGACTCGCCACGATGTCGGAGCGACGCCGTAGGCTGTCTGGGTGACCACCGCCCTCTACCGCCGCTACCGCCCCGAGGCGTTCGGGGAGATGATCGGACAGTCTCAGGTCACCGAGCCGCTGATGACCGCGTTGCGCGGTGACCGGGTCGGTCATGCCTACTTGTTCTCGGGCCCCCGCGGGTGCGGCAAGACGACCTCCGCACGCATCCTGGCCCGCTGCTTGAACTGCGCGGAAGGCCCGACCGACACCCCGTGCGGAACGTGCGAGAGCTGCGTGGAGCTGGGGCGCGCCGGCGGTGGATCGCTCGACGTCGTCGAGATCGACGCCGCCTCCCACAATGGCGTCGACGACGCGCGCGACCTCCGGGAACGCGCCGTGTTCGCGCCGGCGCGCGACCGCTTCAAGATCTTCATCCTCGACGAGGCGCACATGGTGACGCCGCAGGGGTTCAATGCGCTCCTGAAGCTCGTCGAAGAGCCACCCGACCACGTCAAGTTCATCTTCGCGACGACCGAGCCCGAGAAGGTCATCGGCACGATCCGGTCGCGCACGCATCACTATCCGTTCCGCTTGGTGCCGCCCGCGGCGATGCTCGCCTATGTCGAAGAGCTCTGCGCGAGCGAGGGTGTGGCCGTCGAAGCGGGCGTGCTTCCGCTCGTG
Organism: Microbacterium sp.; assembly: GCA_002703245.1. Lineage (GTDB taxonomy): Bacteria > Actinomycetota > Actinomycetes > Actinomycetales > Microbacteriaceae > Microbacterium > Microbacterium aquimaris. The sequence continues at coordinate 51,258 of NZTV01000020.1, forward strand.
GTGCGCGCCGGCGGCGGATCGCCCCGAGACACCCTTTCGCTGTTGGATCAGCTCATCGCCGGTTCCGACGTCGGCGAGCAGGGCGTGCTGGTGCGGTATGAGCGGGCGGTCGCGTTGCTCGGTTACACGCACGGTGAACTGCTCGACGAGGTCGTCCACGCACTCGGTGCACGCGATGCCGCGGCGGCGTTCGCCGCGGTCGACCGCGTCGTGCAGACCGGCCAGGACCCGCGGCGGTTCGTGGACGATCTCCTCGAGCGGCTCCGTGATCTGATCATCATCGCGGCGACCGGGGACGGTGCCGCGGCGGTGCTGCGCGGCGTCTCGGAGGAGGAACTGGCGAACTACACTCGGCAGGCGGACGCCTTCGGGGCGTCCCGCCTGTCGCGCACGGCCGATGTCGTGATCGCGGCTCTCGACGAGATGTCGGGGGCGACCTCGCCGCGACTGCAACTCGAACTCATGGTCGCGCGTGTGCTCACTGCCGCCGAGGCGCCGGCGCCGACTCCCGCCGAGGGGCCGGTGGCCCCGGCCGCCGCGGCGCCGACACCGAGCGCGGCACCCGTCGCGCCGCCCCGTCCCACCGGGGACACGCCTGTGGCGGCACCCGCGACCTCGTCGCCGGCGCCGCCCGCACCCGGCTCCGCGACCTCGTCGACCGCCGTCGCGGAGCCGACGCCCCCGGCCGAGCCTGTGGTCGTCTCCGGACCGATCACGACCGAGGTGGTCCGCGACCACTGGGACGCGGTGCTGGCACGCCTGGAGGGCATCAGCCGATCCTCGTGGCTCATCGTGCTCGGAGCGCGGGTGGCCGATCTCACCGACGACGTGCTCACGCTGGCGTTCACGAGCAACGCCGACATCGCGAAGTTCAAGCAACGCACCGCCGGTGCCGGTCCGAGCGAAGACCTCCGCCAGGCGATCGTCGCCGTCCTGGGCATCCGGGTGAAGTATCTCGCCAACCTCGACGACGGTGGTTCCGGTGGTTCCGGTGGTTCCGGTGGTCCGGGTGGTCCGGGCACGGAGCCGGGCGCCATGCGGGCCCCCGTTCGCCCGGCCGAGGCGGCTCCGAGGGTGTCGGCACCGGCGTCCGCCCGGGGGTCGGCGCCCGCGCAGGTGGCGGCGAGCCCCGTCACGGACTGGGCCGTCGCCCCGATCCCGCAGGATGCCCCGTCGATCGGAGGCGCGCCGTCGGGTGCCGTCCCCCCGGTGGGGTCCTCTCTCGGGCAGCTGGCCGTCGACGACGACCCGGAGGACGCCCGAGCGACGGTGCGCACCGCGACCATCGCCCCCGACCGCGAGGGCGACGTGCTGCCACGCGAGGCCACGATCGCCGTGTCGGACGACGATCGCGACGAGGACCCCGAGCTCGACACCGACGTGCGGCCCGCCGATGTCCCCGTGCCCCCGGTCGTCGCCCCGCCGTTGGCCACCCCGACCCCCGAACCGCGCGCCGCGGGTCGCACTCCCCGGCGCGAGGGCGGCGTGCAGCGCTACGGCGAAGCGGTCGTGCGGCAGGTGCTGGGCGCGACCTTCGTGCGTGAAGAGCCCTACGAGGCGCCCACGAGGTTCAGCTGATGTACGACGGCATCGTCCAGAACCTGATCGACGAGTTCGGCCGCCTCCCCGGGATCGGGCCCAAGTCGGCGCAGCGCATCACGTTCCACATCCTCCAGACGCCCGGTTTCGATGTGTCCCACCTGGCCCAGCTCCTGTCCGAGGTGCGCGACAAGGTGCGCTTCTGCGAGATCTGCGGGAATGTCTCCGAGCAGGAGCGGTGCGGTATCTGCCGCGACCCGCGCCGCAACCTGACGTTCATCTGCGTGGTGGAAGACGCGAAGGACGTGGCGGCGATCGAGCGCACACGCGAGTTCCGCGGGCTCTACCACGTGCTCGGCGGCGCCATCAGCCCGATCGCCGGCATCGGCCCCGACGACCTTCGCATCGCGCAACTCATGCAGCGTCTCGCCGACGGCACCGTGCAGGAGGTCATCATCGCTACGAACCCGAACCTCGAGGGGGAGGCGACGGCGACGTATCTGAGCCGGCTGTTGCAGACGCTGCAGATCTCGGTCACCCGCCTCGCGTCCGGTCTGCCCGTCGGTGGCGACCTCGAATACGCCGATGAAGTGACCCTCGGGCGGGCCTTCGAAGGGCGCCGCGCCATCGGGTGAGTCCGCTCGTGACGGACCCGGGCTCTCGCGCGGGTGTCAGCGGCGAAGGCGCACGCGCGCTTTCGAGACCGAGCCGAGCGACGCGCGCACGGGCTGCCCGAGGTAAATGCCCAGCGACGCCCCCACGGCGAGGCTGATGCCGACGATGGCCGCACCGACGAGCGTCTCGAACCCCACCAGCATGAGCGACCCCTCGTCCCCGGCCTCGACGATGCTCAGCAACCCGCGGAAGACCGCGGCGCCGGGGACCATGGGGAGGATCGCGGCGATGGTGATGGCCACCGACGGCACGTGGAGTCGGTAAGCCGCGAGGACCCCGACGAAGCTGCCGACGAAGGCCCCGATGCCGCTCGCGGCGGCCGTGTCGAGTCCGATGGAGGAGGCGGCGAGGTAACCCGCCCACGCGATGAGACTCAACACGGTGCTCACCACGATGATGCGGCGGCCGGCGCCGTTGTACACCGCAACGGCGACGGCGATGAGTCCCGCTCCGAGGAACTGCAGCGGAACCGCGCCCAGGGGGACCGCTTCATTGGGTGGGTCCATTCCCCGTCCGACGACGCTGGCCACTTCCAAGGCGGCCAGGATGCCGAGCACGACCCCCAACGTGTGCGTCGTCAGCTCGAGCATGCGCCCCATTGCGGTCAGGGCGAACCCGTCGATCGCATCCTGCGCCGCGCCGACGACGGTGAGACCGGCCAGCATCAGGACGATGCCGGAGGCGACGATCACCGATGGTCTGATGTCCTGCGCCCCGGGAAGGGGGGTCAGGGCGAGGAGCGGGCTGAACGCAGCGGCCAGGGTGAGGACGAACGCCCCGGCGATCTGGCTGAAGAAGTACGGCACGTGTGCCTTCGCGAGCGCGTACTGAGTGAGAGCGGCCAGGATCGCGGCGACGAACGCGAGCACGATGACGATCCACGGCGCACCGAACATGATGGCGACGCCGACCGCGAGCATGCCCTGCGCGATCACGACCGCCGGCGGGCGGTACAGGAAAGGGGTGTGTCGGATACGTCGGAACCGTTCCGAGGCCGTCTGGGGATCCAGACCCGACCGGATGTCGCTGACCAGTGCCTGCACCCGCTGGAGTCGTTCGTGGTCCGGGGCCGCACCGCGCACCACACGCATGGACGTGATCGGGCGCTCCGCGCCCGGCCGGTGATAGGTCGCCGTGATCGAGTTGTAGCTGACTTCGACGTGGACCTGGTCGAGGCCGTAGGTGCCGGCGACCCGCACGATCGTGAGGGTGACCTCGCTCGCGGGGGCGCCGGCGACCAGCATCGTCTCTCCGATGCGGATCGCGAGCTCGACGATCTGCGCGGCCAGAGCGTCGTCGATCACCGGGAACGCCTCGGTGAGGGTGTCGGTGGGCAGGTCACTGCGCACCAGGCTGCTCAGCGACGGCAGCAGCTTGCGGCGGCGTGGGGCCATGCGGCCGCGACCTCCTGTGACTCGTTCGACGACGGTCCTCCGGGCGCGGGGACCGCCTCGATCCTAGGACCGATCGCCTGTGCGGGGACCGTGCACGGGCCGAGCGGAAGCCGGGTGCGGTCCGTCACATGGCGATGTGCGCATGGTCGCGTCCGTAAGATGGTGGGTCGGGCGTGCTTTCGCCCGATTCCTTCGTGCCCGCGCAACCCGGGAGATCCAACGTGGCGCTGATCGTCCAGAAGTACGGCGGTGCGTCCGTGGCCGACGCGGAGAGCATCAAGCGAGTCGCCAAGCGCATCGTGGATGCCCGTCGTGCCGGTGACGACGTCGTCGTCGCCGTGAGCGCCATGGGTGACACC